>CACCIO010000048.1 GCA_902546085.1 uncultured Pelagibacteraceae bacterium | reverse complement strand
ACGTGAGAGAATAAATAAAGAAAATGAAAGACGTCAAAGAGAAAGAGAATTGAAAATAGAGGAGGAAAGACAAAAAAGAATTGAAGAAGAAAACGAGAGAATTAGATTATCTGAAATTGCTCAAAAAGAGAGAGAAGACGAGGAAAATAGGCGTATGAAAGAATGGGAGAAAAAATTTGATGAAGAACAACGACTTAAAGAGGAGGAATTGGTAAGAAAGTTTTATAGCGATGAAACTCCTGAACAAGTAAATAATCGGGATGGCGATAATTTAGAAACTAAAGCTGATAAAGATAATTTAGAAAATAAAAATGATGAAGATAATTTAAAGAATTAAATTTTCTGATCATACTCACCGACTTTATCTGTTTTTTGTAACAAATCGTCAATAAAATCAAAGATTTTTTTCTTTCTTTCATCTGATGTTGGGCTTTCAGTAACAACAACCAAAGATGGTTTGTTTGAAGATGCTCTTATAAGTCCCCAAGAACCATCTCCAAATGAAAACCTAACTCCATTAACTGTTAAAATATCATTAATAACTTGACCATCAATTTCAGTTTTGTTTTCTTTTAAATTTTTAATTTGCTTAACTAGCTCTTCAACAACAATATATTTCTCTTCATCTTTGCAAAAAGGTGCCATTGTTGGTGTTTGGAATGTGCTAGGTAATTCACCAGTAATTTCACTCATTTTTTTATTTTGATTATCTAATAAGTGACAAACTTGAATTGCTGAGTTAATTCCATCATCATAACCATATCCTAAAGGTTGATTAAAAAAGAAATGACCACTTTTTTCAAAACCTGCCAAAGCTTTTTCAGTGTTCACTTTTCTTTTAATATGAGAATGACCTGTTTTCCAATAAATTGTTTCACAGTTGTTTTCTAACAAGATTTTATCTTTTGAATATAAACCTGTCGATTTTATATCTACTACAAATTTTGAATTTTTATGTTTACCTGATAAATTTCTAGCAATTAGAAGACCAATTTTATCTGAAAATATTTCATTACCTTTATCGTCAATAACACCAACCCTATCTCCATCACCATCAAATCCAAAACCTATATCAGCATTGTTTTCTTTAACTACTTTTACTATTTCGTGAAGCATTTTCATATCCTCTGGATTTGGATTGTATTTAGGAAAATTCCAATCTAGATTACAATCTAATTCTATTACCTCACATCCAATACCCCTTAGAATATCTGGGGCAAAAATACCTGCTGTTCCATTTCCACAAGCTACCACAGCTTTTATTTTTTTCTTAATTTTATTTTTACTTATTAAGTCATCCTTATAAATTTTATCAAAATCCTTTATTTGTTTTTCATTACCTTCGCCTTTTGTAAACTTTTTATTTAAGGTAATTTCTTTTAGTTCTTTCATTTCTTCAGGTGCATGAGTTAGTCCTTTTTTGATTCCCATTTTGACACCAGTCCACCCATTTTCATTATGACTTGCTGTAACCATAGCAACTGCATCTGCGTCCAAATTAAATTGAGCAAAATAAACCATGGGAGACAATGACAAACCAATATCCTCTATATTGCATCCTGTAGATAATAATCCCTTTTTGAGAGCAGTTTTTATTTCCTCACTATAGGAACGGTAGTCATGGCCTACAATAACTCTAGGATTGTCTTTTTTTGTGTGAATTTTTATTTGTGATCCTAAGCCTTTGCCAAGATCCTCTATACCAGATTGGTTTATATCTTTTTTATACAACCATCGGGCGTCATATTCTCTAAAACCAAATGGGTCTATTTTTACGTTTTGATTCATTACCTATTTTCTTACTCTTTTTTTGTTAATTTCTTGCAAAAAAATTTATTTTTTTATTGATTATCATTTTGTCGCGTTCTATAAATGTTCTGTTGTTAAAATGTTTATATAGTATATTTACAGCAAACGCCTACAACATATAGTTGTTTTCGTACTAATAACAAAATATATTAAATTTTTATGAATAAGATTCTTTCTCAAGCCCTCAAAAAAGCTGTCTCTGAATATAGCCCTGTTGTTAAAGAAGTTTCTAAAATAAATAAGCCTGATCTGTTCTCTTTAAATAATGATACAGAATTATTTCAAAATGACAAAGGAATTATAATTAAAATTGACCGTAGTAGAGATGCAAATCTAACTGACTTTGGGAAAGCAACTTTGAAAGATAGATACTTGGGTTTAAACGAATCTTATCAAGATTTATTTGCAAGAGTAGCAAGCACATATTCAGATGATAATTTACATGCTCAAAGAATTTATAACTATATTAGTAATCTTTGGTTTATGCCAGCAACACCAGTTTTATCAAATGGTGGTACAAAAAGAGGATTACCAATTTCATGTTTTTTAAATGAAGCCTCAGATAGTTTAGGAGGCATTCTTGATTTATGGAGTGAGAATGTTTGGTTAGCTGCTAAGGGCGGAGGTATTG
>CACCIO010000047.1 GCA_902546085.1 uncultured Pelagibacteraceae bacterium | reverse complement strand
AATATCTAAATTAATAATGGCAAATAAAAATCGAGAGGTTATAAAATATTCAGAAAATGAAATTTTAGAGAATTCTGAAAACCTTTATAATCATATTTTATCAGAATCCCTTTTCAGCCAAAAGAAAATTATAATTGTAAACAGAGCTTCTGATAAAATACTTAAGATAATTGAATATTTAAATAAAAAAAGTTATTCTGATGTTTTCATAATAATAAATGCAAAAAATCTTGAAAAAAAATCGAAATTAAGATCGTTTTTTGAAAAAAGTAAAGAGTTTATCGCAATTGCTTTTTACCCTGACAATAATCAAACTCTAGCGAAAAATGCAGCTTTATTTTTTAACGAAAATAAAATTCCAATGTCACAGGAAAACTTAAATTTAGTGATAAATAAATGTTCAGGTGACAGAGGAATTCTTGAAAATGACTTAAATAAAATTAAATTGTTTAGTTTAAATAAAAAAAAAATTTCAACTGATGAATTAATTAAACTGATCAGTTTAATAGAAAATCACAATATTTCTGAACTGATAGATAATTGCTTAGCTAAGAATAAAAATAAAACTATAACTATTCTTAATGAAAATCGTTTATCAAACGATGATTGTATAATCATAACGAGAACATTTTTAATCAAATTAAAAAGATTACTTAGATTATGTGAAAGTTATCAAGAAAATAAAAACCTAGAAAGCACTATCCTGCACGCTAAACCTCCAATTTTTTGGAAGGAAAAAGAAATTGTAAAACAGCAAATTAAAAGTTGGAGCTTAGTTCAAATAAAGAAATCAATTTATGAAATTAATAATATTGAAATGGAAATAAAAAAAAACTCTTCAAATTCATTAAATATTATTACCAATTTTATTTTACAAATAGCTTTATTAAAACCTAGTAGTGGTTTTTAATAATATCGATAATTTTGTTAAGTTGGTCTAAATCTTTATACTCAAAACTTATTTTACCCTTGTTTCTATGATTATTTTGTATATCAACATTTATGCCAATTTTATTAGAGATTGATAGTTCTAATGCAATAATATTAGTATCTTTCTTTTTACTTGATTTAATTTTTTTATTTTTAAAAACTCTCACAAAAGTTTCAGCTTGTCTAACAGATAGTTTCTTTTCTAAGATTTTAGATGCTACAAAGCTAGCATTAGAAAGACCAACTAAAATTTTTGCATGACCTGCAGTAATTTTTTGTGTCTCAATCAATTTTATTACGTCCTGAGGCAATGTTAAAAGTCTTAATGAGTTTGTTATATGGCTTCTGCTTTTACCGATAAATTTTGAGACTTTTTCTTGATCATATGAGAATTCATCAATCAATCTTTTGTAACCCTGGGCTTCTTCCAAAGGATTTAGGTCATGCCTTTGAACATTTTCGACAATGGCAAATTCTAAAGATTTTAAATCATCGGCCTCAGTGATTACTACAGGTACATTATGAAGACCTGCTCTTTGAGCTGCAAGCCATCTTCTTTCACCAGCAATTATTTCGAATTTAGATATGTCATCATTTGATTTTCGAACAATAATTGGTTGTATCATCCCTCTTTCCTTAATTGAATTTGTTAATTCATCTAAGTTATTCTCATCAAATATTTTTCTTGGTTGATATTTATTAGGTACTAATTCACTTATGGATAATTCATTTTTTTGAGACTCAACTTTGTTTTCACCAATTAATGAAGATAAACCTCTACCCAATCCTTTTTTAATTTTTTCCATTACGCAGCGCTCCCTAACGATTTTTCTTGATTAATAAATTCATCAGTAAAATTAAAATATGATTTACTTCCAGGACAGGATTTATCATAAATTAATACCGGCACTCCATGTGAAGGTGCTTCAGACAATCTGACATTTCTTGGTATAACTGTTGAGTAAACTTTTTCTCTAAAATAGTCTCTTGCTTCTTTCTCAACTTGAGATGAAAGCTTATTTCTTTTATCATACATTGTTAGAAGTATGCCTCTAATTTTTAAATCTGGATTTAAACTTACTTTTATCCTTTCAATTGTTTTAAGGAGCTGAGTTAGGCCTTCTAAAGCAAAAAATTCTGTTTGCAATGGAACCAAAAGAGAGTTAGAGCATACTAAAGCCATAACAGTAAGCAAGCTCAAAGAAGGTGGACAATCAATTAAAACATAATCGTAAGATCCTCTAGAACTGTTTAAATATGAGGCTAATTTAGCCTTTAATATAAAGGCCCTATTACTATTATCAGCTGTCTCGACTTCAAGACCTGAGAGGTCAACATTAGATGTGATGATATCTAAATTTTCGAACTGTGTCTTTCTTATTACCTCTTCAATTTCATTACTTCCATTCAGTACTCCATAAATTGTATCACTGGAGCTGTTCATATTAGATAATCCAAGACCTGTAGTTGCATTTCCTTGGGGATCTAGGTCAATTACTAGAATTTTTTTATTTAAATAGGTCAATCCAGCTGCAAGATTTATAACTGTAGTGGTTTTTCCAACGCCGCCCTTTTGATTTATTACTGAAATAATTTGCATCAAAT
>CACCIO010000046.1 GCA_902546085.1 uncultured Pelagibacteraceae bacterium | reverse complement strand
GAAGTTTTAGGAGTAAAAGATATTGTTGCAAAATCTATGGGAACTTCTAATGCACACAATGTTATTAGAGCTACAATGAAAGCTTTGATGAAACAAAGTTCACCAAAACAAATATCAGCGATTAGAAATAAAAAAATTTCAGAAATTATTGAAAAAAGAGGATAATGATTACTTTAAATAATAGAGAAAAAATCAATAAAGCTAAAATCAGAGTTGGAAGAGGAATTGGTTCTGGAAAAGGCAAAACATCAGGTAGAGGTGTTAAAGGTCAAAAATCAAGATCTGGAGTAGCCATAAAAAGTTTTGAAGGTGGACAAATGCCGTTATATAGAAGACTTCCAAAAAGAGGTTTTAACCCAATATCTAAAGAGAATGTTGCAATATTAAATTTAGATAAAATTCAATCTTATATTGATAAAAAAAATATCAATCCAAACGAAGTATTAAATACAGAACTTCTAAAAAAACTTAAATTAATAAATAAAAACTCAAAAAAATTAAAAATTTTAGGATCTGGGGAAGTAAAAGATAAAATTAATATTGAAGCTGACCTGGCCTCCAAATCAGCAATAGAAAAACTAGAAAAAATTGGTGGATCTATTCAATTGAAAAAATAGTTTGTTTATATGAGTGCATCATCATCAACAAATGATTTAAGAAATAGAATTATATTTACCATTTTGATATTAGCAGTTTATAGATTTGGAACTTTTGTACCTTTACCAGGTATAGATCCCGAGCAATTAAAAATAATGATGGAAGGCAATCAAAAAGGATTGTTAGGCATGTTTAATGTTTTTGCTGGAGGTGCAGTTAGCAGAATGGCGATATTTGCATTAGGTATAATGCCTTATATTTCTTCTGCTATTATAGTTCAACTTTTGACTGGTGTTTCTGATTATTTTAAAAACCTAAAAGCTCAAGGTGAGACAGGAAGAGCTAAAATTACACAAATTACCAGATATGGAACAGTGTTGCTTGCGACAGTTCAAGGATATGGTTTATCTGTTGGTTTAGAGTCATCGGCTGACTTAGTAATTAATCCAGGAGCTTTTTTTAAAATAACTACTGTTACAACAATTGTTGCAGGGACAATATTTTTAATGTGGTTAGGTGAACAAATTACTCAAAGAGGTATTGGTAACGGTATATCACTAATAATCTTTGCTGGTATCGTAGCTGAAATTCCAAGAGCATTAGTCACAACTTTTGAATTAGGAAGAACTGGTGCAGTTTCAACATTTATGATCCTAGCAATATTTGTTCTACTTATAATTACTATTCTATTTGTAGTTTTTATGGAAAGAGCTTTAAGAAAAATTTTAATAAATTATCCTAAAAGACAAATGGGTAATAAAATGTATGGAGGAGAATCATCACACTTGCCTTTAAAAATAAATCAGGCCGGAGTAATTCCTGCAATTTTTGCTTCAGCACTTCTATTATTACCGGTAACATTTTCAAATTTTTCATTTTCTAATAACGAAACATTTTTAAACTTGAGCTCTTATTTTACTCAAGGGCAGCCTCTTTATATGTTGTTGTATGCATCAGGAATAATATTTTTCACTTTTTTTTATACTTCTATAACATTTAATCCAACTGAAACTGCTGAGAATCTTAGAAAGTATGGAGGTTTTGTACCAGGTATTAGACCAGGTGAAAGTACAGCACTGTATATTCAAAATATTTCAATAAAATTAACTACGATTGGAGCTCTTTATTTAACGTTAGTCTGTTTGATGCCAGAATTTTTAATTGCAAATTATCCAATACCTTTTTATTTGGGTGGTGCATCTATTTTAATTGTTGTTGTAGTTGCTATCGATACTGTAACACAGATACAAACTAGATTAATGAGTTCTCAATATGAACAATTGATTAAAAAAACTAGATTTGGAAAGTAAGTGAATATAATTTTATTTGGACCTCCTGGTGCTGGAAAAGGTACTCAGTCTAAATATCTAGTAAACAAATTAAAAGCTTTTCAAATTTCAACAGGTGATCTTTTAAGAGAAGAAATCAAAAAAAATTCAAATATTGGTAAAGCTATAACTAATGATATGAAGAATGGAAAATTTATAAGTGATGAAATTGTTAATAAACTTATAGAAAATTTAATATCTGATCCTCAAAAAAAAAATAAATTAATTTTTGACGGATATCCTCGATCATTAAGTCAGGCTAAAAATTTGGAAGTTTTACTAAAAAATTCAAATCAAAGTATAGATTTAATTTTATTTCTTAACGTGGATAAAAATACAATTCTTAAAAGGCTAGAGAAAAGAAAAATTATAGAAGACAGGTCTGATGATGTTTCTGATACTATCGTTAGAAGGTATGAAAAGTACATGGAAACAACCCAACCTGTTCTAAATTTCTACTCTGAGAATCCAAATTTTAAAGAGATTGATGGATCCTTAGAAATTGAAGAAATAACAAGGAAAATAGACACTTTTATCAATGTATAAGACGTTGACTTTGATTAATCTTCTTATATAAAAGGCACAATTTATCACAAAAATTATGGCTCGTATCGCAGGTATAAATATTCCACAGAATAAGCTTGTTCATATAGGTTTAACTTATATTTATGGAATAGGTGATAAATTCTCTCAGCAAATTTGTTCATCTTTAGAAATCCCAAGAGCAAAAAGAGTAAATGAATTAACAGATGAAGAAATCTTAAAAATTAGAGAATACATTGATCAAAATTTTAAAGTAGAAGGTGATTTAAGGAGAGATTATTCATTAAGTATTAAAAGATTAATTGATCTAGCTTGTTACAGAGGAACAAGACATAGAAAAAAAT
>CACCIO010000045.1 GCA_902546085.1 uncultured Pelagibacteraceae bacterium | reverse complement strand
GTATTTTTTAAAATTTGTTTTTCATTAAAATCGTATTTTATTATTTTATCATCATAGATTATTTCAAATGTTGTTTTTGCTATTACTTGAAATTCAGAGGGTGATCCTGTCGTATCATTTGAAAGAATTATTTTTTCATAACCCGTATTTAAATTGATTTTCAAAATTTCTTTAGAGTTTTTGTTGGAACTTTTAAAGATTTCATCTCTAATTATGTTGTTGATAAATTGATCTCCTGTAGTTTCATTAACTAAAATTTTATATTTTATCTCATTAGAGACATTATATATTGGATTAAATCCGCAACCATACAATGTCAGAATAAAAAATATAATTATAAATTTTCTTATCATTTAAATTATTATATTGATTAATTTATTTTTAATAAAAATTTTTCTTTTAATTTCTTTTCCATTAAAGTGTTTAAATAATTTTTCGTCTTTATTTATTAATTCCATTAAATTTTCTTCTGAAATATCTGGTTTTGTTGATATTAAAGACCTTTTCTTTCCATTAATTTGGATAACAATATTTATTATATCCTCTTTAATATCTTTTTCATCATATGAGGGCCATTTAATATTTTTTGCATTAATTAGTTTTAAACATTCATTTGAAAAATGAGGTATTACAGGCGTCATTGTGATTAAAATTTTACTATAATTTTCTTTTAAAGTACTTTTTTTGTATGAATTCATTATTTGTTTGGAAAAAAATGAGTGTAATTCATGAAAATTTGCAACGATTTTATTATAACTAAAATTCTCTAGATTCTCTGTTATTTTTTTTATTATTCTATTCGTATATTTTGTTAATTCATTATCATGGTCATTTTTGTGATCTTTACTCATCTCATCCAAAATTTTAAAATTTAAATTCCATAATTTTTGGATGAATTTGTATGCAGATGTAATTCCTTCATCTGACCACTGAACATCCTTTTCTGGTGGGCTGTCTGATAATATAAATAACCTTGCTGAGTCAGCTCCGTAGTTTAAGATAATGTCTTCTGGATCAATGGTATTTTTTTTTGATTTTGACATAGACTCAGATGCACCTATAGTTACTTTTATAGATTTATCTTTCTTAAGACATTTAACTCCTTCAATATTTATAACTTCATCAGGACTAATCCAATTATTATCTGGATCTTTATACGTTTCATGACAAACCATCCCCTGAGTAAATAAACCTTCAAAAGGTTCTGATAACTTAAAATTCTTATTTTTGAATGAAAGGGCTTGCATAAAAAATCTCGAATAAAGTAAATGTAATATAGCGTGTTCAATACCACCTATGTATTGGTCAACTGGCATCCAATAATCAATTTCGTCTTTTTTAAAACCATATTCATTTTCGTTCGGCGAACAAAATCTAAGATAATACCAAGATGAACAAACAAATGTATCTAGTGTGTCAGTTTCTCGTGTAAATTTTTTACCATCTAACTCAATTTCTTTCCAATTTTTTGCACTATCCAAGGGATTTCCCTTAACGTTAAGTTTAATATTTTCAGGAAGCTTAACTGGCAACTTTGATTTTGGAATAGGGTGAGGGTTATTATTTTTGTCATAAATTATAGGAATCGGACAACCCCAATACCTCTGACGCGATATACCCCAATCTTTTAGTCTAAAATTAATTTGTTTTTTTCCTAAATTTCTCTTTTCTAAAATTTTAATTGTTTCAATTACTGAGTCATCTGGTGCCTTTAATCCATTTAGAAAGTTAGAATTAACTAAAATACCTGGTCCGGCATATGCTTCAGTGGTTACTTCAAAATTTTCACTTTCATTACTTGGTTTTACAACAGTCTTTATCTCTAATCCGTACTTTTTAGCAAAGTCAAAATCTCTTTGATCATGACCCGGGCACCCGAAAACTGCACCAAAACCATAATCCATTAAAACAAAATTTGCAAAATAGACTGGGACTTTTTGTTTAGGTTCTAGTGGATTTATAGCCATCATGTTTGTTTTAAAACCAATTTTTTCACCTACAGCAATTGCCTCTTCTGTAGTTCCAGTTTTAGAGCATTCTTCTTTAAATTTTAAAAATTCCTTGTCATCTTTATAATTTTTAGAAATTTCATGATCTGCAGAAAGTGCTAAAAAAGAAAACCCAAAAAGAGTATCTGGTCTAGTAGTAAAACATTTTATTTTTTTTACTGAAGGATTCCCTTCAATAGCAAATTCAATTTCACAACCAAAGGATTTTCCAATCCAATTTTTTTGCATTGTTTTTACTTTATTTGGCCATTTATCAAGGTTATTTAAGCCATCTAGTAATTCTTGAGAAAATTTTGAAATATTAAAAAACCATTGACTTAATTTTTTTCTTTCTACTACTGCTCCTGACCTCCATCCTTTTCCATCTATTACTTGTTCATTAGCTAGTACTGTCTCGTCAATAGGATCCCAGTTAACGTAATTTTCCTTTCTATAAACTAATTTTTTTTCTAATAATTCTAAAAAAAATCTTTGTTGATGTTTATAATAATCTTCTGAACATGTTGAAATTTCTCTGTCCCAATCTATTGATAGGCCAAGTTTTTTCAATTGTGATTTCATTTTTGAAATATTTTGTTCTGTCCATTTTTTTGGATCTAAATTGTTTTCTCTGGCAGCATTTTCTGCAGGCATCCCAAATGAATCCCACCCCATTGGATGTAAAACATTAAAACCCTGAAGTGTTTTATAGCGGGCCAATACATCGCCAATTGTATAATTTCTAACATGACCCATATGTATTTTACCTGATGGGTATGGAAACATTTCTAAGCAATAAAATTTCTTTTTACTTTTATCAACTTTTGTTTTAAAAGTTTTTTCTCTTTCCCAAAGTCTCTGCCACTCAGACTCAATCTTTTT
>CACCIO010000044.1 GCA_902546085.1 uncultured Pelagibacteraceae bacterium | reverse complement strand
TTTTCATTTGTTGAGTACCAGTCAGTAATTATTATTCCCCCGCTATAGTTAACAGAGGATAAAGGCATAAAATCTATTACATCTAAAGAAGCTCTCCAAAGTTCATTAGAATTTGCAAAATCGAATGTACCACCACGCTGTTTATTAGAAAATACATCATTAACTTTGAAGCCTCGTCCCTCTTCAAGATTTTTCTTTACCCTAAGAGCAGGATCGTCAGGGAACTTTCTCGCATCAGCACCTGGAAATTTGCCATTACACCCAGAAAATAACACTAACATCATAAATAACAGGAAGGATTTTTTTAGTATTACTGATGTTGTCTCAATTTTCATAATTTTAAGCTTATACAGTATAAATAATTTATTTGATAAAATTTATGTAATACAAGGAAAAAAGTGATGTAAATATGCAACACTTTTAAGAAAATTTAAAAAAACACTGAAAATAAAGCATAAACTTAAACAGTAATGGTAAACATTCACTGTTTATTATTAATAATTAACAATAATTTAAAGGAGTAATTAATATGAACAACTTTAAAAAAGTAGGGTTAACTGCTTTAGCAGGTTCTCTATTAGCTACTTCAGCTTATGCTGGCGCAATGTCAGTAGCTGGATCAGCTTCAATCGGAGTTAAAAATAACTCTGGATCAAGCACTCACGGTAAGTCATGGACAATGGGTAACCAATTGACTTTCTCAGGTTCTGGTGAAACAGATGGTGGTATTAACGTATCTCTATCTTTTGTAATCGACCAAGGTGATGATACTGCAATCGGAAGTGGACCATTTGATAGTCATTCTTTAACTTTAAGCAATGATAGTCTAGGTACATTAGTATTTTCTGGTGAAGGTGGATCTTCTGCTCAGTCAACTTTAGACACTACAGCAGCGGGTGATATTTGGGATAACGGATTAGGTATCTCATCTCCATCAGCTTCAGAAGCAGGTAACAACAGTATGATGTATACTCTTCCATCATTAATGGATGATTTAACAGTACAAGCTTCATACTCTCCAGGAGGAGCAGGTGGACCATCTGCATCAGCGATTGGTTTCACATACGCTGGAGTTGAAGGATTATCTGTAAGCTATGGTGCAGGTCAAACTGAAACTGTAGGTTCAGAAGCAGATGCAACAACTATCAAAGGTTCGTATGCATATGGATCATTCACTTTTGGATTATCTCAAACTGATTATGATGTAGATTCAGGAAATGATGATGAAGTAGAATCATACAAAATATCGTACACAGTAACAGATGATTTATCGATCACGTACGGTTCTGAAACACACAGTACAGGTGGTTCAACAACTGATGAGGAAGTTGAGGCAGTTTCTGCTTCATTCACTTCAGGTGGTATGACTATTTCTGCAGCTGCAATCGAAGCTACAGGTGTTGATCACGCTACTGGACAAGCTGGTGAAGCTGAAAGATGGAAAATCTCTGCATCATTTGCATTCTAATTTAATTTAGATTTAAATTTATTAAAGGGCCCCTTTTTAGGGGCCTTTTTTTTATTCAAAATAAGATATCCCGGCAAATTCGAAATTATTTAAAAGTCTGAGTGAACTGAGATTTTCTTTAGAAATACCTCCCAAAGCAACAACTTTTTTACTTGTTAAATTGGAAATTAATTTAAATTTATTAATACCAAGGTAGTTTTTATTTTTTTTAAATAAAGAAGATAAGAAAATGATTTTAACGTTTTGAATTTCTTTTATTTTTATTTCTTTAATATTGTGAGCCGATCCAATTATTTCAAAATTTTTTTTTAATGAAAAAGCAAGGTGTTGTGTGGATTTATTAAAAGAAGGTATATATGCACCATCCAAATCTAATTTTAATGCGAGCCTTATATCATTGGATAAATAAAATTTTATATCTTTAAATTTGCAATATTTTTTTATTTTAAGAATAAGCAATTTATCTATTATCTTAGACTCATAATTTCTATAAATAATAGCAGTTTGCTTATCTTGTTTATTGATAATATTTGTATCAAATTTATTTATAAAGTAATATTTATTAATCATATTCATATGCATAACGCAGTTAAAAATTTATTAGAGATTAAGGATAATATTAAAATTCAGCTTAATAAATTAAATATTAATAACAATCCTAAAATTGTTGCAGTATCAAAGACTTTCAAAATTGATAAAATATTACCATTAATTGAGCATGGTCATTATGATTATGGAGAAAATAAAGTCCAGGAGGCAGTAGAGAAATGGACGGAGATAAAAAAAAAATATCCTAAAATAAGATTACATATGGTCGGAAAACTACAAACCAACAAAGTTAAATTTGCAGTAAAAATCTTTGACTATATCCATTCTGTAGATAGTGAAAAACTCGCAAGAAAAATTGTAGATGAACAAAGTAAAATTAATAAAAAAATTAAAGTTTTCTTGCAAGTCAATATTGGTGATGAAAATCAAAAATCAGGAATTCATAAAAATGAAGTGGCTCAATTAGTTTCTTTTAGTAAAGAAATTGGTTTAGAAGTTATTGGCCTGATGTGTATTCCTCCAGTAAATAGTGATGCAGAGGTTTATTTTGCTGAAATGAATAAGTTAAATAAAGTTATAGGTCTACCTGAATTAAGTATGGGCATGTCCTCAGATTATATTTTAGCTGCAAAACATTCCTCAACACATATTAGAGTTGGGTCTAGTATTTTTGGACAAAGATCTTAGAAAATCTTTAATTTAGTATTTTTTTTAATTAATCTAAGCATAATTAAAAAATCTTTCTCTTTTAAAGCGATACATCCAGCTGTGGGTTTGTAATTTTTTGTCAGGTGAATAAAAATACAACTTCCTAGACCAATAGTAGGTTTTTTAAAGTTATACTTTATTGGAATTAAGAAATCG
>CACCIO010000043.1 GCA_902546085.1 uncultured Pelagibacteraceae bacterium | reverse complement strand
TTTGTTAAATGACTTTCTTTGTATCTCTGAAGTTTCGACAATTGATCCAATAGAACCAAAAAGTAAAGCTTTGTAATATTTCAACCTTTTACAGCTCCAGCAGTTAAACCACTAATAACCTGCCTTTGAAAAAACATCACCAACATAAATAGAGGAGCTGTTGCTGAAACTACTGCAGAAACTGCCCACATTAAATTTCCTTCATGTTGATTTGTTCCTAAATAACTTTGAATTTTTGGAACCATAGTATGATTTTCTTGGTTTAAAAGTAATGCGGTTACTGTAAAATCATTGTAAGCAAGCATTAAACTAAATAATCCTGCAGTAATTACTCCTGGCCACATCACTGGCATGATAATATGTCTAAAAGCTTGAAAGTATGAACATCCATCTATTAAAGCACTTTCATCAAGTTCTTTAGGGACTGTTTTAAAAAATGAATATAGTAACCATAAAGTAAATGGTTGATTAATTGCAACTAGCACAACAATGGTTGTAGGGAGAATTCCCCATATTTGTAATTGAAAAAATGGAAATAAATATCCTGATACTAGAGTGATGTGAGGCATTGCTCTAAATATTAGTGCTGCAATTAATATCCAAAACGCATATCTTTCAGTTGATCTTGAAAGTGCATATGCACCAAGTGTTCCTAAAAATAATGAAATGCTTACAACAAATACAGTTACAATTATTGTATTTTTGGATGCTTTCCAAAACTCTCCTTCAGTCCAGGCTTGGGTATATGCATCTGTTGTAAATTTTCCACCGGTTTCAATTAAAGTATTGAATGCAGAAATAGCATACCACCAATCTGATCTTGAAAAAAAATCAGCTCTAACTTTAAATGATCCCCAAAAAGTCCAAATGAAAGGAAAACAAGCAATTAAAAGCCAAACGATAATAAAGATTGTGTTAAAAGTTTTTAAACTTGTTGATTTTTTATCTAGACCATAATCCATAATTATCTCGCTGTCTTAAATTCTTTCCATGTTCTTATTAAAACTGGGGCTAATAAAATTGCTATACCAACAATCGTCATCATAGAGGTTGCTGCAGCAGATCCAAATAATATTACTTCCTCATTTACTAAATTATCATAGATTAACCATGATAATGATTGTGCACTTCCCTCAGCGCTAAAGCCAATTATTGGCTCAAAAACCCTGAAGTTATCCATTAACGAAATCAAAGCTACAAAAGTAACTACAGGATAAATATGCGGTAACACTATATGTTTAATTCTTTGAAACCTTGATGCGCCATCAATAATTGCAGCTTCTACTGGCTCTTGAGGGACCGTTTGAAGAGCCGCATAAAATACTACAAATGCAAAAGGTGAATGATGCCAAATCCCATATATAATAATAGTGATCCAGGTTAATGTTTTAGAAGATTTAAGTGATAAATACGGATCATTCATTAAATTTTGAATATTTGCTCCAATTATTCCTTGAGAATCTATCATCCAAAATAATACAAGAGACCCTACTAGAGGCGTTACTATCATCGGCAATATTGTACCAAAAATTAGCGGTCCCCTAATTTTTCTTGCAACTGCATTTAAACTTAAAGCAATAATAAATCCTAATAAAAGAACATTTGGTGTAACAAATAAACAATAGGTTAGGGTAAATATTAATGCCTTGTAAAATGGTAGATTAGTTACTTGATCTACGAAAGCACCAAAGCTCTCAGTTTCATTCCAAAATTTTTTAATTTCATCAATAGCAAGATGATTTCTATCTACATAGGTTCCAAATCCATTAAATTTACCAAGTGGCTTTGCTTCTCTTAATTTTGTAGTTTCTTCGTTATCTACAACTATTGAAACAGTACAACCAAAAGGGTCACACTTTTTAACTTCTTTAACTACTTGATCATGTTGAGCATAAAAAGATTGGATACCAGTTGATATGATTGGTAGCCCAATAAACAGGATCATTGCTAAACCTGTTGGTAAAAAAAACCAAAAAAATGTTTTATTAGGCATTAAATTTTGAGTAAGTGGGGAATTCATCCCCACTTAAAAGTTTTAGATTTTATAGAAAGCCTTGTTCTTTAGCTTTACTAATGTAAGCGGCTTCAACATCTTTCAATGCTTGTTCTGCAGACTCTTTACCTTGTAAAAATTCAACGATTTCACTTCCTAACGCACCATGCATTAAACCCATTTGTGGTAACATTGGATAAGGTTTTGCTCCCATTTTTACAGCTTCAATTACACCAATAGATTTTGGTCCTGGTACAAATCCTTCTACTAACCAAACAGCTTGGTCAGCAGCGTCAGCAACCATTTTCTTATTTGATGCTGCATGCGCTAAAGCTCTAAATGTTGCTTCGGCGTCTGCATCAGATCTATTTTTAGCAAGTGTAAAACCATCCCACCATAATGTAGCTGCTGGAATATTTCCACCACCCACTGTAGCTGGTCCAGTTAATTTTGTTGCTTTAGTGATATTAGGATCTCCTTCATCATCTAAAAGAGTACCTGATCTTGAAGCCCATAATGTCATTAATGCAACATTACCTGACTCCCATTCAACTTTAATAGCTTCACTATCGTGAGTTAAGTAATCAGGATTACTTAGTTCAGATAATTTTTTAAGCATATTTAAAGTAGCAACACCTTTTGCGTTATTAATGTTAGGTTCTGCACCACCTGATTTAAAGAATTCACCACCATGACCAATAAACATGTTTACAAACTCTTCTGCTAAATTCCAACCTGCTTTATATGCAGCAGCATAAGGATATTGCATTTTACCTGAAGCTCTAATTTTTTCAGATGCAGCAACTACTTCCTCGTATGTTTTTGGAACTGCTATACCAAGATCCTTCAAAACATCTTCTCTATAGTATAAGTGTTGAGTGTTAGCCATAAAAGCTACAGCCATTACTTTTCCATCAATTGTGATTAATTGTGAGTCCTGAATTC
>CACCIO010000042.1 GCA_902546085.1 uncultured Pelagibacteraceae bacterium | reverse complement strand
AAACCCTTTGCAGTAACTTTTGAATTAACAACTGATAAGTCTTTTGGATCGTAATAGAAAATTTTATATTTTTTGTTCTGAATTTCGTTTGCTAAAAAAACACTTGTATCCGTTAAAGGATTTAGTTTAGAAGGATGATTTCCTTGAACAGCAACAATTTTATTTATCATATAATTCGTCTAAATTTTCGTTTTTTGAAAATTTACTAATCATATGATCTGCGTTTGTTGTCTTATTATCAATTACTTTTTGTATATGTTTTAGGAATACTGTCTCGTTGTTACCCTTTTTACTTAAAATATCTCTTTTCTCTAAACCTTTTCTCGAAAGATCTAAAAGTATAGACGACCAATAAAAAAGATCTTTACCCATCAATTGAGTATTAAATCCTTTTTTTTGGTGCCTCTAAATAGGCATTAATTATTTTGTCTTTCTCCCATTTTGAAATTAATTCATGAACTTCATCTAAATTTCCGTAAAGCATACCAATATTGAAAGCCGGTCCCGCACATAAACAATCCCAGCCACAGGTATCCATAGATCTCATTTCAATATATTTTTTAACTCTGTTTTCAGTAAATATTGTGCTTAAGTGAATTGTTAAGTCTGTTTCAGTTGGAAGTTTATTTCCAATTTCTTGTATTTTTCTTTTCATAAAATCTTTAAAAATATATTTCCTACCTGAAATATATTGATCTTTATGTTGTATAAATAATATTGGAAAATTAATTACAAAATCAGCATATTTTTCAAAATTCATATTTTCAAAAAATAATTTAGGCAATCCACCCCTTGAAGTACTTTGCCATACCTTAGATCTATAAGATAAGTAGTTACTATTTTTTTTCTCTACAATTGATGAATTAGCAAACAAAGCAATTGCAATGGGTACAATTGAGTTTGCTACTCTAAATTTCTTAATAAAATCTTCTTCTGATTTATAATCTAAATTTAATTGAGTACCACAAGTTCGATACATCATATCTAAACTAAGCTCACCACCTAGAGGCATATCCTTAGTCATTAATTCATATCTTTGCTTAGGGTTGCCTGGGATTTCATTTAATTTAGAAATAGGGTCAAATCCTGCGCTAACAATTTTTATATCTAATTTTTTTGTCACCTGTTTAAGTTCAAATAAATAATCTTGTGACTCTGCACAAGCTTCGTGCATATGATTTAGTTTATCTCCAGACAATTCTATTTGATTGCCTGGTTCAAGAGTTATATTTTTACCACCTTTATTAAGAGCAATGATGTTTTCTTTTTCGAAAACTGGATTCCAGCCAAATTCAAATAATGCTGAAAACATTTCTTTTATTTTTGAATAATCAATCCTTTTATTGTCCGTAGTACTAAATAAAAACTTTTCATGCTCTATCCCAATTTTAAAATTTTTGGGCTCTTTAACACCTGAATTAAAATAATTAATAATTTTTTCTTTTGAATCGATCATGCGCTGTAAATAGTGATTTATAGATAAATTTAAAGATAATAATAAGGCTCTTTTGCAAATATTTTTTTAACTAAAGGCTTAAAATCATCCAAAGTCATACTTTTGTAATCAGGGTCAAAAGAACATTGATCATATTTTTCACAAAAATCTATGGTGTCTTGATAATATTTGTGGTCTTTAAATTTATCTCTTGCATTTCTATCACCACCTAAATGATGAGCACTGTAATAAGTTTGAAAAAGACCATGGTGTAGAATAATCCAATAGGTTTTTTCTGAAACATAAGGTCTAAGTATGGATGCAGCATATTGAGAATGATTCATTGGTGCTAAATCGTCTCCAATATCATGTAGTAAAGTTGCAACAATCATTTCATCACTTTCTTTATTTTTAAAAGCTCTTGTTGCAGCCTGTAAAGAATGTTCTAGTCTACTGATTTTGTAACCTTCTAAAGTTGAAGTTTGTTTGCTCAAATAACTAAGAATTCTATCTGCTGTTTGTCTTTCAAATTTCTTTTCTAGTTTTTCTAAAAGTTGATAGTCATCTTTACTACCATTTTTCATTTCAGTAAATTTAACTGTTTTCATATTTTAATTATTTGATGCTGAACTCAATAATGATAATTGAGTAATTTTATTGTCTCCCAACTCATCAACCAATTTTACTGGATAATCACCTGTAAAATAATGATCCGTTAATTGTGGATAAATTTTGCTTCTGCTTTCAAAACCTATTGCTTTATATAATCCATCTATTGATAAAAAACTTAGAGATTTGGCACCGATATATTTACAAATTTCATCATTAGTTTTGTTTGCAGCCAATAATTCTTTTTTTTGTTGGCGTATCTACTCCATAAAAATCTGGGTATCTTATTTCAGGACATGCAATTTTAACATGAACTTCTTTTGCACCACCATCATAAAGCATTTTTACAATTTTATGAGACGTTGTTCCTCTAACAAGCGAGTCATCAATTAGAATTATTTTTTTATTTTTAATAGTTGATTGATTAGCATTTAGTTTTAATTTAACACCTAGGCTTCTTATTTTCTGGCTTGGTTCAATAAAAGTTCTTCCAACATAATGATTTCTAATTAATCCATGTTCAAAATTCATTTTTAATTCTTGAGCAAAACCCATAGCAGCAGCATTTCCAGAATCTGGCACTGGAACCACAATGTCCGCATCGATTTTACTTTCTTTTGCAAGTTCTCTACCTAGGTTTTTTCTGTGTTCATAAGCTGTTTTGCCTCCAATTAAGCTATCAGGTCTTGAGAAATATATTCAAAGACACATGGTCTTACTTTTTTAAGAGGAAAAGGCTTAATACTTTTTAATTCATTTTTTTCAATTAATACTATTTCACCGTTCTCAACCTCTCTAATAAATTTTGCACCAATAATGTCGAACGCACAAGTTTCGGATGCAAGAACATAACTACTTCCAAGTTTACCAATAACTAGTGGCCTGATTCCATAAGGGTCTCGTACCCCAATCAATGAGTTTTGAGTTAGCATTACCAAAGCATAACCACCTTGAATTTGAAAAATTGCATCAATAACTTTATCAATTGTTTTGGTTCTTTTTGATTTAGCAATTAGTTGAACGATCGTTTCAGTATCTGAAGTAGTATAAAATATTGCTCCTTCTTCTACTAATTTTTTTCTTAATGATATTGAATTAGTAA
>CACCIO010000041.1 GCA_902546085.1 uncultured Pelagibacteraceae bacterium | reverse complement strand
GGTTGGAAAAAAAATTGGATTCCCAACCTGTAACATAGATATTCAAGATTATGTTCTGGCTAAACCAGGTGTTTATGCTGTTAAAGTTTTTAGGAAAAATAACACTAAATGTCTTAGAGGAATTGCTAATTTAGGATTTAGACCCACATTTAATCAAAAAAAAATATTATTAGAAGTTCATTTATTTAATTTTTCTGGAAATCTTTATAATAAACTTTTATCAGTAGAGTTTTTAAAGTTTATAAGAAAAGAAAAAAAATTTAAAAATGTTAATCAATTAAAAGCTCAAATTAAATCTGATTTAAAAACTGCAAAAAATACTAAATGAGTAAATCACAAATTAATCTACCAAAAACAGCATTTTCTATGAAGGCCAATTTGCCAATAAGAGAACCTGAAATTTTAGATTATTGGCAAAAAATAAATCTTTATGATGAAATAAGAAACTCAAGTAAAGGAAAAGAAAAATTTGTTCTTCATGATGGTCCACCCTATGCGAATGGAAATATTCACATGGGCACTGCTCTTAACAAAATATTGAAAGATATTATCGTTAAATTTCATCAAATGGATGGTAAAGACAGTATATATGTGCCTGGGTGGGACTGTCATGGTTTACCAATCGAATGGAAAATAGAGGAGCAGTATAAAAAAAATAAAAAAAATAAAAATGAAATACCTGTCGTTGAGTTCAGAAAAGAGTGCAGATCATTTGCAGAAAAATGGATTGAAGTTCATAAATCTCAATTTAAGCGTCTAGGTGTTGTTGGAGATTGGGAAAATTACTATTCAACTATGAGTTTTGGAGCTGAGGCTCAAATAGTAAGGGAACTCGGAAAGTTTTTAAAAGAGGGAAGTTTATATAGGGGTTTCAAACCAGTTTTATGGTCAACAGTTGAAAAAACAGCACTTGCAGATGCTGAAGTAGAATATCAAGATCACAAATCTGATACAATCTATACATCTTTTTCTGTTAAATCCTCTAACTTAAAAGAATTACTTGGAAGTGAAATTATAATTTGGACAACAACACCATGGACAATTCCGGCTAATAAAGCTTTGGCATACAATGAAGCTCTTAATTATGTGATATTACAATTGGGAGATGATGGTGATTTTAAAAATAGAAAAATAGTTGTTGCAGAAGATTTATTAGAATCAGTTATTAAAGAATGTGGAATAAAAGATTATAAAAAAATTCATACTTTGAAAGGAAAGGAATTTAAAAATACTATTTGCAATCATCCTTTTATTAAAATTGGATATGAACATGATATTCCAATGCTTGAAGCAAGATTTGTTACAACTGAGCAAGGAACTGGAATTGTTCATTGTGCTCCAAGTCATGGACCTGATGATTTTAATTTATGTTTAAACAACGGAATTAAAGCAATAGAAACTGTTGATGGAGATGGAAAATATACAAACAATGTAAAACTGTTTGAGGGTATTCATATTTTCAAAGCAAACCCAATCGTAATTGAAAAACTTAATCAGCAAAAAAATTTATTATCTCATGGTGAATTAATTCATTCTTATCCACATTCATGGAGATCTAAAGCACCACTTGTACATAGAGCTACACCCCAATGGTTTATTTCTATGGAAAGTCATAAATTGAGAGATACAGCTTTAAAAGCAATTGATGATACAGTTTTTTATCCAAGCAAAGGGAAGGAGAGATTAAAATCAATGATCGAAACCAGGCCTGATTGGTGTGTTTCAAGACAAAGAGTTTGGGGAGTTCCTCTTCCAATCTTCGTAAATAAAAAAACTAAAGAAATTTTAGTAGATGATGATGTTATCGAGAATATTGCCTCAATTTATGAAAAAGAGGGTTCAGACTGTTGGTTTTCGGATGATACCCAGAGATTTTTAGGCAATAAATATAAATCTGAAGAGTTTGATAAATTAAGCGATATTGTCGAAGTTTGGTTTGATAGTGGCTCAACTCATTCATTTGTATTAGAAAAAAGGGAAGACTTAAAATGGCCAGCATCGATGTATTTGGAGGGATCTGATCAGCACAGAGGATGGTTTCATTCATCACTTCTAGAGTCATGCGGAACCAGGGGCAGAGCACCATTTGAATCTATTCTATCCCATGGTTTTGTTGTAGATGGCAAAGGATTAAAAATGTCTAAATCATTAGGAAATGTAATTGCACCTGATGATATCCTAAAAAAGTATGGTGCTGATATTTTAAGAATTTGGGTAGCATCATCAAATTATGCAGAGGATTTAAGAATAGATTATTCAATTCTAGATCAGCATGCAGAATCTTATAGAAAAATTAGAAATACTTTTAGATATTTACTAGGAAATATAAACGATAATTTTCAAATAATAAACTTTGAAAAACTCAGTGTAGATGATTTACCTGAGTTAGAACAGTTAATGCTACATAAATTATATGTTTTAGATACTAATTTTAAAAAATATTTTAGTAATTATGATTTTCATAATTTGTATAAAGAATTGTTAAATTTTTGTACTGTTGATTTATCTGCCTTTTACTTTGATATTAGAAAAGATAATCTTTATTGTGATAGTAAAGACTCAAAAAAAAGAAAATCAACAATTTTACTTCTTAATATTATTTTAAATGCATTACTAAAATGGTTTGCCCCTATACTTTCTTTTACAACTGAAGAAATATTTAAATTATTATTTAAAGACAAAAAAAGTATTCATCTTGAAAAATTTATAGAATTCCCTGAAAAATTTAAAAATGAAAAACTTAGTAAAAAATGGATCGAATTGATTAAGATTAGAGATATTTGTAATATCAGTATTGAAGAAAAAAGAGCTAGTAAAGATATAGGATCGAGCCTAGAAGCTGATTTAAAAATACAACTAAATCAAAAATTAAAAAGTCTTACAGAAAATACAGATTTTTCTGAACTTTGTATTACTTCAAGTGCTGAGGTTAGTTATAAAGATGATATTGAGACAACAGCAATCACTAGTAAGGCAAATGGATCAAAGTGCTCTATTTGTTGGAAAATTAAAGAAACAGCTTGTGATAGAGCTAATTGTGCTGTGAACTTAGAATGATAAAAAAAAATTTTTTTATTAATTCATCTTTTATTTTGCTAATTTTTTTGCTTGATAGAATTTCTAAAATTTATGTAATTAATTTAGATAAGAAATTTCTAGAGTCTGAAATATTTTTATCAAAATATCTAAATATTAGTTTGATCTGGAATGAAGGAATTGCATTTGGACTTTTATCTTTT
>CACCIO010000040.1 GCA_902546085.1 uncultured Pelagibacteraceae bacterium | reverse complement strand
AATTGCAGCAGCCAATGAAGAATTCTTAGTTAAATTTAAATATTGGTTTGTTGTTGGTGGAATAATAATTCTTAATGCTTGTGGCATAACAACTAACTTCAAAACTTGATTAGGATTTAATCCAATTGATGCAGCTGCTTCTTTTTGACCTTTGCCTACACCTTGAATTCCAGCTCTTACACACTCAGCAATAAAAGTTGCTGTATATAATGCCAGCGATAAAGTTAAAGCTATTAATTCAGGGGGTAAGCTTATACCACCTTCATATTTGAATGATGTTGTAGCTAATTGCTTTAGTTTAGGAATTTCAAACGATAAACTCACGCCTCCAATTAAAAAGCTAAGTAAAGGTAATATAAAAATTAAACCTACTGATATCCAAAAAACTGGTAACTGTTTACCTTGCCTTTCTTGAACTTTTCTTGCATGTATTCTAATTACAACTATTGCAATTATTGCTGCAATTATTGAATATAAAAATACATTAAGATTTTCCCAAATAAATGCTGGAACATACAAACCTTTAATCGTTAAGAAAAAAACACCTAACATTGCATCCGCATCCTGAGGCAATGGTAGAGCTCTTAAAGCAGCAAAATACCAAAAAAATATTTGTAAAAGTAGCGGTATATTCCTAAAAAATTCTACATAAAAAGCAGCAAATTGATTTATTAAATAATTTGGAGAGAGTCTTGCAACACCAACTATAACACCTAAAATTGTTGCAATAACAATTCCAATTACAGAAACTAAAATAGTATTAAGCAAACCAACAAGGTAAGCTCTGAAGTAAGAATGTGATCCATCGTATTCTATAAGTGAAAACTGTACATCAAATGAAGATTCCTGAGAAAGAAACCCATACCCAAAATCAATACCCCTGTTCTCCATATTGATTTGAGCGTTGTATGTAAAAAATCCAAAAAACTAGTACTACAACTAAAACGGTAATTAATTGAGGAATGATTTTTTGTAATTTCAGGTCCATTTGAACGCTTATAAAAAAAAGGGCTAGAAAAATCTAGCCCTTTTTAATTAGTTGAATATGCAATTATCTTGCAGGTGGTACGTAAAGAATTCCACCTTTAGTCCATAATTCATTTGGACCTCTGTCAGGTAAAATTCCAGTGTCAGCTATATTTCTTTTGTAGCTTTCACCATAGTTACCAACTTGCTTAATAATTCTTAAGCTCCACTCGTTGTCTAGACCAAAAGCAGCACCTAATTCACCTTCAGCACCAACTAATCTTTTTACAGCTGGGTTGTCTGAAGTTTTCATTGAGTCTGCATTTGCAGAAGTAATTCCATACTCCTCTGCTTCGATCATAGCATTTAAAGACCATCTAACGATATCTTCCCAAACAGAGTCACCTTGTCTTACAACTGGTCCTAAAGGCTCTTTAGAAACAGTTTCAGGTAATACAATGTGTTCATCTGGGTTAGACATTTTAGTTCTTTGTGCAGCTAGACCTGATTTATCAGTAGTGTATGTATCACATCTACCAGCATCATAAGCAGCTACGACTTCATCAGCTTTTTCGAAAGCAACTGGCTCATAAGAAATTCCTTTTGAGTTAAAAAAGTCTCTCATGTTTAACTCAGTTGTTGTACCAATGTTTGTACAAGCTGAGATACCATCTTTGAATTGGCTTGTTGAAGTAATACCAGAACTTTTTCTAACCATGAAACCTTGACCATCGTAGAAGTTTACTCCAACGAAAGTAAGTCCGATATCAGCATCTCTAGAAAGAGTCCAAGTTGTGTTTCTTGATAAGATATCAATCTCACCAGAAGTTAAAGCTGTAAATCTTTCTTTAGCACTTAGTGGTGTAAACTTAACTTTGTTTGCATCACCTAGTACTGCAGCAGCTACCGCTCTACATACATCAACATCTATACCAGTCCAATTTCCTGCAGCATCAGCATTAGAAAATCCTGGAAGACCTTGAGATACTCCACATCTTACAAAACCCTTCTTTTGAGTGTTTTTAAGTGTTTTAGATTTTTTAGCGGCCATTGTTTCTGTTGTGAATGTAAACAACACAGCAACCATAGCAACTAAAGAAGTTAATTGTTTTAAGTATTTAAACATTATTCTTCCTTTATGTTATTTTTATTTGTTAACAAATAATTCAAAATTACTTTTGAATATCTTTAATTTAAGCATGGAAGAAAATACTCTTCAAGAAAAATTAATTTCTAAAAATGATTTAGAATAATTCCAGTCAAGCAAAATTTACAAAAATATAGTGGCAAATATGTCAGAAATGGCGCGCCCTGAAGGATTCGAACCTACGACCCTCGGTTTAGAAAACCGATGCTCTATCCAGCTGAGCTAAGGGCGCAAAATTTAAATATATATAATACTATATTAATTTTTAAAAAAGAATTTTTTAACTACTAATAATAAAGATAAAAGTTCAACCCTACCGATTATCATAAAAAATATAAGAAAATATTTAGTCATTATGTGCAAATTTCGGAAGTCAAAATCTGATAAGCCGTAAGCAGAAGAATTAACAGTGTTCATTAAGGTTAATAAAGCTAATTTAAAAGAATACTCAAAATGAATATTCGATAACGATAATAAAATAGTTAAACAAAAAAATGAAATTATAAATACCAATGTTGTTAAAAAATATTTATTTATGTCTTTACTATCAAAATTAATTTTAGAAAACACAAGTTTATTCATAAAAACATTCTTTGGTCTACTATAAGAAAGTATTTGATTAAATGAATATTTTGTTAAGGAATAAATTTTTAAAAATCTCAAGCCTGAACTTGTAGAAAAAAAAGATCCACCAACAATCACAAGCAAAATGTATATAAAGTTTAAGTTGCTTTGATTAACTTCAAGAGAAACCCCTATATTTGAAATACTGCTTACTAATGATAAAAAGCTGTATGTAAAATTAGTATCATAACTAAAAAAAATAAAAAAAATACTTACAACTACAATAAAGTATAAAAATAAATGAATATCCTCATAGAAAAAATTTATATTTTTGTTTCTCAAAAAAATTAAATTATAAGTAAAAAAAATACTAAAAAAAGAAATTAACATTAGAAGAGAAAAAATAATTACTTGTATATCATTCACTAAAATTGATGAAAGATCATTCACAGGAAGAAACCCACCTGATGAGATAATTGTCATTGCTAAATTAAATGAATTAAATGATCTTATGCCTAAAATATTTAAAATAATAAATATTGACAAAGTTAAAACGGAATAAAGTAGTAAAATTTTTATTGATTGCTTGATCACTTCAGAAGAATTAAAAGATATAAAGTTAGTTAAAGATTTTTTTAAACTTTCATCGTAAATATCAATTAAAAAAATTATTGAATATAAAAAATATAATCCTCCTATCCACTGTA
>CACCIO010000039.1 GCA_902546085.1 uncultured Pelagibacteraceae bacterium | reverse complement strand
TATAATTTGAAAGATGTAAGAGAGACAAAATTAGTCAAACCAATTGATATTGGGTTATTACCAAATGAAATTAAAAATATTGAAAATACCAAAAAAAGAAAGGAAATGTTTATAAAAATTGTTTTACCTTTGATTATCAAAGAGAATAACAAAATCAGAATTGATAGAAAAAGACTATTCACTATTTTAAATAAAAATAGCAATACCGAAATTGAAAAAAAATGGTTAGAAAAAAAATATAAACAATATGGTGCAAGACAAAACGATTTATCTACATTAAAAATAAGAATGGATGAGATCCCAGTTTCTTTGGCTATAGCACAAGCGGCTAAAGAGACTGGTTGGGGGACTTCGAGATTTGCATTAAAAGGAAATGCTTTATTTGGACAATGGACCTGGTCTGGAGAAGGATTAAAGCCTAAAAATGCTGATGAAGGCAAAGATCATAAGGTTATGAAATTCCATAGCTTGCAGTTGTCTGTTAGAGCATATTTGAGAAATCTTAACACTCACTCGACTTATAAAAATTTGAGAAAAGCAAGAACGGAACTTAGAAATCAAAACAAAGCTTTAGATAGTATAATTCTATCTAAGTATTTAGATAAGTATGCTGAAACGGGTAATCATTATATTGAAGTTTTGCAGAAAATTATTGAACAAAATAGTTTAAAAGATTTTGATGAAGCGAGACTCTTACCCTCAAGTAAAGATTTAGAAAGTTTAATTTAGTTTTCTTTTATTGGAAATTGAATACCAAACCATCTCCATTTACCATTATCATTAAGAGAACAATTTATTCTTCCTCTCCTAGGTTTAAATGGTTCTCTAAATTCTATTGTTAGAGAGTTATTCAAAAATTTTGTTTTTGATTTTTCCCAAATATCACCTTCATTAGAATAACAATTTATGTTCTCTAAATTTTTTTGCTCTTTAAAAAAATCAACTTTAAATCTAGGGGGATTTGTATCTTCGAATAGTTGTTTTTCCTCAGGAAAAATTTTTTTATATTCTAATGGAAAATAATTTATGATTGATTTAAATCTTTTTAATTCACCATACTTCTCATTAATAGGAAATCTTGGTAATTCAAATTTATTTTTATTTAAGTCAATTACACCTGAATGTTGACCGAATCCGAATTTGAAATTTTTAGATATGTAATCTCTCATAAATTTAGAGTATTCACCAAAAGGATATGAGAATAGTTTAGGGATGTAACCAAGTTCTCTTACAAAAATTTTATTAGCTTTTTCAATATCTAAAATAAAGTCCTCATTACTTACATCTATAAGATATTCGTGAGTATGCGAATGATGTCCTATATTTGCAAAACTATAACTTTCAACCTTTTTAATTTGTTCCCAGGTCATGTAACCTCTTTTTCCAACTGGTTCAGTTGAAACAAATAAAATAAAAGGAATTTTATTTTCTTTTAGAAAGGGCCATGCTTCAGTATAAAAAGATTCAAAGGCATCATCGATAGTTATAAGAATTTCTTTTTCTGATTTTGGTACGTTAAATTTTTCTGCAAAATTATTTGGATTGAGAAAATTAAAATTTGAGTTTTTTATTATATTTATATGTTCCTTAAATATATCCATTTTAATATTGGTCGAAGGGTACCTATTCTCATTAAAACGATGATACATTATTGCTAGAATTCCTTCATCTTTGGAATAGTATTTGCTATTATTTTCATCTGAATTAGAACTGACATCAGAAAATAAAATAATTATGAATAAACTGATAATTGATGTAACCAGTGAAAAAATTTTTTTAATGATCATTACTAGTAATGATATTTATAATATTACTAAAGAGAATACTAAAATTAATTATGAAAAATTGACTTTGATTATTAATGATTTTTTAAATACTCATCATTTAAACTTAAAAGACATTAATACAATTTATTTAAATAGAGGGCCTGGAAGCTTTGCGGGAATACGAAATTCACTTTCTATAGTCAAAGCATTTAAATTAACTAATAATATTGATTACTATTGTTACAGCATTAAAGATTTTAAAGGTGAAAAAGACATAAAATACGAAAATATCCCTGATTTGTGTGATAAATTTAATATTAAAAAAAATTTGATTAACCCTATTTATTTAAGTTAAAATTATTTTATGTCAGAAACAATAGAACAAAAATGTTTAGCAAAAGGGGTTAAATTAACCGATCAAAGAAGAGTGATTGCACAAGTAATGTCAGTGTCTAGTGATCATCCTGATGTGGATGAGCTTTACAATAGAGTATCTAAAATCGATCCAAAAATAAGTATTGCAACTGTTTATAGAACGGTAAAATTATTTGAAGAATCTGGAATATTAACAAAGCACGAGTTTAAAGGTGGAAAAGCTAGATATGAGGAATTAAATGAAGGTCATCATGATCATTTAATTGATGTGAAAACTGGCGAAATTATCGAATTTGTAGATGAAGAAATTGAAAAGCTTCAAAAAAAAGTTGCAGAGAAATATGGATATACTCTAGTAGACCATAAATTAGAATTATATGGGGTTAAGAAGAAATCCCAATAATATGAATCAGAAAATATTTATCAAAACTTTTGGATGTCAAATGAATGAGTATGACTCAAATAGAATATATGATTCAGTTAAAAAAATTGGTTATGAAAAAACAGAAAAATATGAAGAAGCAAATTGTTATCTCTTAAATACATGCCATATTAGAGACAAAGCAAAAGAAAAAGTTTACTCAGAAATAGGTAGAGTAAAAAAAATTTTTAGATCTAAAAAAAAGCCATTGGTAATTATTGCAGGGTGTGTAGCTCAAGCAGAAAATCAGGAAATGCTTAAAAGAGAACCTTATATAGATTTGGTTATTGGTCCTCAAGCTTATCATAAAATTAATGATACAATTTTAAATTATACTGAGAAAAATAAAAAAATAGAAGAGACAGAGTTTGATGCAGTTTCTAAATTTAAATACTTAAATAAAATAAAAAATGAAGCTGGAAAAGTTTCATCCTTCTTAACTATTCAGGAAGGGTGCGATAAGTTTTGTCATTTTTGTGTAGTCCCATATACAAGAGGACCAGAATATTCCCGGCCATTAAATCAAATTTTAGATGAAGCAAAATATTTAGCTGATAATGGTGCAAGAGAAATAATTTTTCTTGGTCAAAATGTAAATGCTTATGATAATGAAGGATACAGACTATCTGATTTGATTTTAAATATTGAAAAGTTATCCGAAATTAAGAGAGTTAGATATACAACATCTCACCCAAAAGATATGACAGAGGATTTGATTGAAGTGTATAAAACTTCTAAAAAGTTAATGCCACTTGTACATTTACCTGTTCAAAGTGGATCTAATAAAATTTTAGCATCAATGAATAGAAAACATAGCATTGAGGAATATTTAAGCACTTTTGATAAATTAAAAGAAATTAATCCAAATATAGAATTTTC
>CACCIO010000038.1 GCA_902546085.1 uncultured Pelagibacteraceae bacterium | reverse complement strand
ATTTCTTGAGAAAAGGTAAGTTGAGTGTCACCAGTTCCAGGTGGCATATCAACAATAATAAAATCCAAATCTTTCCAATTAACTTTTTGAGTGAAAGTTTTAATTGCACTTGTTACCATAGGACCACGCCATATCATTGGAGTTTGTTGATCAGCTAAAAAACCAATCGACATACACTGAATGTCATATTTTGTAATTGGATCTAATTTTTGACCATCACTTTTTGGTTTCTCATTAATATCAAACATTTTAGGAATTGATGGACCATAAATATCTGCATCTAAAAGACCAATTTTGCATCCAACTTTTTTTAACGCTAAAGCAAGATTTGTTGCAAATGTAGATTTCCCAACTCCACCTTTCGCACTAGAGATTGCAATTGTAAACTTAGTTCCAATAATAGGATTTTTAGTGAACTTTTTAGGCTCCAGCTTGCTTTTCATTGCGGCACTAAGTTCAGGTTTTTTATCAGCCATAAAAGTATCATTACTTGTTTTTTGTAATAAAGACACTATATAAGTTGTCATGTCAGACGATTTTAAAGGTCAAAGTCCTTGGGGAGCACCTCCAGGTGGAGGTGGTAGTGGTAATGGATCAGGCAGAGGTCCTAGACCACCAAATGTTGATGAATTAATCAGAGATCTTCAGGATAAAATAAAAAGATTTTTACCTGGTGGAAAAACATCAGGAGGAAAATCAATCAGTCTAATTTTATTAGTTTTAGTTTTTGTATGGTTAGCTAGCGGACTTTATAGAGTATTACCTGACGAACAAGGTGTAGTATTAAGATTTGGTAAATTTGTAAAAACTACACAGCCTGGTTTGAATTATCATATACCTTTTCCTGTTGAAACTGTGCAAACACCAAAAGTCACTAAGGTTAACCGAATGGATATTGGTTTTAGATCTGAGAGAGATAGTGGTTTCTCCACAGGTGGTGGAGTTGCTGATGTTCCACAAGAAAGCCTAATGTTAACAGGTGATGAAAATATTGTTAATATAGACTTTTCAGTATTTTGGGTAATTAAAGATGCTGGTAATTTTTTATTCAAAATTCAAGATCCAGAGGGAACGGTTAAGGCTGCTGCTGAAACTGCAATGAGAGAAGTAATTGCCAAAAGTGACATTCAACCAATATTGACTGAAGGAAGATCAAAAATTGAGCTCGAAACCCAAGAAATTATTCAAACTATTTTAGATGATTATGAAAGTGGAATTCAAATTACACAAGTTCAAACTCAAAAAGCAGACCCACCTGATCAAGTAATTGATGCATTTAGAGATGTACAGGCTGCAAGAGCGGATATGGAAAGATCTAAAAACGAAGCCGAGGCTTATGCCAATGATGTTATTCCAAGAGCACGAGGGGAAGCACAAAAAATCTTGCAAGCTGCAGAAGCTTACAAAAAAGAAGTTGTTGCAAAAGCAGAGGGTGAAGCAAGTAGATTTATAGCAATTTACAATGAGTATAAAAATGCGAAAGCAGTCACTCAAGAAAGAATGTATTTAGAGACTATGGAGAAAGTATTAGCTGATATAGATAAAGTAATTATAGAAAAAAATGCAGGCTCAGGAGTGGTTCCTTACTTACCTTTGCCTGAATTAAAAAAGAAAGCGACCAATTAAAATGAAAGCTGGAAAAATATTAGTGGGAATATTAATTGCAATTGGTGTAGTAGCCTTTTTATCGGTAATTATTGTAAAAGAAGTTAATCAAGCAATTATTCTTCAATTTGGTGACCCAAAAAGAATTATAATGAAACCAGGATTAAACTTCAAAATTCCATTCATTCAAAACGTTGTTTATTTAGATAAAAGAATTTTAAATTTAGATGCTCCACCTGAGGAGGTAATTGCATCAGATCAGAAAAGATTAATTGTTGATGCATTTGCAAGATTTCAAATTATTGATCCATTGAAGTTTTATATTTCAGTTGGAAATGAAAGAGTCGCAAGATCAAGATTATCCACGATAATAAATTCAAGAATTAGAAATGTATTAGGTCAAGAAGAATTACAAACGTTGTTATCTAAAGATAGATCTAAGCAAATGGCTTTAATTAAAGAAGGTGTTAATAATGAAGCCCAAAACTTTGGAATTAACATTGTTGATGTCAGAATTAAAAGAGCAGATCTTCCCCAAGCTAACAGTGACGCAATTTATAGAAGAATGCAAACTGAAAGGGAGAGAGAAGCAAAAGAATTTAGAGCAAAAGGAGCAGAGATGGCTGTTACTATTACATCAACTGCTGACAAAGAAGTTACAGTAATCTTAGCAGACGCTCAGAAACAATCTGAGATTATGAAAGGGGAAGGTGACGGTTTAAGAAACAAAATCTTTGCTGATGCCTTCGGCCAAGATCCAGAGTTTTTTGCTTTCTATAGAGCTATGCAGGCATATGAAAAAGCTCTTATTGGCGGTGAAACCTCTCTAATTTTATCGCCTGATAGTGAATTTTTTAAATTTTTTGGAAATATAAAACCTGAAATCCAACAATAATTTTTAAATGCGTGAGCTAGTTATAGCTTTTGGTCTTTTCTTATTTATTGAGGGAATTTTGTACGCCTTATTTCCAGCAAAAATGAAAAGTATGTTGAAAAAATTAGAACTTGTTAAAGATAGTCAGCTTAGATCAGGAGGACTTATTTTTGCTGCGATAGGTTTTATAATTATTTATTACATTAAGAGCTAATATGAATAAGATTAAACTTATATTCTTAACCCTTGTTATATCATTTAGCTTTTCGTTAAATGTAAACTCCAAAACAGTTCCTGCTTCCTTTGCCGATCTTGCAGAAAAATTAATGCCATCTGTGGTAAATATTTCTACTACAACTACTATAGTGACAAATACCAATCCTTTTCCTTTTCAATTTCCTCCGGGCTCTCCTTTTGAGGATATGTTTAAAGAGTTTGGAACACCTCAGGAAAGAAAATCAGCTGCTTTAGGTTCTGGGTTTATAATAGACGAGAAAGGAATTGTGGTTACGAATAATCACGTTATCCAAGATGCTGACGACATTATTGTTAGAGTAAATGGTGACCAAGAATTTAAAGCTAAGGTTCTTGGTGCAGATCCTTTAATGGATATTGCTGTTTTGCAATTAGAGACAGATGAAAAATTTACCCCAGTTGAATTCGGTGACTCCGATAAAGCAAGAATTGGCGATTGGGTTTTAGCAATTGGAAATCCATTTGGTTTAGGTGGAACTGTTACTGCTGGAATTATTTCAGCAAGAAATAGATCAATTGGTTTATCAAGGTATGAAGATTTTATTCAAACAGATGCTTCGATAAACTCAGGTAATTCAGGAGGACCTTTGTTTGATATGGAAGGAAACGTAATTGGAATTAATACAGCAATCCTTGGACGTAATGGTTCGATTGGAATCGGATTTTCTATACCATCCAACAGTGCACAAATCGTAATTAAACAATTAATTGAATTTGGTGAAACAAAAAGAGGTTGGCTAGGTGTTAGAATTCAAGATG
>CACCIO010000037.1 GCA_902546085.1 uncultured Pelagibacteraceae bacterium | reverse complement strand
TTTCTCTCTTCTAAAACTAGGAGATCCATCTCCACCGTTTCCAGCCTTAATATAAATTTTAACTTGATCGAGAAATTTCATAATACAACATCTATTTTAATTGGTTGTACTATTAATTGGGCTTTACAGAAACAAAAGTTCTATCTGATTTAGATTTTTTGAAAACAACTTTCCCTTTAACAACTGAAAATATTGAATGATCTTTACCCATACCAACATTTTCACCTGGAAAAATCTTAGTTCCTCTTTGTCTAACAATTATGTTTCCAGGAATTACCGTTTCACCACCGTACTTTTTTACACCAAGTCTTCTACCGGCACTATCTCGTCCGTTTCGTGATGATCCACCTGCTTTTTTTGTTGCCATAATTTACCTAATAACTATTTGCTTACTGCTTCCTTAACTTCTTCTTTTTTTGAAGTTTTAGAAATTTTTTCAGCTTCTGATAACACTTTACCATCTTTTGAAAAAATTTTGTTAATTCTTATCATAGAATATTGTTGTCTATGCCCATTTTTTCTTCTTGAATTTTGTCTTCTTCTTTTTTTAAAAATTAAAATAGTTCTATTTTTGCTATTTTTAATTAAATCAGCCTCTACTTTTGCGCCTTCAACATTTGGAGTTCCAATTTCGATTGATTTATCATCACCGTATGCCAAGATTTCATTAAACTTTATTTTAGTCTCAGGTTTAGAGTCTGGTAGTTTTTCAATCTTTAGAATTTCTCCAGATTTTACTTTATACTGTTTTCCACCTGTTTTTATTACTGCGTATGACATAGTATGATTTAATTTAAAGTTATCGCAATATAGTTGTAGCTAGCCTTTAGTCAAGCCGAATTAATTAGAAATTATCCTTAAAATCTCTTAATTTTGAAAAGGTTTTAACATCTTTTGCTCTTAAAAATATATTACACTCCAATTCCTCTTTTAAAGTTGAGGGTATCGTAGGAATTCCATTTTCTCTTAATTTTTCTATTTTTTCTATTTTTTTTTGTAAATCTTTGTTTTTAGAATCATATTTTTTACAAAATTTTGCATTGTTAAGAGTGTATTCATGACCACAATAAATTTTTGTGTCTTTTGGTAATAATTTAATTTTGTTTAAAGATTCAAACATTTCCTCATAAGAACCTTCAAATATTCTTCCACAACCAAGAGAGAAAAGTGTATCTCCGGTAAAAACTATTTTTTCTTTAAAAAAATCAAAACAAATATGGCCTGAAGTATGTCCAGGTATATGCATAATTTTAGCTTCAAAGTTTTCAGCTTTCCATATTTGATTATCTTCTAACAATATGTCTATCTCCGGTATTCTTTTCGAGTCTCCTTTAAAACCTACAACAACTGATCCATATTTTTTTTTTAACTCTTGATTTCCTCCAATATGATCATAGTGATGATGAGTATTAAGAATGTATTTTAATTTTATATTTTTATTCTCAAGGAAATTTATTATTGGCTCAGCCTCACTGGGATCTACAACACACGCAAAATTGTTACTTTCGTCTATTATTAAATAGCTATAGTTGTCTTGAAGACAGGGTATAATTTCAATACGCATTTTATTTTTCTATCAAAAATATGCCTAGATCTGCAAACAAATTTTTAACACCTAAATTACTCTCATTTATTATTGATGAATTAAGATTATTTAAAGCGAGTGACTTAAAAATTTTAATATCTTTTGATTTTACAAAGTGAAAAAAATCTTTGATTGTACACATATGTAAATTTGGTGTGTTATACCATTCATCTGGTAATGTTTTTGTAATTGGCATTGTACCTTTAAATAATAAATGAAATCTTACTTTCCAGTATCCAAAATTAGGAATCGTAACTATTGCTTTTTTTCCAACTCTTAAAAGTTCATCTAAAACTAACTCAGGATTAAGAAAAGCTTGAAGGGTTTGACTTAAAACAACATAATCAAATGATTTGTCTGTAAATTGCTTTAAATCTTTTTCAGCATTTCCTTCAATTACAGTTAAACCTTTAGCAATACATTCTTGCACTTTTTCTTTTGAAATCTCTAATCCTCTTATATTTATGTTTTTATTATCCTTTAAAAATTTCATCAAAGTTCCATCGGCACAACCTACATCTAAGACTTTCTTATCTTTTTCAATTAAATCTGCTATTATCTGAAATTCATTTTTCATAATTAATTTTCTTCGTAGGATTTATCTAAAAAGTTTTTAAGTGCACTCAAGAAATCAGGAACGTCTAGTAAAAAAGAGTCGTGACCTTTATCTGACTCAATTTCTACAAATCCAACATCAGCTCCTATTGAGTTTAAAGCAATCACAATATCTTTGTTTTCTTGGGTTGGATAAAGCCAATCTGAAGTAAAAGAAATTATAAAAAATTTCGCGTTTGTATTTATAAATGCTTCAGAAAGACTACCATTGAATTGCTTAGCTAAATCAAAATAATCCATAGCTCTAGTAATATAAAGATAACTATTTGCATCAAATCTATCTACGAAAACTGAGCCCTGATATCTTAAATAACTTTCTATTTGAAAATCAGCGTCAAATCCAAATTTAAGATCTTCTCTTTCTTGTAACTTTCTTCCAAATTTTTCCTGCAAACCTTTTTTAGATAAATAAGTAATATGAGCTGCCATTCTAGCTACTGCCAATCCTTTTCCAGGATTAGTATCGTTTGATGTATAATTCCCATCTTTCCAGTTACTATCAGCTGTAATAGCTTGTCTGCCCAGTTCGTTAAAAGCAATATTTTGAGCTGAATGACTAGATGTGGTTGCTATCGGTATAACTGTTTTGGATTTATCAGGAAAGTTGCTAATAAACTGAAGTACCTGCATACCTCCCATTGAACCACCAGTTATAGAAAATAGTTTATCAATACCAAAATGATCAAGTAAATTATATTGAGCATTTACCATATCATTAATTGTAATAACGGGAAAATTTGTTCCAAAAATTTTTTGATCAGGATTTTTATGACTTGGTCCGTATGATCCCATACATCCACCAATTACGTTGGAGCAAATAACAAAATATTTATTCGTATCGATAGCTTTATCAGGACCTACTGCATAACTCCACCAACCCTCTTTGTTAGTTACAGGGTTTATTCCTGTTACAAATTGATCTCCTGTTAGAGCATGAAAAACTAATATTGCATTATCCTTTTTTGAATTAAGTGAACCGTAAGTTTCATAGGCTATCGGAAAATCTTTTATGGTCTTTCCACAGTCTAATTTTAGTGGTTTCTTTACAATTAAAGTTTTTATGTTTTTCTCAGTATTCATAGTTTTTGACTGTTTCGAATTGTGAGAAAAAAAACTATTTTAGCGGTTTTTTTTAAGCGCTCGCAATTCAGTTAAATCAGCGCATAATTTTTTTACTAGAACTTATTTATTATGTCAATTTTTTAAAAAATCCTCTTATTCTCTATAAAATTTTGTAATTTTATCTATAAAGAGCACATAAATTAAAAAAAATGATAACTCCAAATTTCAAAAAATTTGATA
>CACCIO010000036.1 GCA_902546085.1 uncultured Pelagibacteraceae bacterium | reverse complement strand
TAAAGAGAGCATCTAATACAATCAATCAATTGGGATTTGATTTAACATATTGTATTAAAAAAAATTATAAAAATTATGTAGCCTCTCTAAAAAATAAAAAAACTAATATTCAATTAGACTTTTATTCAAATCTTCCTAGTGTACAACTCTATACTAGTCAAGGTTTGAGGTATAAAAATAAACTTGCTCCTTACCAAGGGGTTTGTTTGGAAACTCAGCACTACCCGGATGCACCAAATAACAAAAATTTTCCAAGTACTTTAATTAAACCCAAAAAACTTTATAAGTACTTCACAAAGATAAAAATTTCATAAAATGAATAAAAAAATAAATATATCAATTGTTGGAACAGGACTAATGGGTTTGCAACATATAAAAGCAATTCAAAAATCAAAGAAGGCAAACCTTCATTCGATAGTAGAGATTGGTCATAACGCTAAAAATTTATCTAAAAAATTTAAGATCCCATTGTATTCAAATACAGATGAACTGTTAAATTCAAAAAATTTAGATGCAGTAATTGTTGCTACTCCAAATCAACTTCATGAAAAACATACAGTCAGTTTTTTAAAGAAAAAAATTCCGGTATTATTAGAAAAACCTATTTCAGATAATATTAATTCAGCTAAAAAAATTATTAGAAGTGCTAATAAAAATAAAACACCATTATTGATAGGTTATCACAGAAGACATAACTCAATAGTATCAAAGGTAAAAGGTCTTATTGATAAAGGTAAATTAGGAAACATCGTTTCAGCGAATGTATTGTGTTGGCTTTATAAACACAAAGCTTATTACAAAGAAAAATGGAGAATTAGTAAAGGAGGAGGTCCTCTAGGGATTAATTTAGTCCATGATATCGATATGATTTGTTACTTACTTGGATCTATTAAATACGTTCAAGCATTTACAACTAATAAAACTAGAAAATTTGCAGTAGAAGATACAGCTACAATAAGCCTGATCTTTAATTCAGGAGCACTTTGCACACTAAATTTGTCAGATACAATTGTTGCACCATGGAGTTATGAATTAACAGCAGGAGAAAATCCTGCTTATCCTATTACTAATCAATCATCATATATGATTGGAGGTACTAAAGGTTCTTTACAGTTTCCTAACCTAAAATTTTGGTATTATAAAAAAGAGAGAAGTTGGTGGAATAAGATATTCGTTAATGAAGATAAGAATCAAAAAGATGATAATACATTGGTAAATCAAATTGACCATTTTGCTGATGTAGTTACCAAAAAAGCTAAGCCAAAAGTTAATGGTGATGATGGTTTGATTTCTCTAAAAATTTTTTCAGCAATAACGAAAAGTGCTAAAACTGGCAAAAAAGTAAGAATATAAAATTTTTATTAAACTTTAATCATTCATTGTTTTGACATATTTTATTTGTTAACTTTTAGTATGAAAAAAATTATTGTACTTATATTGTTTAGTTTCTTTTTTCTTACAAATTCAAATGCTGCATGTGATGATCCTTTAACAGAAGGAGTTGATTATTCTAATTGTAGATTTTCAGACTCTCAAGATTTACAAGGTAGCTATCTTCCAAATTCAAATCTTTCATTTGCAAGTTTTATTCAAGTAAATTTTGATAAAAGTATTATGATGACTTCAAATTTATCATTTGGAACTTTTCCAGAGTCTACCTTTGTAAGAGCTAACCTTTATGAGTCCGTTTCTATAGGTGCTAATTTTGAAAAAACTAATTTTACTGGAGCAAACTTAACTAGGGTTGACTTTATGGGCGCAACATTAATTGAAGCTAATTTTCAAAACTCAAATTTAATGGAAGCTAATTTCACATCATCCAACATTACTAATGCTAATTTTGATGGAGCTAATTTAACTGGAGCTACGTGGACAAACGGCCAAACTTGTGGCCCAGAATCTATAGGTATCTGTAAACAATAATTAATGAATATTTCAGTTAACACTGATGATGTAATCTTTAATTTTTTCAAGCAAATTTGTGATGAAAAAGATGACCAAAAATGTGTTGAGCTTGGGAAAGAATGGATAAAAGCAATGGAAACAAACCTGTCCAGTATGGAAGCAAATTTAAATGGTGCAGATTATATTAAGCATAAAGATGATATTCAAAGTAATAGAAACCATCTTAATAGCTTAAAAACTAAAACTTCATCTGAGTGGAGAGAATATGCTACACAATGTATGGTCGAAATAATGAACCACAAAAATCAGAAATAACTAAATTTTAAAAAGACTTTCCATAACAAAAAAAATATAATAAATATACTCACAGGGGTGTCTTAACAGACTGAGATCATACCCAAAGAACCTGTCCGGTAATTCAGAAAGGGATAAAATGGATAAAACATATTTTTTAACTCAATCAACATCATTGGTATTAGTTATAACAATTAGTTTAATTTTTGCTTTCTTGGGAATTTTTCACTCTAAAAAATTTACAGGAATTAACAATTATTTAACTGCAAATAGAAACATTGGTTTATTTTCAATTACCACAAGTCTTGTAGCATCTGCTTTAGGGGCTTGGATTTTATTTGGTCCCGTCGCGGCTGCAACGTGGGGCGGAGTAGGCGCTGTTATTGGTTATGCATTAGGCACAGCTTTTCCAATGATTTTCCTAATTTATTTTGGAAAAAAAATTAGAAATGAGTTTCCAAAAGGATCTTCTTTAGTTGAGTTTATGAGAAAGAAATTTAGCAAAAGTCTATTTAAGTTAATTTTATTAATGACAATCTTTTATATGTTTATTTTTCTTTGTGCAGAAGTAACAGCAGTTGCTGTATTAATTAATTATATATCTGGTACAGAATTGTGGATTACAGCATTAATAGTTTTGGCAGCTACCTTAAGCTATACTCTTTATGGTGGATTAAGAGCATCGATATTTACTGATAATATTCAAATGATTGTAATTGGTGTTTTGTTGTTTATTTTAATTTTAATTTTCAGTTCATCTTCAGGAAATAATTTTTCTTTTTCTTTAATTGAGAATAAGAATCCTCAATTATTAAGCTCAAACTATATTCCAGGATATACTGCTGGATTAACTTTTTTTATAGCAGTTGCAGCAACTAATTTATTTCATCAAGGAAATTGGCAAAGAGTGTATGCAGCAAAAGATTATCAAACATTAAAAAGTGGTTTGATAATTTCTTTTTTTATAATTGTTCCAATAGTTTTTTTAATGGGTTTTATTGGGATGGTTTCATTTTCTATTGATCCATCTGTTAGACCTGATTTGGGTTTTTTTAGTTTATTATTAAAAGAACAAACTGAAGTTTTATCTTTATTGATCATTATTCTTGGTCTTGCATTAACAATTTCGACCGTTGATACTTTAGTTAATGCTATTTCTAGTTTGTTCGTAGTTGACGGTAAAGCAACTTTTAACTTAGATAAAAAAACTAATTATTTTAAAATATCTAAATATTTCATTTTAATTTTGTCTATAATTGCTTTTGTTGTTGCTTCAAAGGGATTTGATATTTTATATTTATTCTTACTTGCAGATTTATTTTGTTGTGCATTTGTAGTGACTGTTTTTTATAGTTTCTATAATAAA
>CACCIO010000035.1 GCA_902546085.1 uncultured Pelagibacteraceae bacterium | reverse complement strand
CTCTGATGCGTATAGGTGCTCTACAGTATGTTCAGTAAAAACACCCTCAAAAGAATTATCTTTAAATGGTAGAGGATATCTTAAATCTAAATAATGAATTTTTTTTTTCTTAAATGGATTAAAAAAATCAAGTGTAAAAAAATCAGCATTAATAAAATTTTCATTAATATCAGAGTTTCCACAACCTAATTGTAAATATTTTTTGTTTGGGTGGATGTTTTTTGATGAAAATAATCTTCCAAAATAACTTAATAATTCATTTTTAAGAATCTTTTTTAAGGTTAAGTTATAAAATTTAGAACCATATTGATGTCTATTCATAAAATCTTTTATAATCCTTGTAATATTTTAAATAAAGGTTTTCTATATATTATTTCATTTATTTTTTTTGTGTAACTATGATTTATATTTTTATTTATTTCAATATAGTGATTTTGTTATGAATTAATAAGAACCTTTTTGTTTAGCACCTTTATAAAAAATTTCTTGCAAGTGATCATTTTCTTTTTTTCTAAGTAATATACTTTCTTCACTCATTAAAGCATTAGTTCTATGTATAACCTCATGATAATGATAATTATCCTCTCCTCTTGCAACCTGAACACTATTTTTACCTAAGGTTTGTTTTACATTTGTGCCTATATAACTTTGGATTACAAATCCTATTCTTCTATCATCACTTTTATTATTTCCTGATCCATGTACTATTCTTGGATGATGCAAAGACATTTGACCAGCTTTAAGTTCTATAGATTTAACTTTATCTTCAGGCACATTCTCTACTGTTTGACCTCTAGTAAGTAAGTTTCCTTCATTAAATTTCTCATTATGATCTTTTATATTTAAATGTGATTTAGGCCACATTTTCATACACCCATTTTTTTTATTTGAGTCTGTTAAAGCTACCCATGCTGTAACCCAATTGTGTGGCTCTAATCCTATATACTTTGCATCTTGATGATAGCTTACAAAACCTTGCTCGTAAGGATTTTTAATAAATAAAGTAGTGCTGCAAACTAAGATATTTTTTCCAATAATACTCTCTACTGCATCTAAAATTTTTGAATTATGAACAATGGAATCAAGTTTTGGCGAAATTAAATGAACATTATATCTTCCTGCATTATCTATTTCATTTGGCATTTTTTGTTCAATGAATTCTATTTCTTTTCTTGCCTCTAATGCTTCATCATTCGACAAAACTTCAATAGGGGATATGTATCCTTGATCTTCATACAGTTTAAGTTGATTTGATGACAGATAAGTCATATTATTTTGAAAAGATTATATGAGCTAAACCATTTCTTCAATAATTTATGGCTGAAGTATTTAAATTAGGAATTGCTGCTAACAACGATCAACCTATCTTGGAAGTAAATTCAATTGAAGTTTTAACAAATAAAGGAATAGTAGGAGATCGTCATTTTCATGAGTCTAATGATCCTTACAATCAATTGTCATTAATAGAATCAGAGAATATAGATGACTATAATATTAAATTTGGCCTTAATATTCCATATACAGATTTCAGAAGAAATGTAGTTACAAAAGGCATTAAATTAAATGATTTAATTGGAAAAAAACTTAAGGTTGGAAATGTAAAATTAGAGGCGATTGAATTATGCCGTCCATGTAGACATTTAACTGAAATGCTTAATCAAAAAAATATACTTAAAGAGTTTATGAGGAAGGGTGGACTAAGATGTCAAATTCTCTCTTCTTCAAAAATTAATATTGGTGATAAAATAGAAGTAATTAATATTTAAGTTTTTGCATTTTCATTAACTTGAGTTTCATCAAGTGTTGCGGGCGCATCAGGATCTAATTCTAATCCAGCAGGTGTAATTGTTGCTGGAATTGGTGTGAATGTTGACTCTGGATTTTCAACAGTGCTTCTAACGCTCATTCTATACAAACCAAACACACCAATTATTGAGTGTCCTAAAATTAAAAAAATAAATAAACCATTCAATCCAAACCATTCCATGAAAATTGAGCACAAAATAGGACCACTAATAGCCCCTACACCAAAAATTAATTGTAATCCACCACCTGCAGCAACAAATTTAGATTTTGGAACAAAGTCATTTGTATGTGCAAGATTAAGTGAGAATAATGGTAGACATAAACTTGTATAAAGTCCAACAGCTATAAAAAAAATTATTTTTCTAAAAGCAAATTCATCCATATAGTAAATATTTTGAATAGGATCATTTGAAGTTAAAATTGCAATTAATGCTAAAAGAGAACTTCCAAATGTTGTTATGACTATCACTCTCCTTCTATCAAAAATATCTGAAAAATAACCAATAGGACCCTGACCTAAAACTCCAGAAATTGTTGCAACAAACAAAAGTATAGATGTTTCAAATAAAGTAAATTTTGCGATGGTTGCATAAACAGAAATTAAAGAAAAGAAAGCTGCATGAATTATTCCTGTAAAGAAAGAGCTTAAAGAACCAAGAGGAGAGATTTTATAAAGTTCTAGAATACTTATTGTTTCAATTTTTTTAAATTTAGGAGCGGGTCTTTTTGTTAATAAAATAGGAACTAGAGCAACAGAAAGTAAAACAGAAACCAAAATAAAGGGTTCATAAGCTTCAGGTTTACTTATATTAAGTAGAAGCATACCTAGAGCTAAACCAAAATAAATTACCATCATATAAGCAGACAATAGTTGCCCTCTATTTTTATTAGTTGCTCTATCGTTTAACCAGCTCTCAGTAACCACATAACAACTAACTAAACTTATACCTGTTATAAATCTACTAATTGTCCACATAAGTGGATTTACATAAACAACTGCTACTAAAGCACTTAAAGATGCAAGCGAAGCAAACGCAGCAAATACTCTTATATGACCAACTTTTGAAACAAAATTTGGAGTAGTTTTCGAGCCTATAAAGTAGCCAACATAATATCCAGACATAAAGATACCAGTAGTAAAAACACTAAAATCTTCAAGTACTGACCGAATACCCATAATTTGCATTTGCAATCCATGAGCAATCATCATTACTCCTATCCCAATAAATAGAGCCCAAGACTTTTTTACTTCTTTTTGCATGTTTAGTTTTAGAAATTTAATAATTCTTCGCTAGGTAGTTTTGGTTTGTGTTTTTTTTATGGCTAGTAAAGAATGAATTGCTATCGTGATAATGATAACAATGCCCCCATAGATGGTTTCAGGAGAAGGCTGTTCTTTTATTACCATCCAAACCCACAATGGTCCAAGAATTGTCTCTAAAAGAAAAAAAAGATTAACTTCAGCAGCAGTTATAAATCTTGGTGCTATAGTTACCAAAACAAAAGGTATAGCTACGCACATTACACACATTAAAGGTATATAAAAAAAATCATTTCCCACTAAAGCAAAGTCTTTTACAAAGAAAAAGGCAAATATAGCGACACATGATTTTCCAATTACAGCAGCAGGCACTAAGTCGGTTGATTTTGCATATCTTGCTATGTTTGCGTTACAAGCTAATCCAAAGGATGTTATTAAGCCAAATAAATCACCATAAAAATTACCAAGACTTAATGAGTCGTAAAAAATATAAACACAAGCAATAAAGGTAATTATAATAGCGACCCAAGTCTTATTATCCGGTTTTTCTTTTAGGAAAATAGCCCCCAATATTGCTG
>CACCIO010000034.1 GCA_902546085.1 uncultured Pelagibacteraceae bacterium | reverse complement strand
TACTGAATTGAAGGATTTAATTTATAAAAATTATCAAGACTATAAAATAATGCATATGCACATAATAAATTATTTATTTGATCATAGGTACTTCTCTGAATTTGAAGATGGTGTGATTTGTAAAAATCTAGGTATAGAAATACAATTTATATCAGTTCCAAATAAGTTAATATTGGAAATAGATAAAATTTTGTTAAATTTTCAAATTAAATCTAAAAATTATTTAAATCAAAATTACATAGAAAGTTTATTTAAAGACCAAAATATTTCTCTTTCTGAGATGGCTTATAAGTCTCAAAAAGGTTACAATACAAATGAGGTATCAATAATTCCGAAAAATCTAAAAAAAGTGGGTTTTTTTGAAAAATTTTTTCAATTATTTAGTTAATTTTGTTTTTTATCGTAACATTAGTTGTTTTTAATTTTGTTGTTATTAATTCTAAATATACGCGTGTCTTATTTAACTCAAAAAACTATAAAAAATAAAGTTTCATTTTGTGGCATAGCTTTACATAGCGGATTAAATGTAAATGTTTGTTTAGTACCTGCAAGACCTAATACAGGAATTATTTTTAAAAGAGTTGATCTAAACAAACATAATTTAGTATATCCAAATTTTATGAACGTAACTAATACTTCGTTAAATACAACTATCGAAAATGAATTTGGTGTAAAAATATCAACTATTGAGCATTTGATGTGTGCATTGTTTGGTATGGGTATTGATAATATAATTGTTGAAATTGATAATGAGGAAGTACCTATTCTAGATGGATCGGCAAAATTATTTATTGAAAAAATTATTTCAGCTGGAATTGAAGTAAGCAATGAACCTATAAAAATTATTAAAATTAAGAAAGAGATTGAATATTCCGAAGGAAAAAGATTTATCTCAATTAAGCCTTCAACATTAAGTCTTGATATTGATTTTGAATTAAATTTTAATAATCCAATAATTGGAAGGCAAAGAAATAAAGTAAAAGTTTTTGAGGATGATCTAACCAGTATATATAATTCAAGAACTTTTTGTTTGTTTGAGGATATAGAATTAATTAAAAAAAATGGTCTTGCAAAAGGTGGAAGTCTAGAGAATGCTATAGTTGTTAAAGGTAAGGAAATATTAAATCCTGAAGGATTAAGAAATGATAAAGAATTTGTAAATCACAAAATACTTGATTGCATTGGTGATCTATATACATCTGGATATAGGATAGTGGCATCAGTAAGATGTTCGCGTGGGGGACACTTTTTAACAAATCAATTATTAAGAAAAGTATTTCAAAATAAAGATAATTTTTCAATATTGGAAATTAAAGAAAAAAATCTACCTCATACATTAATAAATAAAAGCCTATTAAGATCTATTGCTTAGTTGCACAGATAACTTTAAAATTATTCTTTGATAAATAAAAAATTAATATGAATATTATTAAATATTTTTTGGTTGTACTTGCAATAATTTTTTTAACTTCTTGTAATAAAAATGTTGAAAAAAAATCCTTAATAAAAGAAAAAAATCTCGAATCTCAAGTATATGAAGCTTATGAAGAGGGCATGAAATCATTAAATGAGGGAGATGTAATATTTGCTGCTAAAAAATTTAATGAAGCTGAAATTTTATTTCCTCAGTCATCAATAGCTCCCAAATCAGCTTTAATGGCAGCGTATTCTTATTATTCACAGAATTATTACTTGGATGCCATAGCTGAATTGGAGAGATTTTTAAGAGTGTATCCTAGTCATAAAAATATAGATTATGCTCATTATCTGTTGGCAGTATCATTTTATGAACTTATTGTAGATGAAAAAAAAGATACACAATCAATATCTAATGCAAAAAAATATTTTACAATTGTTAAAAAAAAATATCCAACTACAGAATATGCAATCGATGCTGATTTTAAGTTAGATCTTATAAATGATATTATTGCCTCAAAAGAAATGTATGTAGCTAGATATTATTTTCAAAGAAAAAAATGGATACCTGCAATTAATAGATTTAGAACAGTTGTTGACAAATATGATACCACAATATATGTGGAAGAGGCCCTTCATAGGCTTGTAGAATGTTATTATACTTTAGGGCTTACAAACGAAGCACAGAAATATGCAAATCTTTTAGGTTATAATTATCAATCATCAATTTGGTACGAAAAAAGTTATAGTGTTTTTAACAAAAACTATAAAAAACAAAAAAATAAAATTAAACAAAATAAATCCAATCAAAATACTATTTTAAATAAAATTAAATCTATTGTTGATTTAGATGGATAAAATAAAAATTAAAAAAATCTATGAAGAAAAAATAAATTTACTGTCAAAATATAATTTATTTTATTATAATAAAAGTAAACCAAAAGTTTCTGATCAACAATACGATAATTTAAAAAATGAGATTTTATTATTAGAAAAAAAATATAAATTTCTGAAATCGCTAAATTCTCCTGCAAAAGCAGTAGGCCATAAACCATCTAAAAATTTTAAAAAATTTCAACACAGAGTTTCTATGCTTTCTCTTTCAAACGCATTTTCTGAGGAAGATTTAAAAAATTTCGAAAAAAGAATTTTAAATTTTTTATCTGAAAACAAAGAATTTAAAATTATTTATAGTGCTGAGCCCAAGATAGATGGAATCTCTGCCTCATTAACTTATAAAAATGGTATTTTTGAAAGAGGATTGTCTAGAGGAGATGGTAAAGAAGGTGAGGATATAACTGCAAATTTATCTACAATTAAAGATATTCCAAAAAAAATTTTAGACAAAGATTTCCCCAAAGATATTGATATTAGAGGCGAGGTATTTATTCAAAACAGTGATTTTGAAAGTTTAAAAGAAAAATTTGCAAATCCAAGAAATGCTGCCTCTGGTTCTTTGAGGCAAAAAAATCCTGAGGATACAAAAAAAATACCTTTAAAATTTATAGCATACACCTATGGTTTTCAGCAGGGTTTAAGACAAAAAAATCAATCCGATTATTTGAAAAAATTAGATGAATGGGGTTTTAAAACTAATCCACTTAATAAAAATATTTCTGGAGTAAAAAATTTAATTCAAAATTATAATGATATTGAGCAGCAAAGAGCTAATTTAGATTTTGATATAGATGGTATTGTTTACAAAATTAATAATTTTGAATTGCAAAAAAGATTAGGAAATGTTGCCAATGCCCCAAGATGGGCCATCGCGCATAAATTTTCCTCAGATAAAGCAATTTCTAAAATTTTAGATATTGATATTCAAATTGGAAGAACAGGTGCCTTAACCCCTGTAGCAAAAATAAAACCTATAAATATTGGAGGAGTAATAGTTTCTAATGCAACTTTACATAATGAGGACGAGATAAATAGAAAAGATATTCGGATTGGTGACATAGTAACTGTTGAAAGAGCAGGAGATGTAATCCCACACATTTTATCAGTTAATTTAAATAAAAGACCAAAAAAAAGTGCTAAATTTATTTTTCCAAACAAATGTCCTTCGTGTGGCTCAAAAACAGAAAAAGAATTTAATAAAGTTACGAAAAAAATTGATGCAGTAAGAAGATGTCCAAGTGAAGGTTATTATTGTGATAAAATTTCTATTGAAAAATTAAAACACTTTGTTTCGAAGGACGCATTTAATATAGAGGGCTTTGGGAAAAAAATAGTTGAAAATTTCTGGAAATTAAAATTAATTAAATATCCCCAAGACATTTTTAATTTAGATTTTTCAAAAATTGAAAATTTAGAGGGCTGGGGTAAACTTTCTGTTCAAAATTTAAAGTTTTCAATTGATCAAAAAAAAAATATTTCTTTAGAAAGATTTATATATTCTTTAGGTATAAGACATATAGGTTTAGAAAATGCAAAATTGTTGTCTAAACATTTTGTATCATTTTCAAAATTTAAAAATTTATCTAAACAAATAGATTATGAAGATATG
>CACCIO010000033.1 GCA_902546085.1 uncultured Pelagibacteraceae bacterium | reverse complement strand
TTATTTAAACTTATGAAATTTTTGCCTATATCCCATACTCCAGGGTTATATATGAAATTAGCATCTAAATAAAAAAGATAATAAAAAAAAGGTAAAGATAGTATTAGATTAAAAAATATTATAACTAAAAAATTTAGGGACATTGAATACATTTTAAAAAATTTATACACAAAAAATAAAACGAACACTCCAAAGTTTGGACTTATATATGCCGATAGTGCTAGAAAAAAAGTATTATAAATAGAATTTTTAAAAACATTATCTTTATTTTTAAACTTGGATTTAAGATAAAAATATAGAGATATTATAAAAAATAACGTTCCAAGTAAATGAGCATCTGGCCAGATTGAATAGGATCTATAAGTTGGGAAAAATAAAATTACACAACTTATTAATTTTAAAAAATTTTTATTAGTATTAGCAAAAACTAAATTTAAACATTTGTAAAAAAAAAATTAAATCGTTTCCCGTTTTTAAATTTCATAATACTTATACTTAATAGATTAATTCAAATATTGGGCACCATTTCCTTGGTAACTATAATTTTCTTATTATTCTACTATTTCAATAGCGGAATGTATGAAAGATTTAAACCAATGGCGTTATTAAAAAAGATAGATCAGGTTATCCTTGACAAATACTTTGGTTTCAGTTTTTTTGAAATTGATGATTATACTTCATCAAAGATAAAGTCTTTAAAGTTTTTAATATTTAATAATCAATTAGAAAACGTTACTTTAAAAATAAATCAAAAAAACTTATACAATTTAGAGTTACAAAGAAATAATAAATTAAATGGATTTACTGAAGAAATTCCCAAGTTCTCAAGTGCTTCTCTTAACTATGGAAAAAATAACTTCAATATTAAACTAAGAGTTAAAGGAGATAGAACCCTGCATTGGTATGATAAAAATCAGACATCTTACAGGATAGATTTAAGAGGAGATAACAGAATATGGGGATTAGAAGAATTTTCAGTCCAAAAACCAATTACCAGAAATTATATATATGAATATATTTTTCACAAATTTTTAGAAATGAACAATTTGATAGCATTAAAATATTTTTTTATAAATCTGTCTTTAAATGACTCTGAACAGGGTATTTATGCTGTTGAAGAAGGTTTTTCAAAAGAGCTCATTGAAAGGAATAAAAAAAGAAATGGGCCAATTTTTGGATTGGAAGAGCAATTAAGTTTAAATTACCCAGAAATTATATATGACCTTTACTCAGAAAGATATTGGCAATTAAACCACTCGGAACTTATTAATAGTGCATTGACTAAATTAAATAATATTAAAAATAAAAACAATAATATTAGTCAAACTTTTGATTTGGAAAAATGGGCAACTTACTTTGCAATAATTGATTTAACTGGAAACTTTCATGGATCAATTCCAAAAAGTGTTAAACTTTATTATAATCCTACAACAGCTAAATTTGAGCCTATTGGTTTTGATGGTCATTATAACTCTTTTTTATTTAAAGATTTTTTAATTTTAGATTTTTTAGACAAAAATAATATGAATTGTAGTTATATTTGTCCTGAGCGAGAATGGTATTTAAGATTTTTAAATAACAACAAATTCAGAGAGATATATATGAAAAAATTGAAAAAAATCTCAGACCAAAAATTAATCACTAATTTTTATAAATCAAATATAGAGAGAATAAATTTTTATAATGAGCAATTTTTAAGTGAAACTTCAAAAAAAGATAAGGTTTATTATAAAGGAATAGGCCTTTATATATTTGATCAAGATTACCTTTTTGAAAGATCAAAATATATAAGAGCTAGAATTGATGAAATAGAAAAAAAATTAATAGTTAAACACAAACAAGAAGATTATAAACCTGATATTATAAATTTACTTGACAAAAATGAAATTGAAAATATTGGAAATAATAAAAATGTTTTAAGAAGTAATTTAGAAATTAATCAAAATCTTTTTTTACCTGCAAATAAAAACCTGTTTGTAGAAAAAGGAGTAAAAATTCTATTTAAAAAAGACGTATCACTATCCTCGTTGGGATCAATCTCTTTTAATGGAACAAAAGATCAACCAATTATTATTTACAGTACAGATAAAGTAGGGTCGTTGATTTTAGCTAACAATAATTACAAATTTAAAAATGTTATTTTTAAAAATCTGTCTTACCCAAAAGAAAAAGACAAAATATTATACGGTGGAGTTAATATCATTAACTCTAATTTAAAAATAATTAACTCTGAAATAATCAACTCTAATAGCGAGGATGCAATAAATATAATTTCTTCTGACAGTGACATTAAAAATTTGACCGTAAAAAATATACAAGCAGATGCTATAGATATTGACTTTGGAAATTTAAAATTTGTAAATATTATTTGTGAAAATATCGACAATGATTGTTTAGATATATCAGGCGCAAATGTTTATGGAAATCGTCTTAATGGTTCTCAAATTAAGGATAAAGGACTGAGTTTTGGAGAGAGTGCTGAAGGACAAATAATGAATTTAAATTTTAAAAATTCTAGATTAGGTGTTGCTGTAAAAGATGGTTCAAATTTGAGACTGTCAAAATATGAATTTAAAAATAATGAATATGATATTGCTGTTTTTAATAAAAAAAGAGAATATGAAGGAGCAACACTCCATATAAATGAACCAAATAATAATAATCAAATAAATTATCTATTAGGTAAAAATAATGAAATTATAAAGAATAATATTTCTTTGAATAAGAAACTAGATAACAAAATGATAAATAATTTATTTTACTAATATGAATGAATATAGAATAGAAAAAAAATTTGTATTGGGAAAATTAAAAAATGACTTTTTGAAAAAGTTATTGTTAATAAATGGTTTTAACAAACAATATCCTGACAGAAATATTAGTTCTATATATTTAGATACTTTGAATTATAATTTTGCAAAAGATAACATAAATGGTGTTAGTAGGAGAAAAAAAATTAGACTTAGATGGTACAATGACAATTTAGATAAAATTTCGTATGAAGAAAAAAATAAAGAAAATTTTAATGTATGGAAAAAAACCAGTAAATTAAATTTTGAAATTGATAAAACAAAAATAATTGAAAGCTTAAAAAATAAAATTTCAAATTTATATAATAAAAATAATAATTTTAATTATAAATTTGTATTAAAAACAAACTATACAAGAAGTTATTGGATTTCAAATAACAAAAAAATCAGAGCAACCATAGATATTAATATTAATACAAGCCCTGCAAATGACTTAACTAGAAAACTTTATCTTGGAGAAACTATATTAGAATTTAAATTTGATCCAATAAATGAAATTCATTTTCGAAACTTTTTTAATAAAAAAATTTCTTTTTTGAGAACTAATAAGTATTCAAAATATGTAAGATCTTTTATCGAATTAGAGAATTCAGGGTTAATAAACTAATCAAAATGGATAATTTAACATTGATAATTCCGGCAAAAAATGAAGCTGAGTCTTTACCAATTGTTTTAGAAGACTTAAAGAGTTTAAATTGTAAAGTTTTAGTTTCTTTAAAAAATGATGATATTTCAACAATCAATTCAATAAAAAATCAAAATGTAAAAATTCATTACCAATCAGAATCAGGTTATGGAAATTCTTTAACAGAAGCCATTGAAAATTGTGAAACAGAACTTTTCTGTATATTCAATGCGGATGGATCATTTGATAAAAATGACTTGCTTAAGATGAGAGAATTATGTATTGAAAATGAGTTTGTATTTGCTTCAAGATATCTTAAAAATGCTGGTAGTGATGATGATACATTCATAACTTACATTGGTAATAAAATCTTTTCCTTTATAGGAAAAGTTTTTTTTAGATTAAATTTAAGTGATATTCTTTATACTTATGTTATGGGAAAAACAAATATTTTTAAAAAACTTAACATATGTTCTAAAGATTTTAGATTTTGCGTAGAATTTCCAATTAAAAT
>CACCIO010000032.1 GCA_902546085.1 uncultured Pelagibacteraceae bacterium | reverse complement strand
GGTTAACTATTGGATCTAAAAAAGAAAACTTAAAATTTATGAGTGTTATTAAGCAAGTATTAAAAAAATGAAAAATATTTTAATTATTGGCTGTGGATTATTAGGTTCATCTTTATTAAGGCGTATTAGCAAAAAAAAAATAGCAAAAAAAATATTTGTTTATGAAAAATCAAAATCAAATATTGCTAAGATAAAAAGATTAAAATTACCTGGAACAATTGTTAAATCATTAAAAGAAGGTACAAGTAATTCCGATTTAATAATCTTTTGTACACCAATGAGTGAATATAAAAATATTATTTTAAAAATTAATAAATTTATACCATCGAAGACATTGATTACAGATATTGGTTCTTCAAAAATTGAAACGTCTAAAATTATAAATAAATTTTTAAAGAAAGGTATTCATTGGATTCAAAGTCACCCGATAGCTGGATCGGAGGTCAGTGGACCAGAGCATGGTAAAGAGAATATGTTTATTAATAGATGGTGCATAATAATTAAGGAAAAAAATATTAAAAAAAATAATATAAATATTCTTACTAAGTTTTGGAAAAAAATTGGAGCAAAAGTAGTTGTTATGAGCGCTGAAAAACATGACAAAATTTTTTCTATCACTAGTCATTTACCACACTTAATTGCATATAATCTGGTGAAATCTGCACAAGATTTTGAGAAAAAGCAAAATTATGAGCTGATCAAATATAGCGCTGGTGGATTACGAGATTTTTCTAGGATTGCAGCATCAAATGAAATCATGTGGAGAGATATTTTTTTTAACAATAAAAATAATATTTCAAAAGCGATTGATTTATTTATTAAAAATTTAAATCAATTTAAAAAAGATATTAATTCAAAAAATAATAAGTCTATCGTAAAAAAACTTATTCAGACTAAAAAAGTAAGGTCAAAAATCATCAAACTGAAACAAGATATAGACAAGCCTGACTTTGGAAGAAATTAATATTTTATTCTAGATACTTTTTTAACCTTTAGCTTAGCAGTTTTTTCAATTCTATTAATTGTTTCTATAATTGGCATAATAATTACTTTTCTTTCTGGACCATAAGCATGAATTAGTTGTTTAGAATTTAAACACATAGCAACATGACCTTTCCAAAAAATAATATCTCCTTTTTTAAATAGTCTTTTCTTTGAATTCTTTTTTGTATATTTAATCTGATCTTTTGTATCTCTTGGATAAAACGAATTATTATAACAATAAAATATTTGCAATAAGGCCGAACAATCAATACCTTTAAATGTTTTTCCACCCCAAACATATTTTACATCGAGAAATTTTTTAAATATTTTTGTAAAATTATTTTCTTTATGGTTTATTTTTTTAATATCTGCTTTTTTAATCCATTTATTTTTTTCAATTTTTACGTAATTTTTATTTTGTTCAAATACAGATAATTTAGAGGCAAGTGGAAGCCAACTGCTAGTTCCAGTTCCAGGTTTTTTATAAATCTTTGCTTTAAGTGAACTGACTTTATAATTGGGGCTAAATTTCTCTATATATTTTGAATTTTTTATAAACCCCTTATAATTATCAAATAAAGTTTTAATTTTTATCCAATTTTTATTTTTTGTTAATATTTTGAATTTTTCACCATGTATAATTTGTGAAGTTACCTCAGATCTTTTCGAAGGATTTTTGTAAATATTCGAAAAATTACCTATGAAATAAAAATTATTTTGCACCAATTTTAATTTTGTTTTTAATTAACCACAAACAAATTAATGATGGTATCACCATTATAGTCGTTAAAACAAAAAATGTTCCCCAATCTCCGTTTAACCAGTCAACTAGAGCTCCTGAGGATGAAGCTAAAGTAGTACGACCAGCAGTACCAATTGAAGCAAGTAATGCGTATTGTGTAGCCGTATAAGTTCTATCAACTAGTAATGATATAAATGCAACAAATGCTACAGTTGCAAAAGCTGCTGTAATATCATCAGCTATAACAGCAATTGCAAATAAAATTTCAGATTTTCCAGTCCATGCTAAAACTGCGAATAAAAGATTTGTTAAAGCCATTAACCCTCCAGCAAAGAACATAGTTTTAATTGTTCCAGCTCTCATAGCCATTACACCACCCAACAAAGTAAATACTACTGTTGTTATCCAACCAAGTCCTTTTGAATAAATTGCAATTTGACCTTTGGAGAATCCAATTTCTTTATAAAAAACAATAGACATTCTTCCCATAAATGCCTCACCTATTTTAAATAAAAAAACAAATCCTAAAATTCCAGCTGCAATGGCAAAACCATTTTTTTTAAAAAAACTAATAATAGGTCCGCCTATAGTTCCTGTTATATATGCAATAAAATTTGTAATTATATTGCTAGATCCAAGTTTACCTTCAATTAATTTATCAGTTTCTCTTTGTTTTAATTGTCTATTTGTCTCTATAGGTTCATGAACAAACATTAATCCAATATTCATTAAAATTATCAAAACACCTAAAATTAAAAAAGTAGTTTGCCAGTAGTCAGCTACCCCTAGGTTTTCAAAAAATTCTGCCGTAAATAAAGCAACAACTCCACCTAATTTATAACCTGTCCACCAACCAACAACAGCCATGGCTGCGCCTGCAGCCATTGATTTTCCTTCATTTTCATTTATCTGTTCAATTCTTAATGCATCCACAGTTATATCTTGGGTTGCTGACGCGATAGCAATAATTAAACCTACAGTAATTAATAAAGCCAAATTTTCAGTTGGATTAATCACACTCCAAACAACAAGACTTAACAAAATAATTAATTGCATCAAAACTATCCATCCTCTTCTGTGACCTAATTTTTTTGTTAGTATTGGAATTTGAATTCTATCTATAATGGGAGCCCATAAATAATTGAAAGCGTATACTCCAAAAATTAAACCTGCCCATCCAATTGTTGATCTACTAAGACCTTCTTCTTTAAGCCAAAGACTTAAGCTACTTGCAATTAATACCCAAGGGAATCCACTTATTGCACCTAATAAAAGAATTCTTACCATTCGAATATCTTTATAAACCGCAAGAGAATCAAGCCACGTTTGTTTTCTTGTTTCAGACATAATTAATTTCTCCAAAAAGATGGTAAGAACAATACTAATATCGCAAATAACTCAAGTCTACCTAAAATCATACCCACAGTTAAGATCCATTTAGAAATATCAGGTAAAGCTGAAAAATCTCCATTAGGCCCAATAATAGGACCTAAACCTGGACCAACATTTGAAATTGATGTTGCTGCTCCAGAAATAGCAGTTATAAAATCGAGACCTGTTAATGATAACAATGCAGCTAAAATAAAAAAAATAACAAAGTAAAAATAAATAAACGAAATTATTGATGCAATAAATTTATCATCAACAGATCCTTGATCGTATTTAATTACAAATATTCCATTTGGATATATAATTTTTTTTAATTGATTTAATATAAATAAATATAAAATTTGAATTCTAAATATTTTAATCCCACAAGTAGTAGATCCGGCACATCCTCCAATAAACATCAGCGCAAGAAATATTGTTATTGGAAAACTTCCCCAACCATCAAATTCAGCATTAACATAACCTGTTCCAGTCAATATTGAAATTGTATTAAAAAAAATAGATCTTAAACTAAAGTTTCCGTTATTATTAAATAATAAATAAATTGATAATATAATAATGCTTATAATTATTATTTTAATAAATGTTCTGATTTGAATATCGTTTAAAAATATTTTTTTATTACCACTAATAAATTTAATATATGCAATAAATGGAACACTTCCCAAAATTATAAAAATCATCGATGATATTTCTATAAGAACACTGTCAAAATATCCGATAGATTGATTATAATTAGAAAATCCTCCTGTAGCTATGGTAGTCATAGAATGAGTTAAACTATCAAATTTTCCCATTCCAAATACCCAATATGATAATGCACAAAGAGCAGTTAGGCCTGAATAAATATAAATAAGTCTTAAAGCTATTTCTTTCGATTTAGGAAGAATTTTTTCAGATGAGTCGTTGCTAGAAATTTTAAATAATTGCATACCACCAACATTCATTATAGGCATCAGGGTAATTGCCATAACAATTATACCAATACCCCCCAACCATTGAAGAATTGCTCTCCATAATAGAATTCCTTTTGGTGTATTCTCTAGGTCAGAAATAATTGTTGATCCAGTTGTTGTAATACCAGACATACTTTCAAAAAAAGCATCAGTAATTGAAAGTTCAATAGTCGAAAATATAAATGGTAAAGATCCAAAAATAGCAATACTTAACCATGACAAGGCAGTTAATAAAAATGCTTGTTGCAAATTTAATTTTTTATTGTGGTCTAAATTTGAAAGAAAAAATAATGATCCAAAAATTACAGTAACAATAGATGCACCAAAAAATGATGAATCTATTTCTGAATAAATAAATTGAGCAATTATAGGGATGAACATTGAGATCCCTAAAATTATTTGCAAAATTCCTAGTGTAAAAAAAACAGTTTTATAATTAGACATTTTGAAAGAACATTATTTTATGGTAAATAAATTTCAACTCTATAAGAATTAATAAAATCGCCAATTTAAGATTTTTATAAAAGATATATTCGTGATTAAAAAAGAAATTTTAGACAAAACAAGTGCTTGGCCTTTCGTTGAAGCAAAAAAAATGCTTCGCGAGAGAAAATCATTTATTGATAAAAAAGGTAAAATTACTCTTCAAACAGGATATGGCCCAAGTGGCCTTCCTCATATTGGAACATTTGGGGAAGTTGCAAGGACCTCAATGATGGTTAATGCTTTAAAGCAACTTACAGATTTACCAGCAGAAATAATTACTTTCTCTGATGATATGGATGGTCTAAGAAAAGTTCCTGATAATGTTCCTAATCAGGAATTGCTAAATAAAAATTTACATAAACCATTAACACAAGTTCCAGATCCATTTGAAAAATTTGCAAGTTTTGGAGAACATAATAATGAAATGTTAAAAGATTTTTTAAATAGTTTTAATTTTAAATACAGTTTTAAAAGCTCAACATCTTTATACAAAGGTGGTTTTTTCAACCCAACTTTAAAAATTATTTTAGAA
>CACCIO010000031.1 GCA_902546085.1 uncultured Pelagibacteraceae bacterium | reverse complement strand
AAAAAATCCGATTAGACCATGCTGAAAAAATAGTTCATGATGTGTTAAATGTATTTATGTTAACTGGATTTACTAATGATACTAAACAATACTTTATGAAAGCAAGTCCTGTTAGACCTGGTGATTATTTGGAATTTTTTGCTGAAACAGATTTATTAGGTGCCCTTTCTGCTTGTCCAGGCGGTGATTGTGGATCTGAGCATTCATCTGATGTAGCAAAATGTTATCCTTTAAAAGTTTCAATTTGGACAATAGACTCTAAATATTTAAATAATATCAAACCATCAGTTATTTCAAATTACAATAGAAATCATGGCATAGATTAATGTCTGTTAATAATATTTCTTTCATTTTACACAAGCCTCAACTTTCTGAAAATATTGGAGCTTGTGCAAGGGGAATGAAAAATTTTAATTTTAACAAACTTATTATTGTTGATTCCAAACCAATTTTTCCAAATGATAAAATTTTAGCAACTTCTGTAGGAGCTAAAAATATAATCAATAAAGCTAAGAGTTTTGAAAATTTAGAAAAATCTCTAAAGAATATTGACGTTGTAATTGCAACATCTGCACGATTTAGAAACAAAAATATTAAACATATTCAATTAGAAGATTTAAAAAAAATAAATTACAAAAAAAATGTAGCCTTTTTATTTGGGTCAGAGGCATCAGGTTTATCAAATAATGAAATAAGCTATGCAAATTATACTCTTCAAATTCCAACAAATCCCGATTTTAAATCGTTAAATTTATCTCACAGCTTAATAATAATTGCACATTATGTATCAAGCATAATTAATTCAAAAGTATCTTTTTTTAAGAAGTCAAATAAAGTTAAATCAGCATCTAAAAAAGAGATAGTTGCTATGGCAAATCTTTGTATTCAGAATCTTGAAGATATTAATTTCTTTAAATCAAAAGAGAAGAAGCCGATAATGCTTGAAAACTTGAGGAATATTTTTTACAGGATGGAATTATCAACCAAAGAAACACGTATTTTATCAGGTGTATTTGCAAGCTTAGGTAAAAAACGTTGATTGACAAAATGACGAGTAGGTTTATAAAGCTGCACTATTAAATGACTAAAAGATTAAACTCTAAACATAAAGTTGACAGAAGATTAAAAGTTAACCTTTGGGGAAGACCTAAAAGTCCTTTTAATACTAGAGCTTATGGACCAGGACAACATGGTCAGACAAAAACATCAAAGCCATCTGATTATGGAATACAGCTTCAAGCAAAACAAAAATTGAAAGCATATTACGGCAATATAAACGAGAGACAATTTAGAAATATCTACAAAAAAGCAGTAATGCTTAAAGGAGATACTGGAGAAAATTTAATTGGTCTTCTTGAAAGAAGATTAGATGCTGTAATTTATAGAGCAAAATTCGCAACAACAATTTTTTCAGCTAGACAATTAATCAATCATGGTCATGTAAAAGTAAATGGTAAAAAAGTAAATATAGGAAGCTACTTAGTTAGAGAAGAAGATTCAATTGAGATAAGAGATAAATCCAAACAGCTTGCAATAATAGATATTGCTCTTGCAAATAAAGAAAGAGAAACTCCAGAATATATTCAGATGGACGAAAAAAATAAAAAATTAAAATTTGTTAGAATTCCAAAGTTTGAAGAAGTTCCATATCCAATTGTTATGGAGCCTAATTTAGTGATTGAATATTATTCTAGATAATTAGCTTTTAGATTTAAAGTTTATATTTTTACTCTCAAAAAGTTTTGCTAGTTCGCCACTTTCGTACATTTCTTTAACTATATCACATCCACCTATGAATTCATTTTTAACATAAAGTTGAGGTATTGTTGGCCAGTCACTAAAAACCTTAATACCTTCTCTTAAATTTTGATTTTCTAAAACATTTACACCTTTGAAATTTACTTCAAGAACTTTTAATATATTTGAAGTAGCCATTGAAAATCCACATTGTGGAGCGTCAGGTGTACCTTTCATAAACAAACATACTTCGTTGTTTTCAATTTCATTTTTAATTAAATCATTAGTTTGTTGATCCATTTAACTCTCCTTTGTTTTAATTGCTAATGCATGAAGTTCATTACCCATTCTACCTTTTAATGAGTTGTAAACCATTTTATGTTGCTCAATTTTACTTTTTCCAGAAAATTGAGACGAGGTAACAGTAGCTGAATAATGATTACCATCACCTGCCAAATCTTGTATTTCAACAATTGCATCTGGCATTGCCTCTTTTATAAAATTTTCAATTTCTTTTAAATCCATCGCCATTATTTACTCATATAGTTTGTAAGCCAACTTTTATTGGAAGTTGATAATTCGTCAATTGTAACTTTTGTCTTATCATTAATATATAGTTCATTTTCATTAATTGTACCAAGATCATCGAAATGGACTGCATTTTTATGCAATATATCAGTTACTTTTTTAAAATCTTTTCTGTTTATTTCTATAATATATCTGCCTTGATCTTCAGCAAATAAGTATTCTATTTCGTTAATTAAATATTTTGGTTTTTTAATATTTATTCCCTTTTTTCCTTTAATACACATTTTCGCTACTGCTGTAATTATGCCACCTAAGGAAACATCATGTGCACTTTTTATTAAATTATTATCAATCAATTTCAGTATTGTTTCACCATTATTTTTTTCATTAAATAGATTTACCTCGGGTGGAGGTCCATTTTTTTCATCTAAAATATTTCTTGCAAATAAACTTTGATCAATATGTCCTTCAGTTTTTCCAATTACTAAAACTAAATTATCAACTTCTTTAAAATCCATTGTGATCATATTCTTATAATCTTTGATCAATCCAACTCCACCAATTGCAGGTGTAGGTTTTATACCTTGGTCTTTTGTTTGGTTATAGAAAGATACATTTCCAGAAACCACTGGGAACTTTAAATATTCACTTGCTTCACCAATTCCCTGAACACATTCAACAAACTCTCCCATGTTTTCTTCATTTTCAGGACTGCCAAAGTTTAAACAATTCGTGATAGCAATAGGTTTTGCACCAACAGATATAAGATTTCTAAAACTTTCACAAACTACTTGCTTTCCACCAGTTAAAGGGTGAGCCCAGCAATATACCGCTGAAGAATCTACAGAGGCAGCAACAGCTTTATCTGTTCCATGAACTTTTACGACCCCTGCATCTCCACCTGGCTTTTGTATTGTGTCTCCCATAACAGTATGATCGTATTGTTGCCAAATCCATTCTTTACTACATACATTTGGATTTGCTAAAATTTTTTTTAATACATCGATAATTTTTAAATGTTTAATATCTTCTTTTTTAAACTTATTTTTTTTAGGAAGTTTTGCTTTTTTCCATTTTCGATCATACATAGGAGAGTTTTCAACTAAAGTATTAACTGGAATATCTGCAACTTTTTCTTCATCAAAATAAAGTTCTATTTTTTTAGATTTAGTAGTTTTTCCAATAACTGCAAAATCCAAGTTCCATTTATCAAATATTTTTTTTGCTTGTTCTTCTTTGCCGTTTTCTAAAACAATCAACATTCTTTCTTGGCTCTCAGAGAGCATAATTTCATAAGGAGTCATTTTAGTTTCTCTACAAGGTACTTTGTTTAAATTAATTTCAATTCCAAGGTTGCCTTTTGAAGCCATTTCAATACTTGAAGAAGTTAATCCAGCAGCACCCATATCTTGAATGGCTATAATGGAGTCGCCAGCCATTAACTCTAAACAAGCTTCAAGTAAAAGTTTTTCAGTAAAAGGGTCTCCAACTTGAACTGTTGGCTTTTTTTCCTCAATTTTTTCATCAAAACTAGCTGAGGCCATACTTGCTCCATGAATTCCATCTCTTCCAGTTTTTGATCCAACATATATAACTGGTTTGTTTAAACCTGCAGCTTTTGAGTAAAAAATCTTATCTTTTTTGACTAATCCTAATGTCATAGCATTAACCAAAATATTTCCATTATAGGAGCTATCAAAACTTGTTTGGCCAGCAATTGTAGGAACACCCATGCAATTTCCATAACCACCTATGCCATGGACAACACCTCTTAATAAATTTTTTGTTTTTTTATGTTGTGGTGATCCAAAATGTATTGAGTTTAAGTTAGCTATTGGTCTTGCGCCCATTGTGAATACATCTCTCATTATTCCACCAACCCCAGTTGCAGCACCCTGGTAAGGTTCTATAAATGAAGGGTGATTGTGACTTTCTATTTTAAAAACTATTGCATCATTATCTTCAATATCGATAACACCAGCATTTTCACCAGGACCTTGAATAACCTTCTTTCCTTTGGTAGGAAGTTTTTTTAAATGTAATCTTGATGATTTATATGAACAATGTTCATTCCACATCGCAGAAAAAATCCCTAGTTCTGTAATGTTTGGTGTCCTTTTCAATAACTCACAAATTTTAGCATATTCATCTTCTTTTAAACCATGATCAACTGCTACTTGTTCGTTTACAATCATTTTAAGTTGTTTATTAAGTTTTTAAAAAATAATGACCCATCCTCACCAGATAAAGATGTATCAATCATTCTTTCAGGGTGGGGCATCATCCCTAGAACATTTTTTTCTTTATTAAATATACCAGCAATATTTTTTATAGATCCATTAGGATTAAATTGATCTTCTATTTTTCCATTTTCATCACAATAGTTAATAGCTATTTGGTTATTATCTTCAATTTCTTTTAATTGATCATAAGTACAAAAATAATTTCCTTCATTATGTGCGATATGAAATTCTAAAACCTCGTTATCAACATTTTTAAAATATTTATTTTTTTTATCATTAATTTTTACAAAAACATTTTTACAAATAAATTCTAAATATTTGTTTCTAAGCAAAACACCTGGAACCAAACCAGTTTCTACCAATATTTGAAATCCATTACAGATACCCATAACCATACCTCCTGAATTTGCAAAATTAATTACAGATTTCATTATTTTTGATTTAGAAGCCATACTTCCACATCTTAAGTAGTCCCCATATGAAAAACCACCTGGCAATACAACCAAATCACTTTTTGGCAATTCAGTATCAGCATGCCAAACCATTTTATTTTTAAATCCAAATTTTTTTAGAGCAACATCCATGTCTCTGTCGCAATTTGAACCAGGAAAAGTAATAACTGATGATTTCATTAATTACTTTGGATCAATAATTTTATAATTTTCAATTACAAGATTTGCCAAAAGTTTTTTGCACATATCTTCAACTTTTGCTTTTGCTTTAGTGTTATCTGTTTCTT
>CACCIO010000030.1 GCA_902546085.1 uncultured Pelagibacteraceae bacterium | reverse complement strand
AGAAACTGCACTTGCTTGAAATGATGCAATTATTGTACCAATTAGAATATTAATTTGAGTGACACCTGATGAAAAAATACTTGGTAAAAGTTTTTTAAAAAAAAATTTAACTTTATTACTTACTTTTAATTTAATGCTAAATTTAAGTGAGTAATATTTTGATACATATTTATATAAAAATATTAATTGTAAAAAACCAGCTAGAGAAACACCATAGGACAAATAATAAACTAATTGATCACCTAAAGATTTAGAAAAAAACAATACTAAAATTAAAACTATATTCAATATTATTGGTGCTGCAGCAGCAGCTGCAAATTTATTGTGTGAATTTAAGATTGCAGAAAAAAATGAAGCTAAACAAATAAAAAATAAAAAAGGAAAAGTAATTCTTGTTAAATTAATTGCTACCTCCATTTTTTCTAAATCACCCACAAATCCTGGAGCAATAATAGAAACAAATGCTGGCATGAAAATTTCAATTATTATTGTTAAAAATAACAACCCTAAAAAAAGGAAATTAAAAATACTGTTAGCAAATTTGTTTGATTGTTTTTTTCCCTTATTTATTTCTGATGAATAACTTGGAACGAATGCTGCATTAAAGGTGCCTTCAGCAAACAATCGTCTAAAAGTATTTGGGATTCTAAATGCTACAAAAAAAGCATCCGCCAACATTCCTGTTCCTAGAAAAATTGCTATTAAAATATCTCTTAAATAACCCAACAATCTACTTATGATAGTATAAAAACCAAATGTGCCTGTTGACTTAAGTAAGTTCATAAATCATATTAGTCTTAATTTTACCCCAATTGTACACTTATTGTTATCGGAAATGAAAAAAACAAGAATTGATCATTATACAGATAAAGAAGCTTTAGATTTTCATAAAGACAAAAAACCAGGCAAGATTGAGATTATTTCCTCAAAAAATATGACAACCAAGCGTGATCTCGCATTAGCATATTCTCCAGGAGTTGCTGCTCCTGTAAAAAAGATAAGTGAAAACCCAGAAGCAGCCTATGATTACACAAGTAAAGGAAACCTCGTTGCTGTAATAAGTAATGGTTCAGCAATATTAGGAATGGGAAATTTAGGTGCTCTTGCATCAAAGCCTGTGATGGAAGGAAAGGCTGTATTATTTAAAAGATTTGCAGACATCGATTCAATTGATTTAGAGATTGATTGCAAAGATTCAGACGAAATCATTAATTCAATAAAAAATTTTGCACCTAGCTTTGGTGGAATAAATTTAGAGGATATAGCGGCACCAGATTGTTTTATAATTGAACAAAAATTAAAAGAAATTTTAGATATTCCAGTTTTTCATGATGATCAACACGGAACAGCAATAATAACAACTGCTGCATTAATTAATGCCTTAGATATTTCAGGTAAATCAATAAAGGATATAAAAGTTGTAGTAAATGGTGCTGGAGCCTCAGCACAAGCTTGTACTGAGTTATTTAAAAACTCGGGAGTAAAATCTGAAAATATAATAATGCTAGACAGAAAGGGGGTTATTTATAAAGGAAGGACTGAAGGAATTGATCAATGGAAATCAAGATATGCAATTAAGACTCAACATAGAACTTTGGAAGATGCTGTTAAAGATGCGGATGTTTTTTTAGGATTATCAGCAAAAGGTGTTTTAAAAAAAGAGATGGTTAAATCAATGGCAAAAAATCCAATTATATTTGCTTGTGCAAACCCTGATCCAGAAATCACTCCAGAAGAAGTTAATGAAGTTAGAAATGATTCTATTATAGCAACTGGAAGATCAGACTACCCTAATCAAGTTAATAATTTAATTGGATTTCCTTATATTTTTAGAGGGGCTTTAGATGTTAGATCCAAAACAATAAATGAAGAAATGAAAGTTGCTGCAGCTAAAGCAATAGCTGAACTTGCAAGAGAGGACGTTCCTGATGAAGTTGTTGCAGCTATGGGTGGGGAAAGACCTCATTATGGAAAAGATTACATAATACCCTCTACATTTGATCCTAGATTAATCAGTGTGATACCAGCAGCAGTAGCTAAAGCAGCTATAGAGAGTGGAGTAGCTAGAAAAAAAATTGATGATTTTGAACTTTACAAAGAACAGCTAAAACAAAGGCTGGATCCAACAGTAACGATTATGCAAGGAATAAACTCGTTCATCAAAAAAAATCAAAAAAGAATTGTTTTTGCAGATGGTGAAGATGAAAATACTTTAAAAGCCGCCATAGCATTTAAAAATTCCAAACTTGGTATTCCAATCTTAGTTGGTAAGGAAAGTAAGATTAAAGAACAAATAAAAAATATTGGATACAGTGATAATTTTGACATTGAAATTGTTAACTCAACAGATGAGAAAAAAAGAAAAAGATACGTCAAACATTTATTTGAAAAATTACAAAGAGAACAGGGATTATTAGAGAGAGATTGTGACAGAATGATAAGAAATGATAGAGTAGTGTGGGCCACAAGTATGGTAGCTTGTGGCGATGCCGACGGCGCTGTAACAGGTAACACAAGAAGATTTGGAGCTTCATTTGAAAAAATCAAACAAGTGGTAGACGTCAGAAAAGGAGAGATAATGTTTGGATTAAATATGATAGTTCATAAAGGAAGAACTATTTTTGTTGGTGATACTAGTGTCCATGAATATCCAACTTCCGAACAGATGGCGGAAATGGCAATATCAACCGCTAGAGTAGTAAGACTTTTTGGTTTCGAGCCTAAAGTTGCTTTTGTATCTCATTCTACATTTGGTCAACCTCTAACAAGCAGAACAAAACATATTCGGAATGCTGTTGAGATTTTGAAAGAAAAAAAAGTAGATTTTGAATTTGATGGGGATATGCAACCAGACGTTGCTCTAAATCCTGAATACAAAGAACTTTATCCTTTTGCAAAAATTGTTGGTAAAGCAAATATTTTAATCATGCCAGGCCAACATAGTGCCGCAATCTCATACAAGTTAATGAAAACCATAGGAGATACAAAAGTTATAGGTCCTTTATTAATTGGATTAGGTTTACCTATTGAGATAGCTCCCCTAAGATCATCAACTTCAGAAATAATAAATCTCGCCTCAATAGCAGCATATTCTGCAGACGTGATAGATTACAAAAAATAACTATTCTCTTTGAATTCTTAAATCTTCAACAAGCATAATACTTGCTATCACATCTTCAACATCTAATATTTCTTGAGCTTCACTTATTACCATATCCTTTTCCTCAGTTGTCAAAGCAATTCCGTAAATATAAATTTTCTTCTTATAAGTATCTATTTGGTAATTAGTTGCTTTAATATTTTTATTTACAATAATAGCTGTTCGTAGTTGAGATGTTATCAAAATATCTTTTGCAGATTGCTTAAAATTAAATTCCTCTTTGATTTTAGTGTCATTTTTTACTGATCTCACCCCTTTTGTTTCCCACGCTAATTTTGTAATCAACAATTTTTCCTCTGGAGTATCTACTTTTCCAGTTATAAAAATTCTACCATCTAAAACCTTTGTTTTTACTGAAAGAAGAAATTTTTTATCAAGAGACAGAATTTTTGCACTTATAGTTTTTTGCATTATGGAGTCATCTATTTGTGTTCCAACTGTTCTTGGGTCTAGAGCAATTGAAACACCGGTACCAAAAAGACCCTTAGAACCAACGCCAGTGCAACCACTTAGAAAAAAAGCTATAAAGATAAATATTAAAAATCTATTTTTCATTTTTTAATTTTAGACAATAATTGTATATTTCTTTCTTAGATAAAGTAGAATTTTCACTTAAAATTTCTGTAATTTCTCTGATTGATAATTTATTAATCATTTTCTTTATTATACTCATATCTGATTCACTCAATTTTTGAGAGATATTTTTGCTCATTTTTTTTTCAGAAATTACAATTGTAAGCTCGCCTTTTGGTTCTTTTTCAAATAGCTCTAATTCATCTACTTTTTTACGAATAAACTCCTCAAATATTTTTGTAATCTCTCGACAAAAAACTATATTTCTTCCTTTAAAATTTTTTTTAATTTCTGGAATTATTTTATTAATTTTTTTAGGTGAAATAAAGAAAACTAAAGAATTTTCAATTTCAGAAAGTTTTTTTAATTCGCTGGATAAAAGTTTTTTTTTGTCAGGTAAAAAACCATAAAATAAAAATTTATCAGAAAATCCACTAATTGAAATAGCTGTAGTAACTGCTGAAGGCCCCGGTATAGGAAAGATCCTTATCTCATTTTTAATACACTCATTAATCAATATTGAGCCTGGATCAGAAATACTAGGTGTGCCAGCATCAGATATTAATGAAATTATTTTTCCAGATTTAAGATAATCAATAATTTTTAAAACATTTTTTTTTTCATTAAATTTATGATTTGAAATCAGGTTTGAATTTATTTGATATTTGTCCAAAAGAATTTTTGAAACCCTGGTATCTTCACACATGATATAATCAGATTTCTCTAAAACTTCAGTTGCTCTATAAGTTATATCTTTTAAATTTCCCAAAGGAGTTGACACTAAATAAAGACCATTTTTGTATTCTTTTAATTTAAATTGTGGCTTTATAATCATAATTTAGCTTAAAAAATATTATACTAACATTAAAATGATTAAATTAATTAAAATAATTAGTTTTATTTTTTTAACTTTATACATATTTTTTTTTCAAGTTGTTAATGCTCAAGAAAAAATTAAAATAGGCTTATTGGTTCCTATGACAGGCAATAATAAAGAGATTGGGGAGTCGATCATTAAAGCAGTAAGTTTAGCTATCAAAGATATAAATAATAATTCAATTGAGATTTATCCAAAAGATACCGCTTCAAAAGCAAATCAAACTTTAAAATCAGCATTTGAATTAAGTGAAATGGGGATCAAAATTGTTATTGGTCCTGTATTCCATGAAAGCTTAACTTATTTAGATGAAATGAAAAATTTAACATTTTTATCTTTAACTAACAAAACTTTAGATCTTCCAAAAAACGTAATTTCTGCAGGAATTAATTCTACTTCCCAATTTAATACAATAAAAAAATTTTTAGAAATCAATAAAATCAAAAAAACTGTTTTTTTAACGCCAATTCGAGATTATGAATTTGAAATTAAACAAGGGATGAAATATTCAAAAATAAAAATTTATAAAGATTATGAATATAATACAGAGCCAACAAAACTAACAAAACAAATAGAGGAAATTACAAATTATAAAATTAGAAAACAAAATTTAAAAGATGAAATTAATAGAATTAAAAATTCGAATGAAGCGAACAAAGAAAAAAAAATTAAAAGATTAGAAAAAAGATACACCTTGGGTGGTTTAAATTTTGATGCAATTATGATTTCAGATTTTGATGAAAGTTTGAAAAGTGTTTTTACATCTCTGTTATACACGGACGTACTTCCCAAAAATAAATATTTTATTACATTAAACCAATGGTTTGACGA
>CACCIO010000029.1 GCA_902546085.1 uncultured Pelagibacteraceae bacterium | reverse complement strand
ATACAAGTTAAAAGAGGTGTATAATAGTAAAAATGTTATAATTACTGACTCTAAAACAAGAAAGTTAGCATGTTTTGATAGTTTTGAAAATTTAAATTCTGAACATTATAAAGTGTTTAAAAAATATATAAAAATTAATAAAAGTATCTTAAATAAAGTCAAAATATTTAAAAAAAAATATTTTAAAAATAATAAAATTTTAGGTGTTCATTTCAGAGGAACCGATATGAAGTACCAAGAAAGACATCCTTTTCCACCCACTTTGAAACAAATTAAAAAAGAGATAGACCTTAATTTAAAGAAATATCGTTTTAATAAAATATTTTTAGTAACAGAAGAACTAGAAAATTTTAATAAATTAAGATCTGAATATAATGAAAAAATATTATTTTTTGATTCTTTTAGATCAATAAAAACAGATATATTTAATAACAAACGTAAATTTCATAGACCAAGAATTGGTGAAGAAAACTTAGTAGATATGCTACTACTCAAGGACACAGATAAAATAATATGTTCAAATTCTCATCTCCCTGATGCATCTATGTATTTTAACAAAAAATTGAGAAAAAATGTTCAGTATATTCAGAATGGTTATAATTCTAATAATTTACTAATTGCTCAATTCTTATGGAAAATAAAAAATGTATTACCAAAATTTCTAGGAGGATTTGATTAATATTTTACAAATAAAACACTTGAATGAATTTCTTTTGGCGACCAACATTCTTTAAAATTTTTTTTATTTAAATAATCTTTAATATCATCCCATTTAGCTCCATTTTTATATACATCTCCAGTACTTACTTCGATCAAAATTGAATTACAATCTTCTAAACTTTTAATACCTCCTTTTAATGCAAGTAATTCTGCACCTTGTAAATCGAGTACCCAATGATCAAAATTTTTAATATCGATTTTTTCTTTTTTAACAAAATGATCAATAGATATCGAAGGAAGATTAATACTTTCGGTCATTTGAAGATTTTTGTCTCCCCACAAACTTTTTTTACCAGAGCTTAAATCTCCAAAATTGAATATTGATGAAGATGCCTGGTCATTATTAGATAAATTAAATTTGACATTGTCATCATTTTTATCGGAAATAAGATAATTATAGGCAGATTGATTAATAAATTGCATTATTTTTATTTCTAAATCTTCAAAAATTTTTGGATTAGCCTCGATCCAAATTACCTTTTTTTGAAACCAATCATAAATTTCTGCTTCTCCTCCCCTATGTGCTCCCAAATGAAAAATTCCTTTGCATTTATGTAAAATATTTACTTCTTCTTGGGTTGGAGGTTCATTTGTATAAGTATTTGGTATTGAAATTTTTTTCAATTGCCATCTATTTTTTATTAAAAATTTTTTTATTTGTTTTTTAATCATTAATTATATTTTTAGTATTAAATCATCGGGATGATATTTTATTTTATCTGATCCAAAATGGATGTTAAGAAGTATTCTTGCTGAAGATTTTGGTTTTTCTCCTTTATGCAATCCATAGCTATCTGTAAAAAAAAAGGAGCCTTTTTTACCATAAAATTTTTTTACTCTTGAATAAGAATTGTAAATATTCTCATCAGAGTATAGCCTGGGCAAACCATGTTTGAATTTTTTATTTTTATGTGATCCTTCTACATATACGTGTGGGCCTGACAAATCATCTACGTCAGTTAAATAAATATATAATTTAAGAAATTTTCTAAAATCGTTATCCCAATGAAAATATTGAGCATTTTCAAATTTTTCTTGTTCAGATGTCTTTACTGGTAAAGAAATGAAATAAGATGCATTAATTGATAAGGTTTTAGAATTTATATATGAGGATACTAATTTTATTAACTCTTTTGATAAAACAAACTCTCTTAAATATTTAGACCTATCTAAGTTTAAAACACCAGTAACTCTGCTAACTCTATTTTCAGTCAACCTAATTAAATACTCTTTTTCATTTTCAGAATCATTTTTTCTTATAATAATATTGTTCAAGTTTTTTTTTGCAGAAACATCATTATTATTATTTAAAATTTCTTGTTTAATTTTTTCAAATATATCATTATTAATTTTAAAAGTTTCTGTATATCCTTTAATATCTATTGCTTTTACAGTATTGTTTAAATTTATATAATTATAACAGAGATTGACTTCATCTTTTAATGAAAGATCCAAATTAATTTTTTTTAAATTTCTGATATAAGGAAATGCATAAAAAAAACGTATTAAAAATAATTTTAATACCACAAAAAAACCATTAAAATTTCTAAGTTTAAAGTAGTTTACAATTTTAATTGTATCCCTTAAAGCATCTAAGAATAGTTTTGATATAAAAATAAAATATTTCACGATTTTTATTAGAAAATTATTATGAACAATGTACCAAAAAATTTATATAATAAAACTCCGATTTTAATACTTGGTTTTAACAGACCTAATTTATTACGTGAACTTATCAAGAGGATTAAAGTTTTTGAACCAGAGAAAATATATATATCAATCGACGGAGCAAGAAAAAAAAATACCAAGGATAAAAAACTAATAGAAAAGATCAAAAAAAAAGTTCTTAACGAAATCTCTTGGGATTGTGACCTTAAGACAAAATTTTTCGAAAATAATTATGGTGTCAAAAATGCACCGGTTAAAGGGATTAATTGGTTTTTTGAAAACGAAGAAATGGGTGTAATATTAGAAGACGATGTAAATCCTGATATATCTTTTTTTCCATTTATAGCTTCGCTTTTAAATAAATACAAATATGACCATAAAATAATGATGATCTCTGGAAATAACTATATTTATTCAAAACATAAAATTAAAGAAAATTACTATTTTTCAAAATCACCTGGCACCCACGGTTGGGCAACTTGGAAAAGATCCTGGAAAAAATTTGATTTAAGCATGATGAATTTTACTAAATTTGATTTTTTAAAAATTTTGTATTATTTCAATTTCAATTTAGCAAAAACCCATTATTTTTATAAACGTTTTTTGCTTTGTAAGAATGATAAAATCCAGACATGGGATTACCAACATTTTTATAGTATTATAAATAATAACGGGTTGATAATAAAACCAAATATAAACTTATGTAAACATATAGGATGGGAACTAGAATCAGGTGAAGAGTCAAGTCATGGTAAGGGAGCTGATGATTTGCCTGATGTTATTAATCAAACAATGACTTTTCCAATAGTACACCCTAAAAGTATTAGTCAAAATTATATTTTAGACGATATTGAAGATAAAAAGTTAAGAAAATTATTTTTTTTTAAATATTTTTTTTATTTAATTAGTAAAAAATTAAAATTAACTACTTAAAATATTTTCTCATTAACTTTTTTTTTTCTCTTTTTAAATAAATTGTATATAATTTGTCTCTAATATATTTTATATATAAATTTTTAAATATACTACCTAAGATTGGAATATTTTTCAAAAATGAAATTTTTTTAATTAAATTTTGGGCTTTAGAAATACTTGTATTTGAGTGTCTCAAATCTTTGAAGCCAAAAAATTTACCATTATTTATAACTTCTTTTGATATACCTGATTTTTTTTTATTTATTCTAAATGCATAAATTGACTCAAAAATTCTAATTTCACAAATTGGTAATTTTAAAAAATTTAAATTTTTATTTAAATGACTAGATCTATAATTTATCTTGTCAATTAATTTAGTAACTAAATTAGTAAAAGAAAACTTACTTGGGTTTCCAAACTCTTTCATATAACTCGAATGAATATCCTCTATAACAATTAATCCGTCCTCATTAATGTTATCTATGTTTTCAAATAACGTTACAGCTTGTTGATAGTCCAAGTGACCTCCATCATCTAAAATAATATCTACTTTTCCAATATTATTCTTAAAAGACTCCCAAAAATTTACATCGGATTGATTACCTATAAAAATTTCAAAACCATATTTTTCCCAATATTTCGCGTTGATATTATTATCAATACCAATAATTCTAGCTTTATCCCCAAAATAATCCTTCCACATAAACAAAGAGCCGCCATTTAAAACTCCAATTTCAACAAAAGTAATATCTTTATCAATATACTTAGAAAATAGTTCATCATAAGTATTAAAATATGAATCATGTTTTGTTGAACTATATGGACTATTTAAAAAGCAATCTTTAATTTTTTTTTTAAGCATTTAAACTTTTCTTTAGTAAATTGATATCAACTTTAATCCTATTTTTAAATGGTTTTTCTTTTTGAAATCTAGGATCATCTTCAAAAAAAATTTCTTTTATAATCCCATGCAAGAATGTTTTATAAATACCAGCTCCTATGAAAAATTTTTTTTCTAAATTTATTTCGTTCTTAGAAGATAAAAGGAAAAAAGGTTTATCACGAAACAGTAAAGCATTATTATAAACTGAAGCTTTTTCAGAAATTAATATTTCTGAATTCCGAATTTTTTCAGAAAGATTATCAATGCTTAAATTTATTGGATTGATTACTTCAAAGTTTTCTTGTTGCAAAAAAAATATTAATTCTTTAATATTTGAAATCCTACTATCTCTAGATGTTGTGATAAATATCTTCTTAATTTGGGTTTTATTTGAAGATTTTGATAAAAAATAATTTCTTGCATAAACAATATTTTGAAAAGTACTAAATCTAGGCAAAACATAAGAATTTTTAAAGTCATAATTATTTTTTACTAAATCCAAGGGTGTTTTAAGAACAATTCTATCTTTAAAATTTTTTATAAAAAAAGAATCCCAATATTTTGAGGGTGTTATAACGAGGAGTTTACATTTACTATTTTTAAATTTATTTAAAAAGAAAATCATTGACCCTAACACATCTCCAGTGAAATGACCAAAATGAGATGTGTAATAAGGCAAAAGAAATACTTCCTCCTCCATAAAAACTTTTGATTTTTTTATCTGTTGATTAATTTTATAACTTTGTGCAGACCTCCAAACTTCTTCTACAGCAAAAGTTTTTCCATTTTGTTTTAAAAAACTTTCTATAACAGGGTAATCATCTGATATTTTTTCATTTTTATCACCTAAAAACGAAATTAATTCTGTTTTTTTTTTTTCTAATTTAAAATTTTGATCTAGATCAAGAATATGATTTAAATTATATAAATAATCTCTATTGTTTATTGTGCTAGTATAATTAATCTTATGACTTCTGCTATTGATCGTATTTATAGCTTTTTTTATAATATTTTTTATGTTTCTAATCATTATAATTTTTTTATATTTTTTAAAAATTTCATAATAAAAATAATTAAAACTAAAAGTTTATTTTGTTTATTATCAATTCTTATTTTTATTGTCTCAAAAAAATGATCGATAAATTTTATTGTACTTGAATAGCCACCGCGCCTAAAAATACCAAATAATTCATTTTTTTTTGTAGCTACACCCTTAAGTTTGTGTTTAATAATCATTCTATAAAAATAATCATAATCAGCTGAATATTTGTACTTCAAATTATAGTCTCCTACTATTTTAGCTGCATTTTTAGTTATATAAAAACCTGTCGAGTGACTTGTATAAAAGCCCCAAGTAAAATGTATTTTCCAAGGTTTAAAACCATACAAAGTTTTCCAATGTTTTTTAACTGATCCAAAAAAGAAGTCTGAATTTGGGTATTTCAAGTAATAATTATTTAATATTTCTAATGCATTTGGAGTCAGAACATCATCTGAGTTAACAAAACCAATTAATTCACCATTTGCAATGTTAATTCCTTTATTAAATGCGTCATATATCCCTTTATCATCCTCTGAAATCCAATAATCAATTTCTGTGTTGTATTTTTTTATAATTTCTAAAGTTCTATCACTAGATTTTCCGTCAATTATTATATATTCAAAATTTTTAAATTTTTGATTAATTATACTTTGTATTGTTTCCTCTAAATATTTTTCATTATTTTTGACA
>CACCIO010000028.1 GCA_902546085.1 uncultured Pelagibacteraceae bacterium | reverse complement strand
ACTCCTAGTAACATTGCTCCTACAGCAGCTAACGCTGCGACTTGGCCGCCTATTGAGAAAATAATAAAATAAAGAATCACAGGCGAAAGGACAGGTAACAATGAAGGTATAATCATTTCTTTTATTGCTGCTACAGTTAATAAATCAACTAATTTAGCATAATCAGGTTTTTGTTTTCTTTTCATAATGCCAGGAAATTTTTTAAACTGTCGTCTAACTTCAACAACAACAGCACCACCTGCTCTACCAACGGCTTGCATTCCCATTGAACCAAACAGATATGGTAACATACCTCCAATTAATAAACCTACAACAACATATGGATTAGATAAATCAAATGTAACTACAATTCCCTCTAGGGCTGACCCAGCTTCTTTTGAGAAATGTTTAATGTCTTCAGTATATGCAGCAAAAAGAACTAATGCACCCAGACCTGCTGAGCCAATAGCATAACCTTTTGTAACAGCTTTAGTGGTGTTGCCTACTGCATCTAAAGCATCGGTGGTTTTTCTAACTTTTTTATCTAGATTTGACATCTCAGCAATTCCACCTGCATTATCAGTAACTGGTCCATATGCATCCAATGCAACTACCATTCCAGCTAAAGCAAGCATAGTAGTAACTGCAATTGCAATCCCAAATAGTCCCGCAATAGAATTTGTAATAAGAATACCAGCTACAATTATTAATGCAGGTATTGCAGTTGCTTCCATGGAAACTGCTAAACCTTGAATTACATTAGTGCCATGTCCGGTTGTTGACGAAAGAGCAACAGATTTAACTGGTCTATAACTTGTACCTGTATAATATTCAGTAATCCAAATTAATAATCCAGTAATAACAAGTCCAATTACACCACAATAATATAAATCCATTCCATTAAAAGATTTATTATTAACTGTATATTCATTAGCAAATCCAATTACGTGATCTGTAACAGGCCATAAAATGACTAAAGATGCAACTGCAGAAACAATGAAACCCTTGTATAAAGCATTCATTACATTTTTATTTTTTCCAAGTTTGACAAAAAATGTTCCGATTATAGATGTTAATAAACATGCTGCACCAATTGTTAAAGGGTAAATCATCATATTTAAATCTCCAACAAAGAAAATTGAAGATAAAACCATTGTCGCGACAATTGTAACCGCATAGGTTTCAAATAAATCGGCAGCCATCCCTGCACAGTCTCCTACATTATCTCCAACGTTATCTGCGATTACAGCAGGGTTTCTAGGATCATCTTCAGGAATTCCAGCTTCTACTTTTCCAACTAAATCAGCACCAACATCAGCACCTTTTGTGAAAATACCACCACCTAATCTTGCAAAAATTGAAATTAATGATGCACCAAAACCTAATGCAACAAGAGCATTAACAATTTCTCTTTCATCTACATTAGATTTTAATAAAATATAATAGTAAACAGCTATAGATAATAATGCTAAACCAGCAACCAACATTCCAGTAACAGCTCCAGATTTGAATGCAACAGAAAGTCCTTGAGCTAAGCCTTTTCTTGAAGCTTCGGCTGTTCTTACGTTTGCTTCTACAGAAACTAACATTCCTACATAGCCTGCGATACCTGATAAGGCAGCACCTATTAAATAACCAAGACCTACAAGTGGACTAAATGCAATACTTACAATTACTAAAACTACAGCACCAACAATAGCTATAGTTTTGTATTGTCTTGCTAAATATGCTTTTGCACCAATTTGAATTGCAGATGCAATGTCTTGCATTTTTGCATTTCCTGCACTTGAATTTAGAATATTTTTACCAGTTAAAAATCCATAAACGATAGATAATAAACCAGCTCCGATTGTGTATAATAGTATTGTTTCGACTGTTCCGCTCATATTAACCTTAAGTTGTTGGTTGTTAAATTTTAAGCCCGCACAATACAAAAAAAGATAGAAAAGACAACGATTAACTTCTAAAACTGATGAATATAACCTTTAGATTTAGCTTGTATTTGCTTGCCTTTTTCATCAAATATCAATGATCTGTCTTTACCAGATATAATTTTTCCAATTTTAGTTATTTTAATTCCAGTTGTTTTGGATGCGTTTTGAATGATTCTAGCTTTATTAACATCTGCAGTAAATAACACTTGATAATCATCTCCGTTAGAAATTAGATTAATTTTATTTAATTTTTGTTTTTTAATCAAGTTACTCAATCTCTTAGAAACAGGTATTTTTTTTTCAAATAAATGAAAAGATAAATTTTGTCTATTAATCATTTTTGACAAATCATCAATTAACCCATCTGAAACATCAATTGAGCTATTAGCAAATTTTAATAAATATTTTGTTAAATTTAGAGGTAAGTCTGGTTTGTAATATTTATCTACAAAGAATAATCTATCTTTATTTCTAAATTTAGCTTTATTACTTAATTCTTTAAATCCTAAATAGCTATCTCCCAAATTTCCAGTAACATAAATATCATCACTTAATTTAGATTTATTACGATAAATTATTCTCTTTGAATATCCCAATGAAGTGATTGTAAAACTTAGTTTATTTGAAAAAGTTGTGTCACCACCACATAAATCTATATTAAATTTATTTTGTTCTGATTTGAGTGACTTTGAAATTTTATATAAATTATTTTTTGTAAACGTTTTTTTACTTCCAGAACCAGAAATAAAATAAAACTTTGGTTTAACGCCCTTGCAAATTAAATCAGAAATAGATGATCTTAATATTTTTTTAATTACTAAATCAGGTGATTTAAAATTAATAAAATGGGTGCCAATATTGTATGTATCTACAGATATTACAACACCTCTTTTTTTATCAAAAAAAACATCGTCATTTAAATTAAGAGCAGATTTATTGTTTTTAGCTATTTTTGAAAAATAATTTTTTATCAGGTCAAATTCATGCATTTTTAGATCTTAATTTTTTTCCAACGTTATCTAATAAAGCATTAAGATACTTTGTTTGTGAGTCTTCAAGGAAAAAATTTGATGAATTCAAATATTCTTTAATTATAATATTAATTGATAAATTTGGTTTATACATAAACTCATAAGTTGCTGCTTTTAAAATTGTTTGAAAAACTTTGTCTAATTTTTCAATTACAAATTCATCACCTAATTTATTATTTAATTCATCTAAAATGAGATCGTTTCTTTCTATCGTCCCTAAAACAATGTCCTTAATGAATTTTTTAAATCTATGTTTTGGAAAATCTAAATCATCATCTTCATTATATAATTTCCCGTATAATTTCTGAATAATTATAACTCTAGGATTATTTTTTGGATTATAATGGGTTCTCATTTTTGAGATAGAACTGATATCACAGCTTCTGCAGCTTCAGCACCCTTTTTTCTTCTTGCTATTGCTTGAGTCATATTAAGACAGGTAATTATTCCATTTCCAATAGGTTTTTTACTATCTATAGACAATTTCATTATGGCATCTGTTGATGCTTGAGAAATGAAATCGAAATGTGGAGTTTGACCTTTAATTACACATCCTAAAGCTAAAAAACCATCAAATTTTTTTATATGTTTTGAGATTGTAACTGGAATTTCAAAAGCACCAGGCACTTTAATAATTTTTATTATATTTTTTTTTGGAATTATTTTTAATGCACTTTTTATTAAGCCTTCAGAAATGCCTTTATAATAATCTGCTACAACAATTAGAATTTTTTTTTTCATCAAATTAATTCTTGTTTTGTAATTTTAATACCATAACCATCAAGACCAATAACTTTTTTTGGTGATTTTGTAATTAATATCATATTTTTAATTTTTAAGTCTTTAATAATTTGAGCTCCAATACCATAATTTCTTATTAACTTGTCATTCCCTTTTTTATAAAAATCTTTATTTTTATAATCTTTTAATGTTTGTGTTACTGATTTTAAATTTGAGTCTTTAATAAATACTAAAACACAATTTTGATATTTTTTAAAATAATTTAAGGTCTTATTAAATGAATTGGGTAGTGATTGATTTATTAAATAGTTTTGGACCACATTAGATGAAATTACTCTTACTCTTGGAGTGATACCTTTTTTAATTTTTCCTTTTATTAAGGCAAAATGTTCTGAGCCATCTAAAAGATTCTCATAAATTCTAATATTATATTTTTGATTTTTTACATCAATCTTGCTTTGCTTTTTAAGTTTAATAAGTTTTTCTTTTTTTAGTCTGTATGCGATTAAATCCTCTATTTTTCCAATTTTTAATTTATGTTTTTTTGCAAAGTTGATTAAATCCTGACCTTTGGCCATAGTTCCATCTTCATTCATAATTTCACAAATTACAGCAGAGTTATTTTTTTTTGCCAATTTAGAGATATCTACTGAGGCTTCGGTATGACCCGCTCTAACCAGTACTCCACCATCTTTGGCTATTATTGGGAATACGTGACCAGGTGAAACAATTTCATTTTTATTTGCTTTTTTTTTAGAAGCAATTTTAATTGTTCTAGCTCTATCTTTAGCAGATATACCCGTTGTTATTCCTTTTTTAGCTTCAATAGAAATTGTGAAGGCTGTTTTGTTTCTTGATTGATTAACTGGAGACATTAAAGATAAATTTAATCTTTTTGCTTGAAGAGTATCGAGTGCTAAACAAATTAAACCCCGTCCGTATTTCGCCATGAAGTTAATATTCTTTGCATTCGAGTCCGATGTCGAAATAACTAAATCCCCTTCATTTTCTCTTTTTTCATCGTCAACCAAAATAAACATACCACCTTTTTTGGCAACACTTATAATTGACTCGATTGATGCAAAATTATTTTTTCCCATGAAAATAATTCCTAACGTATTTAGACAAGATATCTATCTCTATGTTAACTAAACTGGATTTTTTTAAAGTTGATAAATTCGTTTCATTGTAGGTATGAGGAATTATCCATATCTGGAAACCTTTTTTAGTGACTTTTGAAATTGTGAGGGAAATTCCATTTACACAGATTGATGCTTTTTCAATTAAGTGTTTTCTCTCCTTTCTAGGTAAATCAAAGTCAAAAAGAAATGATTTATCTATTTTTTTAATATTTAGTACCCTGCCGACAGTATCAACATGACCTTGACAAATATGTCCTGAAATTTTTGTCCCATATTTTAAAGGTAATTCTAAATTTATTTTATCCCTTATTTTTAAAAATTTAAATTTTGAACGATTTATTGTTTCTTTGGATAGATAAAATTCCATAATTCTTGATTTACATGAGATTAAAGTTAAGCAGACGCCATCACATGCAACCGACAAACCCATATCTTTCTTGGAGACTTTAAGATTACTTTTTACAAAAATATTAAGACCCTTGGGTCTTTTAATAATTTTAGTAATAATACCCTGATTATAAATTATTCCATTAAACATAATTTCTATCTATATAGTGTTATTCTGTCTTTTCGCAAATTCAGATTTAAATTAATCTTTGTTAGATACTTTTGATTTAATGTGTTCAGGCCACTAAATTTTAAATATTCAGAGCTTTTAGAAAGATTTTTAGGGCTTTTGAATAAATAAAATTTATTAAAAATTTTGTTTTTGAGCAGGGAATTGGTTAGTTCATTTCCACCCTCTATCAATAAATTCCTGCAGCCAAAATTATATAGCTTTTTCAAAATTTCTCTCATATCAAATCTGTTATTTCTATCTACTTTAGATTTAACAAGAATAATGCCTTTTCTTTTAAATTTATAAATTTTTGATTTATCAGCTTTGTTATAAAATATTAAAGTATTTTTGTTATTAGAAGATTTTATTATATAGCTGTTTGTTTTAGTCTTTAAATTATTATCTAAAATAATTCTTTTAGGAGAAAAATTTTTCAAACCCTTTAAACGACAATTTAATCTTGGATTATCTTTGTTTAGTGTTTTGTATGTAATCATCAAACCATCGTTTTGATATCTCAAAAGATGTGAAAACATATCTGAATAAATATTTGTAATTTTTTTTTGATACTTAGTGTAAATAATATGGTTTTTTGAAATGGCTATTTTGCCAGTAACATAAGGTAATTTTTTATTTCTATTAAAAAAATAAGGAGAATAAAAGTCTTCGATTTTACTTTTTAACAAACCTTTTTTTACAATTATTTTTTTTGAATTTAAAATTTTAAAACTTTTATTACT
>CACCIO010000027.1 GCA_902546085.1 uncultured Pelagibacteraceae bacterium | reverse complement strand
ACACCCACCTGATACTGAACCTAAAAAATCACCTTTCTCATTGATTATCATTTTTGTTCCTATTTCAAATGGTGACGAACCCCAAGTATTTATAACTGTTGCGATCACCACTTTTTTGTTAAATTTTACCCAAGAAATTGCTTCTTCCATAATCTCTAATTCATATAATTTTTTCATTTAATTCTTCTTTTTAATTTTTTTATTTATGATACCAAATTTGAAGTGAAAAAATTATTTTTAAATTTATTTAGTGCTTTGTTATTTTTAATATCAGCGTCAATTATACAAGCTAATGCTGATGAATTATTTAATAAGGGAAAAGAAGTTTTTCTAGGAGCTGGTAATTGTGCAGCATGCCATATGCTCTCTGATGCTGGATCGAATGCAATGGTTGGTCCAAATTTAAATGAAATCAGACCTGATGTCCAAAGAACTATAATGGCAGTTAGAAACGGTATAGGAGTAATGCCTGCAATGGAGGGTATACTAACTGATGAGGAAATAGAGGCAGTTGCTCATTACACATCTGTAGCTGCGGAACAATAATAAAAAATTAACTATAATTTTTTATCCAATGTTTAGCTATATCTACTCTTTTGCAGATCCAAATATCCTTAAATTTTGTGATGTAATTTAAAAATTTTTTAAGAGACTGTATTCTACCAGGTCTTCCAATTAATCTACAATGCAAGCCAACTGACATCATCTTTGGTGAAGATTTTCCTTCCTCATAAAGAGCATCGAAACTATCTTTTAAATAATTATAAAATTGTTCACCTGAATTAAATCCTTGATTGGTTGCAAACCTCATATCATTGTTATCAAGTGTGTAAGGAACCATTAATTGTTTTTTATTACCTTTTTTTATCCAGTAAGGAAGATCATCACTGTATGTGTCGCTACAGTATAAAAAATCACCATTTTCGATTACTAAATCTAAAGTATTTGTGCTACACCTACCAGTGTACCAACCAGCAGGTTGATAGCCAAAAATCTTTTTTATAGATTTGATTGCAAGTTTCATATCATTCTTTTCTTTTTTCTTTGATACATTTTGATAATCAATCCATCTCCACCCATGACTAGCAACTTCATAATTTGCTTTTTTTATAGCAGAACAAACTTCTTTATTTCTCTCCAATGCCATACCAACTCCAAAAATAGTAAGTGGAATTTTTTTTTTGTTAAAGAGGTCGTGAATTCTCCAAAATCCTCTTCTTGATCCATATTCATAAATTGACTCCATATTTAAGTGTCGACCTTTAATTGCTTTTGCTCCTATAATTTCTGATAAAAATACTTCTGAAGTTTTGTCACCGTGGAGAGTACAATTCTCTGCTCCTTCTTCATAATTTAGTACAAATTGTAAAGCTAACTTAGCATTACCAGGCCACCTTACCTTAACTTGTTTGGAACCATAACCCACCAAATCTCTTGGATATTTTTTTTTCATTTCTTTAAAATAATTTTATCTTTTTTAAATTTATAAATAACAAGATTATTTCCTTTTCCTTTTCTATCAACAATTAGAAAATTCATATCTTTCATAGAAATCAATGGAAAGTGCCAAATACCAGCATTGTAATTAACCCCAGTTTGTTTTGGTACTAAAAAGGATTGGATTTTATTTACATCTGGTTTATTTCCTTTTGGTGCTACAAATACTAAAAATTTTGTATCTTCCATTGGTATAAAGGCTTGGCTTCCTAAAGGATGTTTTTCCATCATATCAATTTTCATAGGAAACCTTCTTTTTTTTGCTTTAAAAATACTAACAATTGCTTTCCCTTTGTTTTTAGATGCATCTAGGTTTATCAAATTATCAAATCTTTTTGCATACCCATTATTAATATTTATAGGATTTTTTTTTGACGTATCTATTAATTGACCAAATTTAGAAAAATTTTTTTTAGTAATTTTTTTTGCTTTTATTATTTTCATTTCACAAAATTTCCGAATGCTCTTATTCTTGAAATTCCACCGTCTGGATAGATATTAATTCTAAGATAATTTTCCTTACTTCTCTTAATTAAAAATTTTTTAAAAATATGTTTCTTGTGAGCTGACAGTTTTGACTTATTTAAAATAAACTTCCAATTTTTAGAATTGTTGACAATTGATTTATTGGAAAGATCTTTTGAAATGCTTGCAGTTTGAATTGAACAACTATCGGGATAGTTTCCTTTAAAATGATGGGTATCTATCTCTAGCTTTTTTATTAATCCTGGTTTTCCAAATTTTATTATAAGCCAATCAAAGTTTTTTCCTCTACTTCTTCTTGTTTCCCAACCATCTCCCATATTTTTTCCTTTACCAGGTGCTATGATATTTTCAGCTCTGCCGAAATGTTCATTATTACAACCAATAATTGAAGCGCCATTTAAAACAGATGTAAGGTTAATAGTTTTGTTATTTAAAAAGTTTTTCTCCATTTCAATTTTTCCATAAAGCCTTAGTCTTGCAACTCCACCATCTGGAAAAATGTTTAGTCTTATATAATTAAAAACAGATTTGTTGTTTGATTTGAAAATATGGTTTCGGTTTGGCCCAAGTTTTTTTTTACTCAATAAAGAAATCCATTTTGTTTTCTTATTAGGCTTTGTTTTACTTAAGCAACCCTCTAACGAAGCATGTGTAGGTTGGTTTCCATTGAAGTGTGTTGTGTCAATGTCTATATCAAATATCTTCCCAGGTTTACCAAGTTTTAAAATTAAATAATCAAAACCTTTTGATCTTCTTCTCCTTGTTTCCCATCCATCCATCCATTTACCATGTTTGTCAAATAGTCCATCTTTAAAAACTGGAGTTTCAATGTTTAATATTCTATGAGCAGCTGCAAAAAAATCGTCAGTCTTAAATATAACTTTAGATCCAATTCTTGGGTCCGCTAAGTTAATCATTTTTGCACTTATAAATTTTTTCATTTTTTATTTATTTCATTCAAACGAAAGGTTGCGATTTTTTTTACTTGTTTTTTTGCTTCAAGGAATTCACTTTCTACATCACTTTGTATTCTTTGTCTAAAATTATTCAAAATTTCATTTTTATCTTTACCTTTTACAGCAATTATAAAAGGAAAATTAAACTTTTTTTTATATTCTGAATTTAATTTTTTAAATTCCTCATATTCATCATTAGAACACTGGTCTAATTTTGCAGAGGCTTGTTCTGATATAGATTCAGAGGTCATTTTTTTTGCTACAGCAAGTTCAGGATGAGAATTTAAAATCTCTAAAATTTTATTCTTTTCGTAATTTTCATAAATATCAAGCATTTTAAACATAATATCTTCAAAGTTTTTAAATGGTTTTGACTCAAAAGCTTCCACTGCAACTGACTCAGTTTTTTCGAAAACATTACCAAATAAAGACAAAAAATCAGACTTGTTAAGATCGTTAATGTTATCTATTGTTCTCATTTAACTTTAAAAATTTATGTTTGAAATTAAATGATATTATAATTTTATGACAAAGCTCACAACTCATGTTTTAGATGTGTATTCTGGTAAACCTGGCAAAGGTATCATAGTTGAGTTGTTTTATATTAATAATTCAGAACGAAAAAAATTAACGTCAACAAAACTCAATGACGACGGTAGAGCTAATTCTCCATTAGCTGAGGGAGATATTTTTGTTAAGGGTAAATATGAATTAGTTTTTCATATTGGTGATTATTTTAAAAATACATCTGCAGCTAGCGATGTTCCATTCTTGGATGATGTTGTTATCAGATTTGGTATTTCAGATCCCTCACAACATTATCATGTTCCTTTACTTGTTTCACCTTGGAGTTATTCTACTTATAGAGGTAGTTAAGTGATATCGAGCTCTGTTAAATTTTTGTTAAATGATAAGCTTATAGTAATTAATAATCCTGATCCAAATCAAACTTTACTTAATTATATTAGAACCGAATTAAAAAAGACTGGAACCAAAGAAGGATGTTCAGAGGGTGGTTGTGGTGCGTGTACAATTGTTTTAGGTGAATTAGTCGATAATAAGATTATATATAAAGCAATTAATTCCTGTATTTCATTTGTTCCATTATTAAATGGTAAACAACTTTTAATTGTAGAAGATTTGGTTTCCAAAGATGGCAAACTTCACCCTGTACAAGATGCGATGGTAAAATTTCATGGTTCCCAATGCGGTTTCTGTACACCAGGATTTGTTATGGCTTTATTTTCAATGTTTAAAAATAACAAAAATCTTAATAATGAATTAATAACAGATTCTATATCAGGTAATTTATGTCGTTGCACTGGATATAGACCTATAATAGATGCTGCAAAAAGTTTAGACAAGAAAAACAGGAATGATCAATTTAGTAAAAATAATAAAAAAGTTATTCAATTATTAAAAAAAATTAAACCAAAAAATATATATATTAAAAAAGATGATAAAATTTATTTTTGCCCAAAGAATATTAAGGATTTAAAAAATATAATTAAAAAATACTCTAATTTTAGTTTTCTTGCAGGTGGAACAGACTTATCTTTAAAAGTTACAAAAGAAAGAAAAGAAATTCCTTTTATAATTGATTTAAAAGAAATAAAAGAATTAGACTTTATTAAAGTAAATAAAAATTACCTTGAGGTTGGTGCCTCTACACCTTTAATAAAATTTGAAAAAGAAATTAAAAAACATTATCCAGATTTTTATTTAGTTCTTAAAAGATATGGCTCTGTTCAAATTCGAAATGTAGGAACTATAGGTGGTAACATTGCAACAGCATCTCCGATAGGTGATACATTACCAATTTTGTTATCTTTAAATGCAGAAATTTTAATTGAAAGCTTCAATAAAAGAAAAGTTATTCCTATAAATAATTTTTTCCTTGATTATAGAAAAACTAAATTAAAAAAAAATGAATTTATTCACTCAATAAAAATACCATTATTTAAGAAAAATATTTTTAAAGCATTTAAAATATCAAAAAGATTTGATGATGATATTTCAACTGTTTGTGGATCTTTTAATTTTGAAATTGATAAAAATAAAATTAAAGAGGTTTTTATTGCTTTTGGAGGTATGTCAGCTGTACCAAAAAGAGCTAAAGCCTGTGAAAAAATTCTTAAGAATAAACCTCTTAATTTAAGTACTTTTAATCAAGCCAAAAATTATCTTGATAAAGACCTGAGTCCTATAGGGGATATGAGAGCAAGTAAAGAATATAGACTAGAAATAGCAAAAAATTTATTGATGAAATGTTTCGTAGAAATAGATTCTAATAAGCTAACAAGAGTTAATTAAATGAGCAAAGAGAACTATATTAATGATGTAAGACCACATGATAGTGCTTATAAGCATGTAAGTGGATACGCTGAATACACTGACGACATTAATGAACCAAAAAATACAATTTATGGTGCTATTGGTTTAAGTAAAAAAGCTCATGCAATAATCAAAAAAATAGACTTAAGCGATGTAAAAAAAAGTGAGGGAGTGATATCAGTAGTCACTCAAAGTGATATCTCAGGAAGGAACGATGTAGGCCCTGTTTTTGATGGTGATCCAATATTTCCAGATAAAAAGGTTGAGTTTTTTGGTCAACCATTGTTTGCTGTAGCTGCCACAACAACTGAACTTGCAAGAAAAGCAGTATTAAAGGCAAAAATCACTTATAAAGATTTAAAACCGGTTATCACAATAAAAGATGCTTTAAATAAAAAACAGTTTTTATTTAAGCCTAGAAAAATAAAAAAAGGAAACCCTTCTAAGAAAATTAAAAATTCAAAATATAATTTGAAAGGAAACTTTACCACCGGAAGTCAAGAACACTTTTATTTAGAGGGTCAGGCAGCGTTTGTTATACCTAAAGAAGATGATAATTTTTTAGTTTATAGTTCAACACAACATCCTTCTGAGACACAACAATTAATTGCAAAAATGTTTAATCAAAAAAGTAATTCTATAAATGTTGAAGTAAGAAGAATTGGAGGTGGATTTGGAGGGAAAGAGACAAATTTTATGACTGCATGTATTTGTGCGTTGTTGGCAAAAAAAACAGGTCAGCCTGTGAAATTAAGACTAGATAGAGATGATGATATAATTTTGACTGGTAAAAGGCATGAATTTTTATCTGAATACGAAGTTGGATTTAATGATGAAGGAATTATTGAAGGATTAAAAATTAACTTATCATCAAATTGTGGAATGTCGCCTGATTTATCAGCAGCAATAAATGAAAGAGCTCTTCTTCATATAGACAATGCGTATTACATATCAGATATCGAGGTAACAAATAATTTATGCAAGACAAATATTCCAACTTCAACTGCATTTAGAGGCTTTGGTGGAAATCAAGGAATGATGGCTATAGAAAATGTTATTGATAATATTTCAAGGTATTTAAAAATAGATCCTATTCAAGTTCGAAAGAAAAATTTTTATCAAAAAGATAAAAAAAATATAACTCATTATGGGATGACTATTGAAGACAATGTGATTAATGAAATATTTAAAAATTTAGAAAATAAATCTAATTATAAGAAAAGATATTCAGAGATAAAAAAATTCAATGAAAAAAATAAATTTAAAAAGAAGGGTATAGCT
>CACCIO010000026.1 GCA_902546085.1 uncultured Pelagibacteraceae bacterium | reverse complement strand
GTTTCTACACAATCAGATGCAAACCCTGGACAAATTGTAAGGACATTTTTAACACCTTCTTTAGGCAAATTTTCTAAAGTCTTGTCAGTGTATGGTTGAAGCCATTCTTGTGGACCAAATCTTGACTGAAATGTAGTTTTAATTTTAACTGAACTAAATTTTTCCGAAATTAGTCTTGTCGTTTTATGACAATAACAATGATAAGGATCACCTTTATCAAAATATTTTTTTGGTATCCCATGATAAGAAGCTATGATTAGATCTGGTTTCCAGCTGATTTCATTTATTTTTTTATTAATCGAATTAACAAGCGCATCAATATAAAGAGGATCAGATTCGTAATGAGGAATTATTTTTAAGGACGGTTGCCACCTCATTTTCATTAAAGTTCTGTATACCTCATCACAAACTGTTGCTGTTGTAGCTGCTGCATATTGGGGGTAAAGAGGAAGTATCACCAAATTTTCGCAGCCCATTTTATGCAATTTATGAATTTTGCTCTTAATGCTCGGATTTCCATACCTCATAGCAAAATCTATGAAAATATTTTCTTTTGAAAGTGAATTTGAAATTTTCTTACTTTGCTTTTTTGTATAATAAAGAAGTGGCGATATATTTTCGTCCTTCATCCAAATTTCTTTATATGCTTTGGCAGTTTTAGAGGGTCTAAAATTTAAAATAAACAAATTCAAAATTATCTGCCAAATTAAAGGGTTTACTTCGATAACCCTTCTATCAGAAAGAAATTCTTTTAAATATTTTCTTATATCAAGCCAATTAGTAGAATCAGGTGTGCCCAAATTAACTATAAGAACTCCTGTGTTGCCGTATTTTATAGGTGGGTGATTTTTTTCAATCATTTAAAATCTTTTACAATTTTAATTAAATTTTCAAGCATTTCTGGATTTGTTTCAGGCAAAATACCATGGCCGAGATTAAATATATATGGGTGATCTCGAAAAATTTCTAAATAATTAAAGGCTTCTTTTTTTAATGTTTCTTTATCTGTTAACAAAATTTTTGGGTCTAAGCCTCCTTGTATAGGTATGCTTATATCTCTAAGTATTTTTTTTGGATCAACATTATAGTCGATACTAACAGCATCAGGTTTAACAATATCGCAAAACTCTTTATAATTTTTAATTTCTCTGGGAAAACATATAACTGGCACATTTAAAGATTTTACATAATTTACTAAATTTAGAGTCGGAGAATAAACATAATTAGGTAAATCTTTTTCCTCTAATAAACCTGCCCAACTATCAAAAATTTGAATTACATTCGCACCGTTGTCGACTTGATTTTTAATATGAACCTTTAAAAATTTTTCAATAATTAATAAAATTCTGTTTATTAAAAAATCGTCTTTAAAAAAATCTTTTTTCAAATTTTTTTTAGGAGACTGTTGATTAATCATATAAACTAATAGTGTCCATGGAGCACCAGTAAATCCTATAGTATTTTTATTTTTTAAACTAGAGTCTGAGCTAACTTTTTTTAATGCTTTATAAACACGGTGTATTTTCTCTACAAAGTCAATTTCATCAGTCCTAGCAATTTCATTTAGATTTAGTTCCCCTAATTTTGGCCCAAAGTTTTTTTCAAATTCTACTTTTTGACCTAATCCATAAGGAAGCATTAAGATATCTGAAAATATTATTGCAGCATCCAGATCAAATCTTTTTAATGGTTGTAGAGTTATTTCTGAGGATAAATCATCATTTAAACACAAATTAATAAAATTAGGATTTTCTTTTCTTATTTCTCTAAATTCTGGCAAATATCTACCAGCCTGTCTCATAATCCATATAGGATTGAACGAAGTATCTTTGTTAGTTATTACTTTGTTTAAAGGTTTCATAAATAAGTATTATTAATTATTGTAGTTGTAATATATCTTGTGAATAAAGGTGATTAATTTTTATAAACATTATATTTACAGTTTACCAACATCTAATCTGGTTAAAATTGTTTAAAATGAAGCTTTTTTAACCATATTAATTTTTGTGGATTGTTTTACCCTATTTATTATTAATGTTAATAAATAGCAGTTTTTACAAGGTTAATTTAAAAAATTTTAAATTGTGTAATTTAATTAAAATATTACAAATTTATTAACAATTTATTCATGAGTAATACATATCAAATATATTTAATTTCTGATTCAACTGGTGAGACTTTAGAAAGAATATTTTTAGCTCTGAAGGCTCAATTTTTGAATATAGAATATAAGGTTCATTCTTACTCTTTTACAAGAACAGAAAATCAAATTTTAAAAATTCTGGAGGATGCAAAAAAAAATGAAAATTCAATAATTTTGTATACAATCGTGGATAACAACTTGGCCAAATACCTTGCGAACGCGAGCGAAGATAAAAATATTCCATGTTTTGGTGTTTTAGGAAATTTAATTCTGAATTTTTCAAAAATATTAAACCAAAGAGCAACACATGAGCCAAGCGGTCAACATATATTGAATGAAGAGTATTATGACAGAATTGAAGCAATTCAATTTACAATGAATCATGATGATGGAAATTTAATAAACGAAGTAAACAAATCTGATATTATTCTTGTAGGCGTAAGTAGAACAAGTAAAACACCAACATCTATTTATTTAGCCAACAAAGGTTTTAAAACGTCAAATATTCCGTTAGTAAATGAAAATTCTTTGCCAGAGTTCCTTAAAAAAAATCCACAAATGACATGTGTTGTAGGACTAAGTACAGAACCAGAAAGACTGGCTGATTTAAGAAAAAATAGAATGAACTCTTTGAAAGAAACAGAAAATATTGAATACACAAATTTAGAAAATATTAAAAAAGAGGTTTTAGAGGCAAAAAAAACATTTCAAAAATATAAATGGCCTCTTATAGACGTAACGAGAAAGTCAGTCGAAGAAACAGCAGCTTCTATAATTAAAATTCACGAAATATATTCTAACAATGTTAAATAAAATTATTCTTGCTTCAAAAAGCGAGGTTAGAAAAGAGATCTTAGATAAAAATAATATCAAATGCGTTGTTGAGCCTTCATACGTAGATGAAGAGCCTGTTAAAGAAAGCTTATTAAAAGAACAGGCAAGTTCAGAAATAATTTCAAAAAATTTAGCTGAGTTAAAAGCAAACAAAGTTAGCATGAAAAAAAATGACGAAATAGTATTAGGAGCAGATAGTGTGATAGATTTGCAAGGAGAACTGATATCTAAACCAGAAAGCAGAGAAGAGGCAATGGAAATATTAAGAAAACTTAACGGTAAATCACATTTTTTAATTAGTTCAGTTTGTATATCTAAAAATGGATCTATGATTTGGAATTATACTGATAAAGCAAAATTAACTATGAAAAATTTTACCGATGATGAATTGAAAAACTATTTATCTAAAATATCTGATGAAACTCTTTATGCATACAATGTTTACCAAATAGAAGGAGAGGGCAGAAGCTTGTTTGCAAGCATAGAAGGTGACGAAGATACAATTATGGGCCTACCTGTTAAAAAAATTAAGGAATACATAAGCTCATTGTGATGAAAAAATATTTTGTAATTGGCAATCCTATCAATCATTCTTTATCGCCTAAACTTCACAATTATTGGCTCAAAGAAAACAATATTGACGCCATTTATGATAAAAAAAAAATTGAGGAGAAAAATCTTCAAACTATAATTTCTGAAGTTAAAGAAAAAAAAATAAACGGCATTAATGTTACTGTTCCGTTCAAAAGATCAGTAATACCTTATTTAGATAGATTAAGCCCAGAGGCAGAACAAACTCAGTCAGTAAATACAATAATTTTAAGTAATGATAATCTGGTAGGCCATAATACGGATATTCTTGGTTTTGATAAAGCAATTAAAAATTTAAATTTTGACATGCGAGGTAAAAAAATTTTTATTTTAGGCGCTGGTGGAGTTGTTCCTTCAATAATTTTTGCTTTAAACAAAATGAATGTTTCAAAGATAATTATTAGCAACAGAACTAAAGAAAAAGCTGAAAATTTGAAATCTCGATTTCATAATCTAGATATATTGGAATGGGGTGATATAAATGATTTTGATGTAATCATAAATGCCACCAGTTTAGGATTAAACAAAGAGTCTATCAATTTAGACTTTTCAAAGTTTGCTAACAACAAACTGTTTTATGATGTAATTTATAATCCTGAAGAAACAAATTTTTTAAAAGAAGGAAAAAAACTTGGTAATAGAACAGAGAATGGAAAATTGATGTTTATTTATCAGGCATTTGAAGCATTCAAATTATGGCATGGAATAGAACCACAGATCAATAGCGATATACTAGAAATTTTAAACAATGATTAGAATTGGAATTTTAGGAGATATAGGTTCTGGAAAAAGTTATGTTGCTAATCAATTTGGATACCCTGTATTTAATGCAGACCATGAAGTATCAAAACTTTATAAAAAAAACAAAAAAATTTTTTTAAGGTTAAAAAAAATATTACCAAAATATGTAAATACTTATCCAATAAACAAAAAACAAATCATAAAAGCAATATTAAGCAATAAGACCAATTTAAAAAAAATAGTAAATATTGTTCACAAAGAAGTTAGAAAAAAAATGGAATTATTTATTATAAAAAATAAAAATAAAAAATTAGTGATATTAGATATACCACTGTTGTTAGAAAATAAAATTAATAGCAAGAGAGATATTTTAATTTTTGTTGATTCAAAAAAAAAAGAAATTGAAAAAAGATTAGTTAAGAGAGAAGACTTTAATCGTAAACTTTTTTATAAATTTAAAAAAATACAATACAATTCTAGTTATAAAAAAAGAAAATCTCATTTTATAATTAAAAACAATTTTAAAAAAAAAAATGTTAATAGAGAGATTAGAAAAATTTTAAAGGAAATTTTATAAATGAAAGAGATAGTGTTAGATACTGAAACAACCGGAATATCAGTCAAAGAGGGGCATAGAATTGTAGAAATTGGATGTATCGAGTTAGAAAATTTAATTCCTACAAAAAATAAATTTCACTACTATTTGAATCCTGAGAGAAAAGTTTCAGAAAAAGCATTTGAGGTTCATGGATATTCAGATCAATTTTTATCAAAACAAAAAAAATTTAATGAAATTGTTGGTGAGTTTTTAGAATTTATAAAAAACAAAAGATTGATAATTCATAATGCAGAATTTGATCTTGCTCATTTAAATAATGAACTTAGTTTACTGGGTGAAAAAAATTTAAAGAATGAAATAATAGATACTTTAATTCTAGCCAGAAATAAATATCCAGGATCGCCTGGTAGTCTTGATGCATTGTGTAAAAGATATAGAATTGACAACTCACGTAGGACTAAGCACACAGCTTTAATAGACTGTGATCTGTTGGCAAAAGTTTATATTAATTTAATTGACCAAAAAGAACCCACTTTAAATTTGCAAAATAGTGATCAAGAATTATCAAAAAAAATAAACTCAAATTTTGATTATTTTAAAAAAGTAGTTAAACCTTCAGATGAGGAAATTTCTAATCACAAAAATTATTTGAATAAAAATTTAAAAAAAAATTATTTTAATTAAACCTTTGGTTATATAAATTTTCAAAATCAACTTTTTTATCAAACTTAATATTAGGATACCCCGAGCTGTGTAATAAATTTAACAATGCTTTTTCTAGCTTTGGATAAATTTCAACCTGCAAATCACATAGAATAATCTTTTCTAATTGCTCCTTCTTTATATTGTCCTCATTGACTTGAATGATGGTTGCAAAAACTATATCAAAAACTGATTTTTTTTTTGAGTTGCTTTTATCTCTAAAATTAAAAGTTGTATTAACTTCAATCATTTTATTTTTAAGTGCTTTAGAGGTTATATCTATTCCAAGTTGATATTTTGATATGTTATCTCTAACGTATAAGTATGTTTCAACGTCAGGAGTTTCGCTAGAAAGATCTTTTATATATTGACCTAAAATTTTATATTTTTCTGTCATTATCATCCTCTATATCTTCAAATTCTCCATCAATAAAATTATCTTTTTTAAATTTTTTTTTGGAAAAATTTTTATTGAGATAATAAAAAATAAATTTTCTTGTTATTGGAAAAATAATTAAAAATCCAAAAATATCTGATAAAAATCCTGGAATAATTAAAAGTAATGCCGCAAATGCAATTGCAGCACCTGATAATATCTCAAAAGTTGGGATTTCATTTTTACTTAAACTAACAAATCCAGATTTAAGAGTATTTAATCCTTCGTATTTTGCATAATAAATGCCAATAATTGCTGTGCTAAAGATTAATAAAATTGTAAATATAGCGCCAATTTGAGATCCTATTTTTATTAAAAGATAGATTTCTAAAATTGGCAGCAAAATTATACTTAATAATATTGAGTTCATTTGACCCAATCTAAATTGCTGGTTGAAATTAATCAACATAGTAATTACTATTAGATCATGAATTATAGTTTTGAGTATATAGATATTATTTTATTGGCGATGATAGCTGGGTTTATTTTTTTAAGACTCAGGGGGATACTTGGAAAAAGGACAGGTTTTGAAGGCAAAGCTCCCGCACAATTTAAAGAAGTTATTAACAATCTAAAAGCACAAGACACAAAAAAAATAGGTGACAAGTTTGATGATCAAGCTCAAGAAGAATTTTTAAAAGGTGCTAAAATTGCATATGAAACAATAATCACTGATTTCAGTGATAATGATAATCAAATCACAACTAGCAAACCTTTAATTAATAACGATATTTACAATAAATTTAATGAGGCATTAAAAGAAAGAAGTTCTAAAGGACATAGAGCAGACATAACTTTTATTGGTGTAAATTCAGCAGTTATAAAAGAACATAAGAAAATAGGAAAAATTTTAAATGTTACGGTCAATTTTATTGCAGAAGTAATTACTTGCATCAAAGATAAAGATAACAAGATTGTTTCAGGTGATCCTGAAAAAATTAAAAAAATATATGATACATGGGTATTTTCTAAAGATGTAACTTCAGCAAATCCAAATTGGATGTTGGTCAATATATTAAATTAATTGAATAACAGAATTTCAAATAAAGATAAAAAAGATTGGCACAATTTTATAAATTCTAAAGAAAAATTGCCCAATAAAGATCTCAAGAATAACAAAAAAAAAATTATAAATACAAAATCTCTTGACCTGCATGGATATACTTTAGAGGATGCAAACAAAAAAATAGAAAATTTTATTTTAGAAAATTATCAAAATGGAATAACTAAATTGCTTGTAGTGACCGGCAAAGGTCTACATTCTGATGTTGAAAAGAATCCTTATGTTTCAAAAAATTTAAGTATATTAAAATATTCAATTCCTGAATTTATTCGAAATAATAGTGAATTAAATAAGTATATTATCTCTTTTGCTGAAGCCTCTATTGAGGATGGAGGTAGTGGTGCTTTTTATATATATTTAAAAAAAAATAAGTAAATATATTTCGTATGATCGTTTGGTTAGCCTCATATCCCAAAAGTGGAAATACATTGGTAAGAGCATTATTGTCGTCATATTTTTTTTCAAATGATGGAATATTTAATTTTGAGATTATTAAAAATATAAAACAATTCCCACACATTGGTCTATTTGAGAATTTAGGAATTGATGTAAAAAATGAAAAAGAGGTTATTAAAAATTATGTAAATGCCCAGGCAAGTATAAATAAAAAAGATTCTATTCAATTTTGTAAAACTCATAGCTATTTATTTAATATTGATAATAATCCATTTACAGACTTAAATAATAGTTTAGGGGCTATTTATATAGTTAGAGATCCAAGAAATGTTGTGACCTCATACGCGCATCATAATAGTATTTCAATAAAAGAGTCGGCAGAAAGAATGATTAATTCTATTAATTATGGAGGTAACTTAGAAAGTGACAATATTTCTGATAGAACTAAGGTTTATATGGGATCGTGGAGTAGTAATTTTAACAGTTGGAAATCATTTAAATCTCCTGGAAAATATTTATTAGTAAAATATGAGGATTTAATAAATGATAAAGAAAAAACATTTTATCAGATATTGAATTTTATTCATAAACTAAAAAAAATAAATTTATCAATTGATAAAAGAAAAATTAATAACATTATTGACTCAACTAATTTTGAAAAATTAAAAGATTTAGAGAAGAAGGAAGGTTTTATAGAGAGTAAGGTA
>CACCIO010000025.1 GCA_902546085.1 uncultured Pelagibacteraceae bacterium | reverse complement strand
TCAGAATTTGATATTTCAATATCATTATTTTTTATTTGTAATGGTCTATTTTCGTCTTTAGATGATAAATCGATTTCTTCTCTTGATAATTGACCGGAAATTATGGGGTTATAAGCCTTAATTCCTTTTGCTACTTCTCCATCAGCAATCCCTTGAATCTCAACTTCGTGTAATTTGCAGAAGTCAGCAATTTGTTTAAAAGTTAAAGTAGTGTTTTCTACTAACCAAACAGCAGTTGCCATAGGCATTAATGGTGCATTTGACATTTAAATTTTCTTTTCTGCCTTAAAATTTTGAAATTTTTTATTAAATTTACTAATTCTACCTTTGTCCATTAACTTTTGTTTTCCACCTGTCCATGCAGCATGCGATTTTGGATCAATCTCTAATTTTAATGTGTCTCCCTCAGCACCCCATGTTGATTTTGTTTCAAAATGTGTGCCATCTGTCATCTCCACTTTAATTTTGTGGTAGTTTGGGTGTATATCTTTTTTCATAACGAGACTTATAACAAAAGAAATTTAGAACACAATTAAAAGTTCTCTAAATTTTGAAGCATTTTAGCATTTATTGCGCTGCTTGAAGCTTTGATACTAATGTTATTTTGATCAAATTTATTTAAATCATTAACGATTCCTCCCGCTTCCTGAACTAGCAAAACCCCAGCAGCTACATCCCAAATATTAATTTTGTTATGAAAGAAACCATCCAATCTTCCTGAGGCAACATAAGCCAAATCTAATGCAGAACAACCACTATATCTCATATTTAAATTACTAAATTTAACACCTTCGTGATTACTTGAAAATAAGCACTCTTCAATTGAATTTTTTTCAGATACTCTCAATCTTTTATTATTTAAGTAAGCTCCTTTATCTTTCTCTGCATAAAACATTTCATCTTTTATTGGGTCATAAATTAAACCACTAATTATTTCTTTTTTGAATAATATGGTTTTAACATATCCAAGAGTTTTAAAATTTATATTAATCGTTGGTTCAATTTTATCCTTTAGATACTTAATCTGTTGTTTTAAAAATGATGATATTAATAAACTTTATAAAATTTGGTCACTAATTTTTTTAATAGTAATTATAGATATAATATTTGAATTAATATTTAAATTTAACATTTTAGGTTTTAGTTCTTTTATGCCTGGCAGAATTGCTAGTTTTTCGGGTGACGAACTAAACATCGGACATTTTTTTTCTGGATTTTGCCTCATATTTATTAGTTTTATTTTTTTAAATTACAAAAATACCTCTATCCAATTAATTATTGCTTTGTTTTTGATTGCATTGTCATTTCTTATAGGTGAAAGATCTAATTTTATTAAAAGTTTACTAATTATCTTGTCATTTGTATTTCTCGTTTACGAGATGCAAACTAAATACAAAATTTTTTCAATTATTACTTTGATTTCATTTATTGTGCTAATTTTGAATTTAAACCCAGGATATAAATTAAGATATATTGATCAATTTACAAAAATTTTAGCCAATGAAAGTATCAGTTATTATTTTGAAAACTCGGTGTATGGTGCACATTACAATGTTGCTTTTGAAATTTTTAAAGACAACAAAATTTTTGGAGTAGGAATTAAAAATTTTAGAACTGAAAGTTACAGTAAAAAATATAATAATTTAGATCATAAATTTAACGATAGGAGAGCAAATACACATCCACACCAAATTCACTTTGAATTTTTATCAGAGACTGGTTTGTTTGGATATTTTACTTTTGCAATTTTTATTTTTTCTTCTCTTTACTTGTGCTTAAAAAATTACTTAAAAAAAAAAAATCTATATCAGCTTTCAGGAATGCTTTTTGTTATTATTAATTTACTGCCTTTGCTGCCCTCCGGAAGCTTTTTTTCAACTTATACTTCTGGGTTATTCTGGTTAAATTATGCGGTAATGGTTGGATATTTAGATAAGTCTGACTAAATTTTGTATTGAGATTTTTTTGAGTCAGATAAGAAACCTTTTACGGTTTCAATTGTTAGTTGTTTATAAGATTTTCCAAAATTCTCAATTTTCTCAATTATAGACGGGGGAATTGTTATAATGTGACAACCTATTTTTTTTGCTTGCAGATAATTATATGGTTCTCTTACACTTGCCCAAAGTATTTCAACATTTTTATATTTTCTAGCAAAGTAAATACTTTTTTTAAATTCTGGAATTGGATCATGCCCAGTATCTGCTGCCCTACCTGCAAAAATCGATATTATAACCCTAGTTTTTTTATTTAATAATTTCAAAATTCTTTTGGTTTGATCCGAATTATATACTGCCGTTATATTAAGTTTTATATTTTCTTTATTAAGTTCTCTAATAACTCTGCCCATAAATTTACCTTTGGAATTTACAACTGGAACTTTTACATAAATATTTTTTGCCCAATTTTTTATTTCTAAAGCTTGTTTCTTCATTTCAAAATATTCATCAGCAAATACTTCTAAAGAAACAGGCTTATTTTTACAGATACTTAATATTTTATTTGAGTATAATTTATAGTCCTTAGCACCAGATTTTCTCATCAAGCTAGGATTTGTTGTGAAACCTTTAACAATCTTTTTTTTATTAAACTTTTTAATTGTTTTAATATCAGCAATGTCACAAAATATTTTAGTTTTCAATTTTTTAAATCTCTATAAATTTTTAGTAATATCTTCAGTCATTTTTTTTGCATCAGCAAATAACATTAAGGTATTTTCTTTATAAAATAAATCATTATCAATTCCAGCATAACCTGGTGACAAACTTCTTTTCACGAATAAAACTGATTTGCACTTCTCAACATCTAAAACAGGCATTCCATAAATAGGGCTTTGTGGATCAGTTTTTGCAACAGGATTTGTCACATCATTAGCACCTATAACAAATGCAACATCTGCATTTGCAAAATCATTATTAATTTCTTCTAATTCAAACACTTCATCATATGGCACATTCGCTTCTGCTAATAAGACATTCATGTGTCCGGGCATCCTTCCTGCAACGGGATGAATTGCATAAGAAACTTTAATATCATTTTTTTTAAGTGTATCTACCATTTCTCTTAAAGCATGTTGAGCTTGTGCAACTGCCATTCCATATCCTGGAACTATTATAACTGATGAAGCATTTTTCATTAAAAAAGCAGCATCATCTGCATTACCACTTTTTACTGGTCTTTGTTCTTTATTTAAATTGCTTACTGATTCTTCTGTACCTCCAAATCCACCTAAAATAACATTAAAGAATGAACGATTCATTCCTTTGCACATTATGTATGATAAAATTGCACCTGAAGATCCAACGAGTGCTCCTGTAATTATTAGAGCAGTATTTTCTAAGGTAAATCCTATTCCTGCTGCTGCCCAACCTGAATATGAATTCAACATAGATATTACAACTGGCATATCTGCTCCACCGATTGGAATGATTAAAAGAAATCCTATTAAAAATGAGATTGCCAAAAGTATCCAAAATAAATGTGATGATTGAGTTGAGCATAAAAAATAAATTACGACAATTATTGAGATTAATATTATTGCATTAAGTGGATGTTGTCCTTTGAATGTAATTGGGGAACCAGACATTATTCCTTGTAATTTCAAAAAAGCAATTACAGATCCAGAGAATGTTATAGCCCCCACCGCTGCACCTATAGACATCTCAATCAAGCTACCAAGTTTTATATTTCCAGGTGAACCAAGATTAAATGCTTGGGGGTTCAGAAAAGCTGAGATTGCAACAAATACTGCTGATAATCCAACAAGGCTATGAAATCCAGCAACTAATTCTGGCATAGCAGTCATTGGTATTTTATAGGCTATAAAAGCACCAATACATCCACCTGCTAATATAAATATTAATACAAATATAAATCCAGTAGAAAAACTACCAGTAGATAAAAATGTTACTGTTATTGCAATAACCATTCCTAAAATTCCGAAAAAGTTACCTTGCCTTGATGTCTCAGGTGAAGACAGTCCCCTTAAAGCTAGAATAAACAAAACTCCAGAAACCAAATAAAAAATTGCAGATAAATTTGCTGAAATCATTACTTATCCTTTTTCTTTTTCTTATACATTGCTAACATTCTTTGAGTTACCAGAAATCCTCCAAAAATATTAACCGCAGCTAATGCTATTGCTAAAAAGCCAAAAATACTTGATGTGTTAAAAATACTATCTGAAGTTCCTGACAAACCTGCAATTATGGCTCCAACAATTATTACAGAAGAAATTGCATTAGTAACTGACATTAGTGGTGTATGTAAAGATGGAGTAACGCTCCACACTACATAATATCCCACAAATATTGATAGGATAAAGATACTTAGTCTGAATATTAGAGGATCAATTTCCATAAACTATTTAATTAATGTTTTTTCTATAATCTCATCTTCTAAATTAATATTTATTTTTTTATTCTTTTTATCAAATAAATTATCGACAAAATTAAAGACATTTTTAGCATATAAGCTTGAGGCAGAAACTGGTAATTTATTTAGTATATTACTTTCACCCATTATTTTAACCCCATTTTTGTTAACTATATTATCTACTTCTGTAAACGCAGTATTTCCCCCTTGAATTGCTGCTAAGTCATAAATAATAGAACCAGCCTGCATATTACCTATCATAGTATCTTTAATAATTACTGGTGCTTTTTTTCCTGGAATTAAAGCTGTACATATCACTATGTCAATTTTTTTTAGAGTTTCAGATAAGAGTTCTTCTTGTTTTTTTTTAAAATCATCTGATGCTTCTTTTGCATAACCGCCCTCTGTTTCTAAATTTTCAGAACCTTCAACAGTAAGAAATTTTCCTCCCAGACTTTCAACTTGTTCCTTAGATGCCATTCGAACATCAGTCGCAAAAACTATTGCGCCCATCCTCTTTGCGGTTGCAATTGCCTGTAGTCCAGCAACACCTGCCCCAACAATCAAAACTTTTGCAGCTGGAACTGTACCTGCAGCTGTCATCATCATTGGTATAGCTTTTTCAAAATTTGCAAAAGATTCAATTACTGCTTTATAACCGGCAAGATTTGCCTGCGAAGACAAGATATCCATTGATTGAGCTCTAGTAATTCTTGGAAGCATCTCTAATGAAAAAAGATTTATTTTTTTTTTAGCTAAGTTTTCTAATTTTTCTTTATTATAGTAAGGGTTTAAAACTCCAATGATTGTTTGATTTTCTCTCATTATTGAAGTTTTTTCATCAGACAGCATTCCTAGCTGAACTAATATATCGACAGACTTTAAAATTTCAGTTTCATTTTGTAAAATTTTTACACCCAAATTTTTATATTGCTCATCATTAATTCCAATATGTGAACCATAATTTTCACTTAAAAAGACTTCAAATCCAAGAGAGAGATATTTTTTTACTATTTCAGGTGTTATAGAAATTCTTTTTTCTAATTTTTGGTTTTCTAATATAGAGCCAATCTTCATTTGACAACCTTACAATAAGAATATTGCCATTAATATCAAAACTACGACAACAGCGACAGTTCCCCACAGAACAAACTTAGTGAAATTATTCCAAGTATTTTTATGGTTGTCGTTATCCATAAAAATTATTTTTGTCTTGCTTTAAATTTAGGATTAGTTTTATTTATAATGTAAACCCGACCTCTTCTTCTTACTAACTTAGAATTTAGATCTCTTTTTTTTATAGATTTTAAAGAACTTTTTATTTTCATAATATTATTTAAGCCGGCAACGTCCTACTCTTCCATGTCTTAAGACAAAGTACCATCGGCGCAGAAGGGCTTGACTTCCGAGTTCGGAATGGGATCGGGTATAACACCTCCGCAATAATCACCGGCGATAGTGTTATAGCCAATTAAAAATTAATGTAAACTAACTTTTATACCAAATTTACTTGTTTTTTCATGAGTTTTAAGAAAATTTATTACATAATCTTTTAAATCTATTTTTCCAAAACTCTTATAAACTTTGTTAGATAGACTCATGCTTGTTAAAGCTGAGGCATATCTCTCTCCTTTTCTCTCGGGAAAATACTTTATTTTTGAATTAAATAATTTAGCTACTTTAATTATTGAATAACTTTTTTTATTCGAAATACTATAATATTTACACTTATCTTTTTGCCAAGCTTTAAAACAAATATCAATTGTATCTTGTACATGTGTAAATCTTCTTGACTGCGTACCTGGTTTCACTACAGGTAATGGTTTTTTATTTAAATAATGATCTTCGAATATTCCAATGACGGTAGCCATTTTACCCCTAGTGATTTGATTAGGCCCATATACATTATAAAAAAAAATAACCTCATATCTAAAATTAAACCACTTTTTTAAATTCTGTAAAAACTCAATATTTTTTGATTTAGTAAAAGCATAAGGAGACAGATTTTTATCCTTTCCTCTATTTCCAAGTGATGCTGACGTGGCTGAATAAATTAATTTAATTTTATTTTTTAAACAAAAATCAAAAACCGCATTAGTTCCTATTGTATTTGATTGAATACATTCATTCATTTGAAGAAAGCTTTGATATATACGAGCAAATTCTCCAAAATGAAATATAGAATTAATTTTACTTTTATATTTTTTAAGTAATTGAGAAATATTTTTTGTATGTCCTTTAAGATATTTTACTCTTTTACTTTTGATATGATTTTTTTGATATCCTGATGAATAGTTATCAATACTTATAATCTTAAACTTAGTTTTTTTTATTAGAAAGGCTATCAAATTTGATCCAACAAATCCTGCTCCACCTGTTACAATTATTAAGTTTTTCAATTTATTATTTTTTTTATTTTATTATTTAATTGATCAAATTATTTATATAAAGTAATTTATTAATTTTGTTAAATAATAATCAGGGCTTGGTAAAAAATTTTTTTTTTGTTTTTTCATTACAAACTGCATATACCTAAATGCCTCTATTCTTTTTTTCCACCAATATTTACTAAACTTTTTATACCTAGATGAAATACCTGAGCCATGTTGATTGTAAATTGTGAAAGACTTATTGGTAATTAAAAATTCTTCATTTAAATAGGCATAAATAGCTAATCTTGCGTCAATTTCTAAATTAGGAAATTCATTTTTTCTAATAAAATTCATAAATTTTTGAAAAAAACTTCTTCTAAATGTGATTGTACTTGTGGGAAAAAATTTAGGCCATATAGAAAAAATATGTAATTTTTTGTTTAAATTAATTTTTTTTTTTGTGAGGCTTGAAAGTGGTGTATCTTGCATAAATTTATAGCTTTTATTTTTCTCAAAAATATTATTTATATTTTTCAACTTATTTTCTCTAAATAAATCATCTCCATCCAATAAAAAAATTAAGTTACCTTTGGACAATTTAAAAAGTTTGATTATTGCATTTATTTGATTAAGTGGCCCACTTTTAGAATATTTTTTTTTATTTTTTATAATCTTAACTTTTTTATATTTTTTTAAAATTTCTACAGAATTATCGCTAGAGCAATCATCAAAAACTAAAATTTCTTTATTAAGAAAATTTTGTTTTAAACAGCTCTTTATAGTTTTGTTTAAATAAATACCCTTATTATAGTTTGTTATTAAAATTGATATAAAATTTTTTTCCATTTCTAAGTAAAGTCTTTGTTCAAATAAAGATATTCAAATGACTTCCTAAATTTCATTTTAATTTTAAATTTTTTTTTAAACCCATTTTTAATTAAATAATTATGAATATTTGATAATTTATAATCTTTCATAATCATGTCATCAAAATGGTGTTCAAAATGTATTAGCTTAATTTTTTTTATCTTGTCTTGCAGACCTTTTAAAACTTGCATTTCATAACCCTCTGTATCGATTTTTAATAAATCAATCTGAATTATTCCTTTTTTTTTCATGAAATTGTCTAATGTTAAAACTTCGATATCGATCACTTTAGTAACATTTGAAGTATTAAAAAAATTTAATAAATAAAATTTTTTTTTATAATAATTAGATTTTTCATTAAGGTTATTAATTGAAGAAGAAGACGATTCTATATTTACATTAAATTTAATCTTACCACTACTATTCGATACTCCAAAATTAATAAATTCTATATTTTTTTTATTTTTAATATTATTCTGTAATATTCTAAAAACACTTGGATTTGGTTCAAAACAATATCCCTGCTTAACCTTAAAATTTTTTAAAATATTCAAAATATATTCACCTTTATGAGCGCCTACATCTATAATGGATATTTGGCTTTTATTCGAAAAAATTTTTTTTATTTCTAATAAGATCTTTTTTTCAGTAAAATAATCAAACAATTCTAGGAAAAATTTAATTAATTTAATCATTGATAAAAAATCTATAAATTATTCTATTTTAATTTATAGGTTTCTTAAATGATAATTAAAAAAAATATATATGTTTTTTTATTTGTAGCTTACTTAACTTTAATACTAGGTTTTTA
>CACCIO010000024.1 GCA_902546085.1 uncultured Pelagibacteraceae bacterium | reverse complement strand
AATTATTTTGTTTGAGCATATTTTTAACTACATTTAAAGAATAATACTCTATGTGTTCATGACAGATTGTATCAAATAAATTATATTTGATTACAGATAATAAATCTTGGAATTCTAAATAAAAAATTCCTAATTTTGGATCAATTAAATGTGATATTTCTTTTAGAAATTTATTTGGATCTTGCATGTCATAAAAAACTGCACAAGCAGTAATGATCTTAAATTTTTTATAAATTTTATTTTTAAAGATAATCTCCTGAGAAAAAAGGCTTGGAATTTTAAAATCAATATTTTTGTAAAATTTTTTATATTTTTTTAAAATTGGATCAACCCCAACCTTTATAATATTTTTTTTTTTATAAGAATTTAATAAAGTTGCATCGTTGCTAGCTATGTCTAAGACTTGATCATTTTTTTTTAAATTTGTTAATTTAGACATTTTTTTTGATATAGACGTCAAATGTTCAGTCATAGTTCTATTTATACCTGATCTATAACCATAATCTTTTCCGTAAAGATAATTTGGATTAAAATTTTTACTTAATTGAACGAGATTACATTTTTTACATTTGACCAATTTAATTTCATCTTTTGCAATGTTATTTTTTTTTTTGGTAAATTTCCCAGTAAAACTCAAAAAACCTAAAGAAAATAAATTTTCTAGTTTTTTATTTTTGCAATTTCTACATTTATTAATTTTTTTCATAATTATATAGATGCTAAAACTTTTTAAGTCTTAACTATCAAGATTACAATCTATTTATAAATGTTATCTTTATATCCACATTTCTTTCAAAATTAGGAAAATCTAAGTTTTTTATTGGATGCTCTTTAAATTTTTCATGTTAATCAAGCCAAAGTCATTATTAATCTATTCTAGATTTATAGTCTTCAATTATTTCTTTGTACAATTGATATTTATTTTAATATTTTATAAATGTTTATTAATGGAAATAGTACACAAAGTCCTTATATTTACCGATCTTGATGGATCACTTCTTCATAGAGATACATTTAAATTTGATGAGATAAAAGACTATTTAATAAAACTAATTTCCAAAGATATTTTTATTATACCTAATACAAGCAAAACTGAAAAAGAAATTTTAGAATTTAATAATGAGTTAGGCTCGAACCTACCCTATATTTCTGAAAATGGTGCAGCTATTAATGGCTTAAACTTATTAAATCCAGATTTACCTAAAGAATTAATTCTTAGTAGAGAAAAAGATGATATTTTTAATATTTTTAAAAATATAGTTCCATTAAACCTGCAAAATAAATGCAAATGGTTATCTGAAATGAATAACACAAACCAAAGTTTAATTTTTGGATTATACGATAAAAAACTGAAAATGGCTTTAGATCGTAGATATACTATTCCTTTTATATTTAATGGAACTAAAAATGAAAAAAATCAATTATCAAAAATAATAAAAAAAGATGGTCTTTACCTGCAAGAAGGTGGCCGGGTAATTAATTTAACTGATAGAGTAAATAAAGCAAAAGCTCTTCGAGTATTTGTTAGATTTTATAAAAAATATTATAAAAATGTAAAAACGGTGGCAGTTGGAGATAATTATAATGACTTAGATATGTTGAAAACAAGTGATTTTCCTTGCTTAGTATTTAATGATAAATTCACTTTAGATGAAATTCCAATAAATAACTTAATTACAACTAACAAGCCATCACCTGAAGGCTGGGCAGATGTGATTAAAATGGCTCTAGTTAAAATAAATAAAAATTAATAAAAAACTCTATGAGCGAATTTACACAAAATGGAATTATCTCTACACTTCATGACTTTGGCACAAAGTCAACAAAACAAATAGAGAGAGAGCTTTTAAGTTTTTCAAAAGAGAGGAAAATGGAACTTATCTTGCCATGCCTTTATAGCGAGTTAAAAGGAGATGCATTACCAAAAATAGTTTCTGAAATTGCTCAAACTAACTATCTGCATCATATAATAATAGGATTAGATCAAGCTAATGAAAAACAAGCGAGGGAAGCGTGGACTTTTTTCGAAAAATTAGAAACTCCTTTCACAATACTTTGGAATGATGGTCCAAATTTAAAAAAATTAGATAAAGAATTACAGAAAAAAGCACTAGCACCAACTGAAAAAGGTAAGGGTAGAAATGTTTGGTATTGTATTGGCATGTCAATAGCAAGAAATAGTGCAAGATCAGTTGCTTTACATGATTGTGATATAAAAACATATGATCGAAGAATGTTAGCAAAATTGTTTTACCCAGTGGTAAATCCTTTATTCAATTTTGAATTTTGCAAAGGTTATTATCCTCGGGTAGCAGATAACAAAATGAATGGAAGAGTAGCAAGACTATTGGTATTTCCACTATTAAATGCTTTAGAAAAAACAATTGGCAATAGTGAATATTTAAATTTTATGAAATCATTTAAATATCCATTAGCTGGTGAATTTTCTTTTCGAAGAAATATTTTACCAGAATTAAGAATTTCTTCTGATTGGGGAATAGAGATTGGGATTTTGTCTGAGATGCAAAGAAATTTTTCTCCACAAAATATCTGTCAGGTAGATTTAGCTGATACTTATGATCATAAACATCAGAATTTATCGATTGATAATGAAAACAAAGGTTTATCAAGAATGTCTATTGATATAATTAAAACTTTTATAAAAAAACTTGCAACTCAAGGTCACTCCTTCAGTAGAGAGCAATTAAGGTCGCTTAAAGCGACATACTATAGGTCAGCACTTGATTTAATAGACGCTTATCGGGGAGATGCAGAAATGAATGGTTTGGAATTTGACTCTCATTCTGAGGAAAAGGCTGTTGAATTATTTTCTAAAAATATAATTAAAGCAGGTGAAGATTTTTATTTAAATCCAATGGATGCCCCGTTTATACCAACTTGGAGTAGAGTTAAAAGTGCAATACCTGATTTTTTAATAAGATTAGAAAAAGCAGTAAACGAAGATAATAAACATTACCTGTAAATATTTAATAAATTAAATTATATTGATAATTTCTAGCCTCTATTACTTCTTCAGGTAAATTAAGATTAACGTCCTCTAACTTAATAATTTCATCCTTACTAATGTCTTTTTTTAATATTGCATTATCAGTAAGACCCAGTGGTAATATTTTTTCTTTTTTTGATTTTCCTGAAGTGATCAGTTTACCTCTTGCACAAAATCCACCTTCACCATCAAGTTTTTCTCCTTTCTTTAAATCTTTTTTTGCAATACTAGCAACTTCAGCATTATAATTTTTTGTAAAACCAGTTGCTCTATTGTCTAAAGCTATAGAGTATATAGATTGTGCGAGTTCTAATCCAATATAATGATATGGTCTCCATATTGCAGAATAATTTCCTGAGGAATCTGTAACCATTCCGTAATCTTTAAAACAATTTTTAACGTATTCGTTCTTTGCTTTTAAAACAATGTAAACTCCCCATCTTAAATCATTTTCAATATCTTTTTTTTCTAAATCGATACTTGAAATTACCTCCACCTGCCCTTCACTATCAATTAATCCTCCATCTTTTTTAGGTATCATCTTCTTGGCAATATCATAAACACCAACTGGAGGAAAAGTTAAACCATTACTTGGACATTTTAAATTCGAAGCATTACTTACTGCACACATTTCTATAGCTGATTTGTCTCCACACAAAAAACTATTAAACATTTTAGGATTCATTCCAGACTCATTTTCTGCTCTTTCTTTAGTTAAACCATAATGTCCCCAGACTGTATCAGGTGTGGAATATTCAAAAGTTGGGTGATACTTAGTACCTTTTCCTGCGCAAATAACTTCAAACCCATTTAGCCTTGCCCACTCAATTTGCTCTAAAATTAATGAAGGTTGATCACCATACGCCATTGAACAAATAACATTATATTTTTTAGACAAATCTGAAAGATATTTTCCACAAGTAATATCAGCTTCAACATTCACCAAAATTATATTTTTTTTATTTTTTATTATTTTACATGCATGTACTGTCCCTATAATTGGATTTCCTGTAGCTTCTATAAAAATTTCTATATTTCTATCTAAAACTTCATCTAATGAGTTTGAAAAATTTATTTGTTCTGTAGTTTCAGAGCTAAGACCACTATTTAAACAATTTTTTTTAGCTTGGTTAATATTAATATCAACAATGCTATCAATTTGTATTTTATCTAAATGATTATATTGGGCCAAAAACATACTAACAAATTTTCCACATCCAATAAAAGCTATTTTAATTGGATTCGTTCTGCTTTCTAATTTTGTATGTAAGAACATTTTAAATTAGTTTTGTAATGCTTTTATTAAAAACTTGTTATCAAGTTTACAATCTCGATAACCCTTTTTTACAACATTTAAATATCTTTCAGTTGGAAATTTGAACGGAGATTTTTTTACCATTGTATAAGTCATAACTTTTTTTCCATAATAATAAAAATAATGTTTTTTATATAGATTTGGAAAATCTTCATACACATCTAACTTTTTTTCATCACTTTTAGAAATTTCAAATAAAGCTCCAGGCACAACTGAATTTTTTTTTGCCTGTATATCTGCAGCTCTATATTTGCTTCTAAAGGTTAATTTAAAATCTTTTAAATTTATTTTTTTTAAAAAAATACTGTCTTTGCATCTGCGTTTCATTTGAAAATGATGAAGATTACTACCATAAGCAAAATACAACATTATCGATCAACTACTTCAATTTTTTTTTCATTCACAAATTTTAAAATTTGTGAATTACAATTATTTATTTTACTTTGATCTTCAGATCTAATTACTATTGAAACTCCTAACTTCCCTGCATGAAAAAATGGATAGCTTCCTATTTCAACATCCTTATTATTATTTTGAACTTTAGTTAAAGAATTTGCTATTTCGCTTTCAACTGTTTTTAAACTTATAGTAAGACTTTTAATTGGTTCTCCGCCAACAATTTCATTTGTTAAACCACCTAACATTGATTTTAAAATAGAGGGAACACCTGGTAATGAATATACATTCTCAACATTAAAACCTGGTGCACCACTCGTAGGATTTAAAATTAATTTTGCATTCTCTGGCATCCACGCCATTTTCTGTCTCCCCTTATTAAATTCACCTGGTTGATAATATTTTTCTAAAATTTTAAAAGCTTCTTTATGTACTTCATATTTTATTCCAAAAGCCTTTGATACTGATTGAGCTGTAATATCATCATGTGTTGGTCCTATACCTCCAGTTGTAAAAACATAATCATATGTTGATCTAAGTAAATTTAAAGTATCCACAATTATTTTTTCAACGTCTGGAATTACTCGAACTTCTGCAACGTTAACTCCAATTGAATTTAACCATATTGCTAAAGTTGAGGTATTTGTGTCTAGGGTTCTACCAGACAAAATTTCGTTACCTATAATTAATATTGATGCATTTACTTTTGCTTTTTTATCCATATGAAATATATAATTTAGTAATGGAATTTACCAAGTCTTTAATAAAAGGCAAACTAATCAAACGATATAAGAGATTTTTTACTGATGTAAAACTAGGTAATGAAATTGTCACAGCCCACTGTCCTAACACAGGATCAATGAAAGGTTTGTTAGATGAAGGAAATGAGGTTTATTTGCTTCCCAATAATGATCCAAAAAGAAAGCTTAAATATGGATTGGAAATTATTAAATCTAGAAAAAATTTAGTAGGTGTAAATACCCACATGGCGAATAGAATAATTGAACATGGTCTTAAAAATAATTTAGTAAATGAACTTAAGAATAATGACATTATAAAACCAGAGGTTTTTTTTAATAAAGAAACACGGTTTGATTTTTTATTAGAAAAAAAGGGTCAAAAAATGTTTGTAGAGGTTAAAAATGTTACATTGTTTAGAAATAAGGATACTGCTGAATTTCCAGATGCTCCAACAGCAAGAGGAACTAAGCATTTATTAACCCTTATTGATGCCATAAAAAAAAGTTATAAAACATACTTAATATTTTTAGTTCAAGTTCAAAATATGAAATACTTTAAAATAGCTAAAGATATAGATGAAGAATATTATAAGAGCTATTTAATTGCTAAAAAAGCTGGTGTTAATTTTTTAGCGTATAGATGTAATATAAGTTCTAAAAAAATTTTTATAGATAAAAAATTAAAAATTATAGATGACTGATTATAAAGAAAAATTTGAAAAAATGAGAATTGCAGGAAACTTGGCTGCAAGAACTTTGGATATGTTAACTGATAATATTAAAGAAGGTGTATCCACTGATTATATCGATAAACTTGGATATGAATTTATTAGAGACAATGGTGGCTACTCAGCTCCTCTGTATTATAGAGGATTTACAAAATCTTTATGCACATCTTTAAATCATGTAATATGTCATGGAATACCCTCAGATAGAATTTTACAAGAAGGTGATGCTGTAAATGTTGATGTAACTGCAATTGTTGATGAACATTATGGTGATACAAGCAGAATGTTTTGTATCGGAAAAACCTCAGTAAAGTTAAACAATCTTATAGATGCTACCCACGAATCTATGATGAGAGCTATTAGAATTTTAAAACCTGGAATTAAATTAGGAGATATTGGTTATGAAATTCAATCATTTGTAGAAGAAAAAGGATTTTCAGTTGTCAGAGATTTTTGTGGTCATGGAATAAGTACAACATTTCATGAGCCGCCAAATATTTTACACTACGGTAAAAAAAATACAGGCACAGAATTAAGACCGGGTATGACATTTACGATAGAACCAATGATTAATGCGGGTAAATACGATGTTAAAATGTTAAACGATGGTTGGACAGCTGTTACGAAAGATAAATCTTTATCTGCACAATTTGAACATACGTTAGGAATTACTGAAAATGGTTATGAAATCTTTACAGAATCTGCTAAAGGTTATTTAAAGCCTCCATACTTATAATTAATGATTAAAAGATACTCGCGAAAAGAATTAACTGATATTTGGTCAGAAGAAAATAAATACAAAATCTGGTTAGATGTTGAAGTTGCAGCTGCAGAAGCGATGGAAAAACTTGGGCAAATTCCAAAAGGTGTTGCTTCAATTGTAAGAAAAAAAGCCAGAATTAATGTAAGCAGAATTCACAAAATAGAGTCTGAAGTTAAACATGACGTGATAGCATTTCTTACCTCTGTAACTGAAAAAGCTGGAATTAAAGCACGCTACCTGCATCAAGGAATGACTTCATCAGATGTTTTAGATACCAGTTTTAATATTCAATTAGTCCAATCAGGTAAAATCATTTTAAAAGATATAGATCAAATTTTAAAAGTTTTAAAAAAACAGGCCAAAAAATATAAATTTACACCGTGCATGGGAAGAAGCCATGGTATCCATGCTGAGCCAATTACTTTTGGATTAAAATTGGCTTCGTTTTACGAAGAATTTAAAAGAAACAAAAATAGATTAAAAAATGCGATTGATGAAGTATCAACATGCGCAATATCTGGTGCTGTTGGGACATTTGCTAACATTAATCCAAATGTTGAAAAATATGTGGCAAAAAAATTGGGTCTGAAAGTTGAACCAATTTCTACTCAAGTAATTCCCAGAGATAGACATGCATTTTATTTCTCTGTTTTAGGTATTATTGCTGGTTCTATTGAAAGAGTAGCAACTGAAATAAGACATCTACAAAGAACTGAAGTTTATGAGCTACAAGAATATTTTTCTAAAAATCAAAAAGGATCCTCTGCAATGCCTCATAAAAAAAATCCTATCTTAAGTGAGAATCTTACTGGTTTAGCTAGGATGGTTAGAAGTGCAGTTGTACCAGCACTTGAAAACATAGCTCTTTGGCATGAAAGAGATATTTCTCATTCAAGTGTTGAAAGAAATATCGGACCAGATGCTAATATAACAACTGATTTTGCATTAATTAGACTTACAAATATTTTAGATAACATGATTGTTTATCCTAAAAAAATGCTTGAAAACTTAAATTTAACAAAAGGTTTAATTTTTTCTCAAGAGGTTATGTTGGAATTAACTAAAACAGGTTTAAGCAGAGAAAAATCTTATAGATTTGTTCAATCTTATGCAAAAAAATGTTTTGCAGAGAATTTAAACCTAATTGACGTCATTTCATCTGATAAATTTATAATGAATAAAATTTCACAAAAAAAATTAAAATCTATATTTAATTATTCTAAACACCTTAAACACGTTAATTTTATTTTTAGAAGAGTTTTTAAATAATGAAAAAAGGCAAAAAATTATACGAGGGAAAAGCTAAAATCATTTATGCAACAAATGATAAAAATTTAGTTATCCAATATTTTAAAGATGATGCTACTGCATTTAATAATCAAAAAAAAACTACCATTGAAGGTAAAGGTGTTCTAAATAACAGAATATCAGAACATATACTCTCTAACCTTTCTCAAATAGGAATTAAAAATCATTTAGTAAAAAGATTAAATATGCGTGAGCAAATTATAAAGCTTGTTGAAATAATTCCGATAGAGTTCATTGTGAGAAATGTTGCAACAGGCTCAATTACTAAAAGATTGGGTATTGAGGACGGTACTGTTTTAAAAGAACCTCTAATCGAATACTGCTTTAAAAATGACAAGCTTGGAGATCCATTAATATCTGAAGAACATATTTTAGCTTTTGATTGGGCGTCAAAAACAGAAATAGATAAAGTTAAAAAAATGATTTTGAGAATTAATGATTTTATGATTGGGATGTTTAGAGGTGTTGGGATTAAACTTATTGATTTTAAATTAGAATTTGGAAGAATTAAAATTGATGGAAAAAATGAAGTTATTTTAGCAGATGAAATTAGTCCTGATACATGTAGATTGTGGGACAGTATTACAGAAAAAAAATTAGATAAAGACCGATTTAGAAAAGATCTGGGTGATTTAATTCCAGCCTATACTGAAGTTGCAAAAAGATTAGGTATACTTCATG
>CACCIO010000023.1 GCA_902546085.1 uncultured Pelagibacteraceae bacterium | reverse complement strand
TATTGATGTTGATTTTAGTCCTATAATTTCATCGTCTTTTAAATCTTGATACCCATAAATGGTGTCATATCCCAGTGTCCAAAATATGGCTCCAAAATAAAATAGAATTGGCAGTAGATTTATTTCACCGTATATTGCTGTCCATCCCAGAATAAGCCCATAATTAAACGTAATACCCAAAAATAATTGAGGCCAATAGGTAAATCTTTTCATTAGGGGGTATGTAAATGCCAATGGCATTGAACCCAAGGCTAGTATAATCGTAATTTTATTAAAGTTTAATAATACTAATAATGCTAAAAAACATAAAGTTGCTGAATAAAAAATTCCAAGTCCAATAGAAATTCTATTTGATGTTATAGGACGATTTTTAGTTCTTTCTACTTTTTTATCAAACTCTTTGTCTAAAATATCATTTACTATGCATCCTGCAGATCTCATTAAAATTGCACCTAAAAAAAATAGTATTAAGTAAAAAAAATAATTCTTAAAACCATTTGAAAAATCATATGCCATAGTTAATCCCCAAGCGCATGGCCAAAACAAAAGCATAAAACCAATTGGTTTCTTTAATCTGATTAAATCAATAAATAACTTTACTCGGTTCATAATTTTTTACTTGTAAATAACAAAGCCTAGTTTCATAATCAAACTGATTCGTATGAATATAGATTACACTGTCACAGCACTAATGTTTCCAGCTATACCATTAATGATGGCTGTATATAGTAATAGATTTCATTCTTTAAGTATCTTAATTAGGCAGCTTCACGATGAGCATGTTTATGAAAAACATATACCCCCAGAATGGAAGAAACAGTTTATTAATTTAAGTGGAAGAATTACTCTTTTAAGATGGACTATATTGTTTGCTTCTTTTGGATTCCTTTTTAACATGTTGACAGTATTTGCTTTGTATCTCGATGAGCTTTTTTTAGCTCGTGTAATCTTTGGATCTTGTTGTTTATCTATGATTATATCTATAATTTTTTTTATTAGAGAAATTCAAATTTCAACAAATGCTCTGAAGCTTCATATGTCAGATATGGATGTTGATGTTAATTAGGAACTATAAGAGCAGGGCCTAAAATTTTTCGTCCTTCAAGATCCTGATGTGCTTTAATAACTTCCTCTAGCTTGTACTTTTTAAAAATTTTTATTTTTATTTTACCAGAGCTAATTTTTTCAAACATTGTTTTTGATGCTTCATCCAACTCTTCTCTTGTCGATAGGTATTGTTGCATAGAGGGTCTTACAAGATATAGGCCTTTAGGTTGAATAACTTTTGGGACATTAATATCAGATAATGGTCCAGATGCATTTCCAAATGAAACCATCATTCCTCTTACTGCTAAACATTCAATTGATCCATCTAATGTATCTTTACCTACTCCATCGTAGACAACAGGAACACCTTTACCATTAGTGATTTCCAATACCTTTTTTGCAAAATCTTCTTTATTATAATTAATTACATGATCGTAACCATTTTCTTTTGCTATATTTACTTTTTCTTCTGATCCAACTGTACCTATAACAGTACAACCTAAACTTTTTGCCCACTGTCCAAAAATCTGACCAACACCTCCAGCAGCTGCGTGAAATAAAATTGTGTCACCTGATTTAACTGGATAAGTTTTATGCAAAAGATAAAAAGTTGTTAAACCTTTTGTCATTAATGTTGCGGCTATTTCTAGATCAATACCCTCTGGTACTTTAACTAAATTTTTAGTTGGATAGTTTCTGTGTGAACAATATGAACCTAAAGGAATACCTGCGTATGAAATCTTGTCACCAACTTTAAAGTCTTTAACGTTCTCTCCAACATCAGTAATAATTCCAGCGCCTTCTAAACCTAAACCAATTGGTAACTTTAAAGGGTACAATCCTGATCTGTGGTAAGTATCAATGTAGTTAAGACCAATAGCTTTCTGTTCAATGGTTACTTGATCAGGACCCGGTTTGTCTAAAGATATTTCTTTAACATTTAAAACTTCAGGTCCACCAGTTTTATTTATTTCTACAGCTTTCATAATTTATTTTACAAAAGTACCATTATGATAATCTTGAACTGCTTGCAAGATTTCTGCTTTGGTATTCATCACAAATGGTCCCCCTCTAGCTATTTCCTCATTAATTGGTTTACCAGAAATTACTAAAAACTTAGCATTTGATTTAGCTTTAACGCTTAAATTTTCACCCTTAGTTAGCAATATTAAAGTGCTATCTATAACTTGATCGTGTTTATCTTTACCAATTTCTATTTCACCATTAATTAAATAAATAAAAGTATTATGGGTAAATGGTAATTTAAAATTAAATTCTTTATCTTTGTTAAGCTCGACATCAAAATAAACTGGCTCAACGTTATGTCCTTTTACTGGACCTTCAGCTTTTTCAAATTTTCCAGCTATTACTTTTACCTGTTTATCATCATCTTTATGAACACTCATTTTATCAGCATCAATATAAATGTATTCTGGCTTACTCATCTTTAATTTAGCAGGCATGTTAATCCATAATTGAAAACCATGAAGTCTTCCTTCTTTCATAGCAGGCATTTCTGAATGAATGATCCCACTTCCTGTTTTCATCCATTGAACATCTCCTGCAGTCATTCTACCTTCACCACCTGTACTATCTTTATGCTCAAAATCTCCAGCCAACATATAAGTCACTGTTTCAATTCCTCTATGAGGGTGGGGTGGGAAACCTGCAATATAATCCTCACTATTTTCTGATCCAAATTCATCAAGCATTAAAAAAGGATCAAAATAATTTGGCTCAACACCAATACTTCTTTTTAATTTAACTCCAGCACCGTCAGAAGCTGGAATAGGATCAATAATCTTATTAACTTCAATGATTTTCATGTTTCATAAATAAGAATTATTTATAATATATCAAGTAAATTACTAAGATCTTTAATTTGATGTTTCGGTACATAATCTAGATTATCAAAAGTATTATTGTTTCTATTAACCCAAATAGAATTATAACCATAATTTCCACCACCAGATATATCCCAAGTGTTAGCACTTAAAAAAGCAACTTCATTTTTTTTAATATTATATTTTTTAATTGGTATATCGTAAACTTTAAAGTCTGGTTTATAAACTCTAACCTCTTCAATTGAAAAAATATCATCAAATATATTTTCTAAATTATTGCTCTTAACCAATTCATTAAGAAGGGAAGGTGTACCATTTGAAAGAACGGCAAGTTTTAAATTTTTATCTTTTAATGATTTTAAAACTTCAGGCACTTCTTTAAATGGTGACAGAATTTTATAAAGGTTTAATAATTCATTTCTCATAGAGGAGTCTATTTCATAAGTTTTCATTGATTTATCCAAACTGTCCTCTGTCACTTGCCAAAAATCCTTATGACGTTTCATTAAACTTCTCAGCCAAGTATATTCTAATTGTGTGGTTCTCCAATAATTGGCAAAACCTTCCCAATTATCACCTATTTTATCTTTGCATTTTTCAGCAGCTGAGTTGACATCAAATAAGGTGCCGTAGGCATCAAAAATTATTGCTTTAATATTTTTCATAAATTAATTTATCAATATGAGTAACATTAGATTATTTTATTTAAAAAGTTTATCTCTTAATTTGACTGACAAACTTAATAAATCTCAATCTCACTATGTTTCAAAAGTCATGAGACTTAGAGAGAAAGAAGTTTTTTCTCTTTTTAATAGTAGTGGTGAATGGGAAGCAATAATCTTAAATATTACAAAAAGTACAGTTGAATTTAATGTTACGAAACAATTAAGACATAAAGAAAATACTAAAGAGCTATGGCTGGCTTTCTCTCCAATCAAATCAAATTATTTTAATTTCATGATCCAAAAAGCCACAGAGCTTGGTGTAACCAAGTTTTTACCAATTATCTTCGAAAGAACGATTGTTAGAAAGATAAATAAAGAGAGATTGGAAAAAGTAATTATAGAAGCAGCCGAACAGTCAAATAGAATAACAATTCCATCAATTGAGGATCCTCAAAAATTAAAAAGCTTTCTAAATAATGATATGGATTTATTATTTACTGACCTCAATACTGCTAATACAAAAATTGATCTTACAAAGTTAACAACTAAACCCACTTGCGTAATCATAGGGCCTGAAGGAGATTTTTCTGAGCAGGAAAGGGATGAGATTCTCAAATTTAATGATGTTCAGTCTTTTAAAATCAATGAAAACATCTTGAGATCTGAAACCGCTGTAATTTCTGCCCTATCGATCATAAATTACGCCATTAATTGATATTTTGTCGCTAAAAGTAAAAGTGTATTTTTTTAAAAGACACTCTATATAGATTAAAAAAATGAAAAAATTTTTATATATATTTCTAACATTCTTAACAACTTCAAGCGCATTAGCTAATCAACCAGTTGATTGGCAACTAGGCTTTCAAAAGGCTGCTTCCGAGACTATGAGAGATATAGTTAATTTCCACGATAAATTATTGTTACCAATTATAATAGCAATCAGCGTTTTTGTACTATTTTTAATGGTTTATGCTTGTATAAGATTTAGAGCGTCAGCAAATCCAGTTCCATCAAAAAGGACTCATAATGTTGCTGTTGAAGTTTTATGGACTTTAATTCCATGTTTAATTCTAATCGTGATGGCAGTTCCATCATTTAAAATTTTATATAAACAAGATGCAATTCCAAAGGCGGATATAACTGTTAAAGCTATAGGATATCAATGGTACTGGGGATACGAGTATCCAGATGAAAATATTTTCTTCGACTCATACATGATTGAAACTAAAGATTTAAAAGAAAATGAGCCAAGACTTTTAGCTGTAGATAACGAATTAGTTGTTCCAGTAAATAAAGTTGTTAAGGTAATGATCACAGCTAATGATGTTCTACATGCGTGGGCACTCCCTTCATTTGGAGTAAAACGAGACGCTGTGCCTGGAAGAATAAATGAAACGTGGTTTAAAGCAGAAAAAGTTGGGACTTATTATGGTCAATGTTCTGAACTATGTGGAATTAAACATGCATTTATGCCTATTGAAGTAAGAGTAGTTACTAACGAAGAGTATCAAGAGTGGTTGTTAGACGCTAAAGTCAAATTTGCAAAAGAAGTTAATGAAGAAGATCAATTTAAAAAACTAGCGAGTAAATAATATGTATACACAAACGGCTTCACACGACGATCATCATACACCAACTGGTTGGAAACGTTGGGCTTATTCAACTAATCACAAAGATATTGGAACAATGTATCTGATATTTGCAATTATTGCAGGTGTAATTGGTACTGCATTCTCAGTTTTAATGAGAATGGAATTGATGCATCCAGGTGATGGAATTTTAGGTGGAAACTATCATTTATATAATGTCTTGGTTACTGGTCATGGTTTGATAATGATTTTCTTTATGGTTATGCCAGCAATGATTGGTGGATTTGGTAATTGGTTTGTTCCAATAATGATTGGTGCACCTGATATGGCTTTTCCTAGAATGAATAATATTTCATTCTGGTTGCTACCTACATCTTTCATATTATTAATAATGTCAATTTTCATGGATGGTCCTCCAGGTCAAACAGGAGTAGGAGGTGGATGGACAATATATCCTCCATTGTCATCTACAGCTGGACAACCAGGTCCTGCAATGGATTTTGCAATTTTAAGTTTACACTTAGCTGGAGCTTCTTCAATTTTGGGTGCAGTGAACTTTATTACTACGATTTTAAATATGAGAACTCCTGGTATGACGCTTCATAAAATGCCATTATTTGCTTGGTCAATATTAGTAACAGCTTTCTTGTTATTGCTATCATTACCAGTTTTAGCAGGAGCAATTACGATGCTTCTTACAGATAGGAACTTTGGAACAGCTTTTTTTGATGCGCAAACTGGCGGAGACCCAGTTCTATTCCAGCATTTGTTTTGGTTCTTTGGTCACCCAGAAGTTTATATTTTAATCTTACCAGGTTTTGGAATGATTAGCCATATTGTTTCAACATTTTCTAGAAAACCAGTTTTTGGATATTTAGGAATGGCTTATGCAATGGTTGCAATTGGAATAGTTGGTTTTGTTGTGTGGGCTCACCACATGTACACAGTAGGCTTAAGCACAGATACAAAAGCATACTTTTTAGCTGCAACGATGATCATTGCAGTTCCAACTGGTATAAAAATATTTTCATGGATAGCAACTATGTGGGGTGGTTCGATTTCATTCAAAACCCCAATGGTTTGGGCTTTAGGATTTATATTTCTATTTACAGTAGGCGGAGTTACGGGTGTAGTTCTTGCAAACGCTGGAGTGGATACTGCAATGCATGATACTTACTACGTTGTTGCTCATTTTCATTACGTTTTATCGTTAGGAGCTGTGTTTGCCATCTTCGCTGGTTTTTATTACTGGTTTGGAAAAATGACTGGTTACGAGTATTCAGAGTGGATGGGTCAATTACATTTCTGGTTAACATTTATTGGAGTAAACTTAGTTTTCTTTCCACAACACTTTTTAGGACTTGCAGGAATGCCAAGAAGATATGCTGACTATCCAGATGCTTTTGCAGGATGGAATTACATCTCTTCAATTGGTTCTTATATTTCTGTAATTGGATTGGTAGTATTTTTTATAAACCTTGCTTATGCGTTTTATAAAAAAAAGGCTGCAGCACAAAACCCATGGGGAGAAGGCGCTACAACTTTAGAATGGACTGTACCATCTCCACCTAATTTTCATACTTTTGAAGAATTACCAAAGTTTGAAGATGAAGAGGGTGTTGAAAAATCTACTAGCTAAATATAGATAATAAGATTTTTTAATTTTAAATTAATGATAAAGTCTAAAATAAAAAATAGAAACTTATCTCAAGAAGACGCCTTTAATTTATCTGAATTATTTAAATTAATGAAACCAAGAGTAATGTCTTTGGTTATTTTTACATGTGCAGTTGGATTATTAATGGCCCCTAATGTAATTGCAACAAAAGATGCAATCATTGGAATAATTTTAGTTTCAATTGGAGCAGGAGCAGCCGGGGCTTTAAATATGTGGTATGAGTCTGACTTAGATGCTCTAATGACAAGAACTTGCTTAAGACCAATACCAATGGGTAAAGTAAATAGAAATCAAGCACTTGTATTTGGAATTTCTCTTTCTATTTTTTCTGTAATAGCACTTGATTATTATTCAAACAGAATATCAGCTAGCTTGTTACTTTTTACAATTTTGTTTTATGTATTTGTCTATACGATTTGGTTAAAGAGAAAAACTCCTCAGAATATAGTAATTGGAGGAGCTGCAGGAGCACTGCCTCCAGTTATTGGCTGGACTATAGCTACTAACTCTTTAACTTTTGAACCAATAACCTTCTTCTTAATCATATTTTTTTGGACTCCTTCACATTTTTGGGCATTAAGTTTGTATAAATCTGACGATTATAAAAAAGCTAAAATTCCAATGCTTCCATTAACAAATGGAGTTGAGAGTACAAAATTAAATATATTTGTTTACTCTTTAATGATGTTGCCTGTAATTATTTTGCCTTATGCAATTGACTTTGTGGGTATAACCTTTTTAATCCCATCTTTAATTTTGACAATTTATTATAATTATTTATGTTTTGACCTCTATACATTTAAAAAAAACAAATTTGATGCAAAAAAAGCAAAATCAATTTTTGGATATTCAATTTTGTATTTATTTTTAATTTTTGTTCTTTTTTTAGTTGATAAAATTTTATGATAACGCCTGACAAAAAAACAAAGAAAAAAAACATAATAACTGCTATAGCAATTTTAGCGTTTATGGTATTTTTATTTATTTTTACTTTATATAACGTTGGAGTATTTGATAGACAAATATGATTAAAGGCAAAACATTAACTCCTTTACTTTTAGCTGGGATTTTTGTCCTTATGTTAGGATTGTCCTTTGCAGCAGTGCCTTTGTACGACTTGTTCTGTAGAGTCACTGGTTTTGGAGGGACAACCCAGGTTTCAAAAGAAGCTCCAAAAATAGTTTTAGACAAAGTTGTAAGTGTGAGGTTTGATACAAATGTGAACAATCTTGATTGGAATTTCAAAGCAAAATCAAACGTTATTGATGTGAAAGTTGGCCAGGTCAACAGAATTGAATTTGAAGTTGAAAATTTAGGAAGCGAAACAACTTATGGTGTTGCTAGCTTTAATGTTTCACCAGCAAGTTTTGGTAAATATTACAGTAAATTAGGATGTTTTTGTTTTGAAAAACAAGAGTTGAAGGCAGGAGAGAAGGCAACTTACGTAATGACTTTTTATTTAGACCCTGACCTTGTGAACGATCCAACTACAAAAAATCTACAAGATGTAACTATGTCATACACTTTTTTCTCGACAGATTACTATAAACAATCATAATCACGAAAATGTCAGCAGAAAAAAAACACGATTACCACTTAGTTGATCCAAGTCCTTGGCCAATCTATACATCTTTTGCATGCTTAGTATTAGCTATAGGTGCAATTTTTTATATGCATAACGGTATTTCATGGGGAATGTATCTTGGTTTGGCTTTATTAATCTATGGTGCATATATGTGGTTTAGAGATGTAGTAATCGAAGCTGAACATCAAGGTCATCACACTCCTGTTGTTCAAATTCATCATAGATATGGAATGACTTTATTTATTGCTTCAGAGGTAATGTTCTTTGTTGCATGGTTCTGGGCTTATTTTGATATAAGTTTATTTCCAAATGAATTTGTTGGAAATGTATGGCCACCAAAAGATATTGAAACATTTGATCCTTGGGACATTCCTTTGATAAATACTTTAGTTTTATTATTATCAGGAACAACTGTCACATGGGCCCATCACTCTTTATTGGAGGATGATAGAAAAGGATTTATACAAGGATTAACTTTAACAGTAATACTAGGTTTCTTTTTTACGTTATTACAAGCATATGAATACCATCATGCCACTTTTACCTACTCGGGCCATATTTATGGAGCAGTATTTTATATGGCAACAGGTTTTCACGGTTTTCACGTGATTATTGGAACAATTTTTTTGGCCGTATGTTTGTGGAGAGGAAGGCTTGGTCATTTCACAAAAGATCATCATTTTGGATTTGAAGCAGCTGCTTGGTACTGGCATTTTGTTGACGTAGTGTGGCTCTTCTTATTTGCTGCAATATATATTTGGGGAAGTTAATATTTATCCTTGAAGAATAAATTTCTATTTTCAGTATTTGTTTATTTTATTATTTTAACTCTTCTCTCCCTAGGGTTTTGGCAAATTTATAGATTAAATTGGAAATTAGAATTAATTGAGCAAATAGAAAATTCTCTAAAAAACGACCCAGAGGAATTATCCAACGTTAAAAAAAAAAACTACCTTAGGATAAAGACAAGTGGAGATATTGATTTTGACAAACAAATTTATTTATATAACTTAAATGATGCAGGGAAACCTGGATTTGAAGTTGTTAATCCAATAAAGGTTGGTGATGAAAATTACTTAGTGAATAGGGGATGGATACCTTTTGAAAAAAAAGACCTACCAGAAATAAATTTAGTTGATCAAAATCAAATAGTCGGCACCCTTATGCTACAATCTAAATCAAGCTTATTTAAGCCTGAAAATGATATTGAAAAAAATTATTGGTTTACTTTGGATAGAGAAGATATTTTA
>CACCIO010000022.1 GCA_902546085.1 uncultured Pelagibacteraceae bacterium | reverse complement strand
CACTTGCTTACAAATACAATTTTATCTAGATTTATAAGCAAATTTAATCTTTCAGAAGATGTTTTTGATCCATTCATGCTTAATGGATCGTTATGAAAATATAAAATATATTTTGAATTAATTTCTTTCTTTATATAATTAAATATCAATGGTCTATTATGTATTTCTATAATCTCAAAATTTTCATTTTTTATTTTTGAAATAATATTTCTACAATATTCCTTAGTAGTACTTGATAATTTAGATTTAAGATTGCTGATATCAATATTTACGTAATTTTTCGTTAGAAAATCTTTTGTAGAAGTATTGCCAAATATATAATTAGTTTCTTTAAATTTTGAATGTTTAAAAAAATCACATACCCATATGGCAGCAGCCTGAGCTCTAGAAAAAGTATAATTTTCCTTATATGGAAGTATTGTTGCTATTTTCATAAATGACTTATTTTACCTCTTTTAATATGGATAACCTTTTTTTTCTATCTTTTTTGAGTTTATATTCGAATGATAAAGCTTTAGATTTTGATAAAAATCTTTTTTTATAAATTACTTTCCATTTGTAGCCTTTGGTAGATTTTGCACCTTTTGAGGAATTATGTTTTTTTAACCTAGCAATAACATTCGTGGAGTAACCAACATATGTTTTTTTTATATATCCATCTGCAGTTTTGAGGATATACACATAATGATACATATTTTATGGCGGTCCCTAGGGGAATCGAACCCCTCTTTCGAGGATGAAAACCACGTGTCCTAACCGATAGACGAAGGGACCAAAAAGCTGTTTTTTATTGTAAAACGCGTAATTAATCAAGCTTATCATTACAGATTTTGTTTTAATTTTATTACTTTTTTTAAACCTGAGTGTTTGTGCGTTACTAATGTTTCAGAAATAAATTCACTTTGTTTAATTCTTATACCTGAGACCAAATCACCTGATGTGATACCTGTAGCACAAAAAATTGAATCACCACTAACTATTTCATTTAATTCATATTTTTTGTTTAATTCGCTTATTCCCATTTGTTTTGCTCTTAATTTATCATCATCACTTTCAAACAAAAATCTTCCTTGAAAATTACAATTATATGCATCCAAAGCAGCTGCTGCAAGAACTCCCTCAGGACCACCACCTATACCTAAAAAAATATCAACATTATATTTTTTGTCTGTTACAAGTAAAGCACCTGACACATCACCATCTGAAATTAATTTAATATTAACTTTTAATTTTTTTAATTCTTCTATAATTTCTTTATGTCTTGGTCTATCAAGAATACATGCTGTTAGGTTTTCTGGATTTTTATTTAAATAATCACTTAAATTTGAAATATTTTGTTTAACTGTGTAATCCAAATCAACAACATTCTTTACATTAACTTTAGTAGATATTTTTTCCATATAAGTTTCAGGAGCTTTAAATAAATTGTTTTTTTCAGAGATAGCAATTACTGATAATGCACCAGGTAAATTGTTAGCAGCAAAATTAGTGCCTTCTAAAGGGTCAACAGCTATATCAATTTCTGGACCATTTCCAGCTCCTAATATTTCTCCTATATACAGCATTGGAGCTTCATCTAGTTCACCTTCGCCAATTACTATTTTTCCTCTAATATTAATTTTATTTAATTCTTTTCTCATGGAATCTACAGCTGCCTTGTCTGCAGCAATTTTATCTTTTTTTCCAACGAAATATGAAGAAGCTAAAGCTGCTTTAACCGTAACATTAATAAATTGATCAACAAACTTTTTATCAATTGTCATTAAATTTTTTCAACAATTAAATCTTCTTTATTTATTCTAGATTCAAATTCTCTTAAACGTTTATATACGCTTGCCAATTCTATAATTGTCGGCCAGGCTTTCAATATGTATTGCATTGATCCCTCTACTCTACCAAAAGCTCTTATAATTTGCTGCATAACACCAAGTGTTACCGCGCCAGCAACAATTGCAGGTGCCAAAAAAACATATGCAGATAAAACGTTAGCCTGCAAATAAGCTATTCTTCCTATATTAAAATATAAATATCTAATATAGCTTAAAAAATGAATACTTCTCACGTCATCAAATAATTCTTCAATAGTTTTGGGTCTTACAGTTCCATCGTCTTCTGCAATTACAAGTATTTTTCTATATGCCGCTTCCTTCTTTTGAAGATCATACTCAACACCAACTAATCTTAAAATTAAACCAAGTAAAATTAAAAAAATCGTGCCTCCAACTGACCAAATTAAAGCACCTACTATTAATCCATAATCCCAATCACCAAAAAAGAATATTGGTATACCTATACTTAATCCAAATAAGATAGGCATAAATTCAATAAGTATCATTAAGGCTTCAATTAAGCTAGTTCCTAAAGACTCCATTATTCTAGAAAATTTAATAGTATCTTCTTGAACTCTTTGAGCTGCACCTTCAATTTTACGAGCCTTATCATATACACTGTGATACCATTCGACCATTGCTGTTCTCCATCTAAATAAATAGTGTGAAGTAAAAAAACTGACAATTACAGCAACACCAACATACATGGCAGCTAATGTAATAAATGATAACAAGCTAGCCCAATACTCTTCGATAGTAATTGAATTTGGTGCTCCTAAGGCTTTTTGAATCATGTCATAAAATTCACCAAACCACTCGTTAATTTTTACATCAATCTTAACCTGTATCCAAAGCGACGACAAAATAATTGCCGAACCTAACCATGACCAGGTAAACCAATTTCTTTGTGTAAAAAATCTAAACATCGTTTATTTTAAAAAATTATCAGCATAAGATTTTTTTACTGTTTTTCTCTTACGAGGTTCAATCAATTCAAAATCAATTTTCTTTTTTTTTGCATAATTAATTGCTAATTCTTTAGAAGAAAATTCTAATTTTAACTCAGTATATGTATCGGATGAACTTTCCCAGCCCATTAAAGGGTTTTTTGTTGGATTCTTTGTTTTAAATTCTAAAATCCATTTATTATTTTTTGCTAATCCAGATTGCATTGGATTTTTATTTGGAATGTAAATAATTGCTTTCTTCATAAATGATGGTCGGAGTGGCAGGATTCGAACCTGCGACCCTCTGGTCCCAAACCAGATGCGCTACCAGGCTGCGCTACACTCCGATCCGAGTACTAATACAGCAGTTATTGATAATTTCAATGCATAAAGAAGCCAAAATTAAAAGAAATTTGATTAAAATCTGGTATATAACGAAGCATGATAATTACTTGTCCAAATTGTAACAAGCAATTCAAAATTGATAATTTTTTAATACCAGATGAAGGTAGAGATTTGCAGTGTGGATCATGTAATCATATTTGGTTTTATAATAGCAAAGAAAAAAATAATGAAGTACTAGAATTGAAACATGAAATTTTCAGTGAAGATATTGAAATAAAAGATGAAAATAAAGAGAAGAAAAAAGAAGAGGAACAACCACCAGAAAAAATAATAAAAGCCGAAATAAATAATAAAAAAGAAGAAAAAAATCAAGAAAAACTAAAAAATACAACCACACTTAAAAAAACAGAAAATAAGGGAAGTAAGTTTTTTTCTTATTTAATAGTATTTATTATTTCTTTTGTAGCATTAATTATCTTGCTAGATACTCTAAAAACTCCACTAATTAAAGTGTTTCCAGAATTAGAAATTATACTATTTAACCTTTTTGAAACATTGCAAGATATAAAACTATTTATTATAGATCTTTTTTAATTTTTTATGATTAATTATATATCTAAGCCTTTTAGATGGTTTTTTAAATTAGAAGCTGCAAGTGGACTGGTATTATTGTTTGCTGCAATAATTGCATTATTTATAAGTAATTCTGGCCTTGCAGATCTATATTTTGCTACTCTAAATAAATACTTATTTATAGGTATTAATAATTTTGGATTAAAATTATCAGTATTGCATTGGATCAATGATGCCTTAATGGCAATTTTCTTTTTCTTTGTAACGTTAGAAATTAAAAGAGAATTTTTACAAGGGGAGCTTTCCAATATTAAACAAGCTTTATTGCCCATAATTGCTGCAGTAGGAGGTATGTTAGTTCCTGCACTGTTTTATATTTTCATAAATTTTGGAGATAGTGAAACATTAAATGGGTGGGCAATTCCATCAGCTACTGATATCGCTTTTTCTTTAGGAGTTTTATCTTTATTAGGTAAAAGAGTTCCTTTATCTTTAAAAGTATTCTTAACTGCATTAGCTATAATTGATGATTTAGGAGCAATAGTAATTATTGCCCTATTCTACTCTGGAGATTTGAGTATTAAATATTTAACCTTAATGTTATTGGCATTTATTATTTTATTATTAATTAACAAATTTAATATTAAAAAGTTTCTACCTTACTTAGTTGTAGGTCTTTTCCTTTGGGATTTTACACATAACTCAGGCATTCATGCTACTATTGCAGGTGTTTTGTTGGCCATGACAATTCCTCATAGAAAAAAGGGAAAAGATTTTTCTTTATTGATTAAAATAGAACATGCAATTAGTCCGTATGTTGCTTTTGGGATAATGCCTTTATTTGCATTTGCAAATGCTGGAGTATCTTTAGAAGGGTTATCTTTTGCTTCATTACTGGATAAAGTTCCTTTAGGCATTGTACTTGGACTGTTTCTAGGTAAACAACTTGGAGTATTTATATTTTCTTATATATCGATAAAATTAAAAGTAGCCCAAATGCCAAACGATACAAGTTGGTACAATTTTTATGGTGTGGGTGTACTTACTGGGATTGGTTTTACAATGAGTTTATTTGTTGGAAATTTAGCTTTTGTTGAAAACATGCAATATATGGATGGTGTAAAAATTGGGGTATTAACTGGATCATTATTATCAACATTATTTGGTTATTTTTTAATTTTACTCACGCCAAATAAACCAAATAAATGAAAAAAGTAATATTTCTATTATCTATAGTTATGTTTTTTTTTAAAACTTCAGCAACTGCAAACTACGAAAAAAAAATTTATGATTTCAGTATAGAGAGTATAACTGGTGAAATAATTAATTTTAAAGATTATAAAAATAAAGTTATTTTAGTTGTTAATACAGCAAGTTATTGTGGATTCACTAAACAATATGAAGAATTACAAGAATTGTGGGACTTATATAAAGAAAAAGGTTTAATTGTTCTTGGTGTTCCATCTAATTCATTTAATCAAGAAAAAAAAAGTAATGCAGATGTAAAAGAATTTTGTGAAGTAAATTTTAATATTAACTTTCCATTAACAACTATTACGGAAGTTAAAGGTAAAAATGCTCATGAAATTTTCAAATGGGCAAAAGAAAATCATGGTAAATCAGCAGTTCCAAAGTGGAATTTTCACAAAATTTTAATTAATAAAAAAGGCAAAATAGAAGATACATTTGCATCTATGACCAAACCTATGTCAAAAAAGTTAATTAAAATTATAGAAGATATTTTATAAGTTTATACTTAATCCATCATGTGCTGGAACAACATTTTTTGGCAGCATTTTTTTTAACACTTTATAATCTAAAACTGGAGATAAATTTGTGAGAATAGCTTTTTTGGGTTTGAATTTTTTAATTATAGCTAGTGAAGACTCTAAATTAAAATGTGAAGGATGAAAATTGTACCACAAGCAATCAATTATTAAATATTTTAGATTTTTAAAATACTTATGATCTTTGTTATAAATTTTATTTACATCACTTATATACGCCAATTTTTTATTAATAATAAAACAATTTGATTTGACCTTACCATGTTCAACCATAATTGATTGAATACTAATCTTTTTATTATTATTTTTTGCAAATATTCTTTTTGGCAGTTTATTAAGTTTAAGGGTTGCAGGATATTCTTTTGAGTAGCTTTTAAATATATAAGAAAATGTAGAATTAAGATATTTAGAAGTATATTTATCAGCGTAAACATCAAGCTGTTTTCTGCTGTTAATATAAAAAGATCTCAGATCATTTATTCCATGAGTTTGATCGCCATGCATATGAGAATATAACACTTTATTAATTTTTTTTATTTTATGTCTTAAAAGTTGTTGACGTAGATCAGGAGATGTATCTATAAGTATATTTTCATCTGTAGTTTTTATTAAAGCTGAACATCTTGTTCTATAATTTTTTTTATTTTCAGGATCACAGTTTCCAAAAAAACCATCTGGTCTTGGTACTCCCATTGAACTACCACAGCCTAAAATAATAAATTGCATTAATTTCAATTAAAAAATAGTTTATTAAAATTATCTGTAGTATTTTTAATAAGATCTTCTTTGGATATATTTTTAATTTCAGCTAATTTTGCAGCAGTATAATCAATGAATGATGGTTCATTTTTTTTTCCTCTTTTAGGAACGGGTGCTAAAAAAGGACTATCTGTCTCAATTAAGATATTATCCATAGGAATAGATTTGAACGTATGTTGTAAATCTAATGAGTTTTTAAATGTAATTATACCACTTGCTGAAAAGAATGAGTTTAAAGTCATTAGTTTTTCTGAGAATTCTTTAGACCCAGTAAAACAATGCATCAAAATTTTAAGGTTTTCATTTTTATATTCATTTAAAATCTCAAAAGTTTCTTTTTCTGCATCTCTTGAATGAACAATTAATGGAATATTGGTTTTTATGGATGCATCTATATGTTCTTTAAAACTTGCTATTTGCTTATCTTTTTCACTATTATTATAATAAAAATCTAATCCAGTTTCTCCAATTCCAATAATTTTTGAGTTTTCATTGAGACTTTCAATGATCTGATTTGAAGTGATAATATCTGTGGAGCTTTCATGAGGATGAATTCCAATAGTGCCATAGATCATCTCATCTTTATTAATTAAATCTTTTACTCTAGAAAAACTTTCAAACGAAGTTGAGATAGTAAGTAATTTTTGTATTCCAACTTCTTTTGATCTTTGTATTACATTAGCTAAATCACTTAATAATGGCTCATGATCTAGATGGCAGTGTGAATCAATCATTTTTTTTATCTATTTTTTTAAAAAGTATGTCTATTTTATGAATATTATTACCTTTTGTTAAATACTCATTATTTGAAACTGTATCTAATTTTATATTTTTTTCTTCAATGTCAAAGATTTTTAATGCCTTTAAAGAAGATTCAGGAATAATTGGATATAGTAAAAAACTTATTTTTCTTACAATTTCTAAAGTAGTGTAAACAATAGTATTTAATCTAATTATATCATCTTTTTTTTTCCATGGTTCTTGATCATTAAAATATTTGTTAGCTTCAAAAAGTGAATTTACAATATAATCAATGTAAAAATTAATATTTTGATTATCAATTTGCGACCTAATATTATCTAAATTATCTTTATACTTATTAAGTATTATTAAATCCTGATCATGAAATTTTACTTCTAATGGAATTTTTCCATTACAATTTTTTATTGCAAAAGCGATTACACGCTGACATAAATTTCCAAAATTGTTAGCAAGATCACTATTAATACAATCTTCTAATCTTTCTTGAGATATATTTCCATCATTCCCAAAAGAAACTTCTTTGATTAAGTAATATCTTAAAGGATCTAGACCATACTCTTTAATTATTTCAAGTGGATCAAGAATATTCCCTTTAGATTTAGACATTTTTTCTTCCCCTGATAATATCCATCCATGTCCATAAACTCTTTTTGGTAAATCAATTTTTGCTGCTAATAAAAAGGCAGGCCAATAAACAGCATGAAATCTGAGTATATCTTTTCCAATTAAATGTATTGAGGCTGGCCAAAATTTTTTAAATAAATCATCATTTGTATTAGGATAGTTTAATGCACTTAAATAATTTGTTAAAGCATCGAGCCATACATATATCACGTGGTTTTTATTATTTGGAACAGGTATGCCCCATGAAAAACTTTTTCTACTTACAGAAAGATCTTTAAGACCACTTTTTACAAAACTAATAACTTCATTTTTCCTAGATAGTGGAGCAATAAAATCTGGATTTGCTTCGTAATAGTCTAATAACGGTTTTTCCCACTTTGAAAGTCTAAAAAAATAAGATTCTTCTTCAATCCATTCAACAGGAGATTTTGAAGATATTGCAATTTTTTTTCCATCAAATTCCTCAATTTCGTCTTCGTTATAAAAGGCTTCATCTGATACTGAATACCATCCAGAATAATTTGATAAATATATGTCATCATTTTTCTCAAGTTCATTCCAAAGATGTTGAACTGTTTTTTTATGTCTAGCTTCTGTAGTTCTTATAAAATCAGTATTTGATAAATTCAAAGTATTGGAGAGATCTCTAAAGGTTTGACTAATTTGATCACAAAATACTAAAGGTTCCTTACCTGCTTTTTCAGCAGATCTTTGAATTTTTAATCCATGTTCGTCAGTACCAGTAAGAAAATGAACCTGATAATCGTCAATTTTTTTAAATCTCGCGAAAAAATCTGAGATAATACTTGAATATGCATGACCCATATGGGGCTTGGCTGATGGGTAGTATATAGGCGTTGTAATATAATAAGTTTTATCCATTTAGTATTTTATCCTCAAATTCCATAAATAATGTTTCCTCATCTAAATTATAAGTTCTAGAATTATTAATTTTTCCTAAAAAATAATAGTATGACTTTAATAAATTAATATTTTTAATAGATATATTGTTTCTAAAATAAAGTTCAATAAAGGAATAAATAATTTCAATAATTGATTTATCCTTTTTATAAATTTTATTTTTAATTAGAGTTTTAAGAGTTGTATTTAAATCAAAATTTACAATATCCAAATCATATTCCTCAGATAGCTTAATTAATTTAAATAATTTTCCAGGTGTTGCATAATAATCAAATAACTTATTATTGATGATAGTATTCATGTCATTTTCTAGTAATTGATTAAAAATTTTAATAGACTGATCTTTTGTTAAAAAAACTTTAAAATTTAAACATCTAGATTTAAGAGTTGGTAACACTCTTTTATTGTTGTTTATTAAAATAAAATTTATATTTTCATTAGGTTCCTCTAAAATTTTCAATAAAGCATTGATAGAATTTAAGTTTAATAATTCGATATTATCAATTAAAACAAATCTTTTTTTATTATTAAATGAGGATTTGTTTAGATTTGTTATCAATTCCCTAATCTGATTTATATCAATATTTTTCTTTTCCTCTAAGACATCAATTAAGTAAAAATTTGGGTTAGATTTATTTAGTATAAGTTTGTATGACTTATTATCTGGATTAATTTTATTATTTTCATAATCATAGGGATGTTCTTCGTTTTCCGACAATACAAAATTGATTAAATGATATGCTAATGTTGATTTGCCAATACCTTTTTCACCAGATAAAAGAATTTTATTAGGCAAAGTATCGTTTTTAGATAATTTGGTTAATTGATTAAAAATTTCTTTATGCTCAAATAAATTTATTTGAGTTAAGGGATTTAAATTCATTTTATTAATTTTTTAATTTGATTTATTATTAAATATTCATTTTTTTTTATATCTAAATTAGAATCTATTATTTTGTACGATTTTTTATTAAGTTTTACTAATTTTAAAAAACCTTTTTGAACTTTATTATAAAAATTCATATCGAAATGATCATATCTATTTAATGATTTCCTTTTTTTTAATCTTTGAAATAGATTTTTTTTATTTACAACATTAAGAAAAGTAAAGTTGACTTTAATGTTTTTTAATAGAAATTTATTTATGATTTTTATAATTTTTAAATCGACACCCATACCATAATGCTGATATGCAATAGTTGAGTCTAGGAATCTATCAATCAAAATAATTTTTTTCTTATATGATTTTTTTATAAGATTTATATTTTCACTCCGTGCTGCTAAATATAAAAGTAAATCAGTATTAATATTAAAATTAGATTTCTTATTTAAGATTAATCTTCTTATTTTTTCAGAATTTAAGCTACCTCCTGGTTCTCTTATTTTTATATATTTTATTTTTTTTTTATCTAAAAAGTTTGAAACTTTATTAATATGATGGCTCTTACCACTTCCCTCTATACCCTCAAAAACAATGATGGGTTTTTTAGACATCACCCCAAATTAGATAATTTATTGATTTTATTAATCTTGTAAAAAAATTAACTTTTTTAATTTCTTTCGATGAAAGTAGATCATACTCACCAACAAGTTCTTGATCATAAACAACTCTTAAAGTGCCTATTTTTTGATCTTTTTTAATTGGTGCTTCGACTGGTCCATCATACTTAACGGCAACTTTTAAAAGTTTTTTTTTCGCTTTTTTGATTGTTTTATAAATGTCCTCCTTTGTATATGCTTCCACACTATTCTCTTTTCCTAACCAAACATCAATTTTATGTATTGGTTTATTCGCTATAGCTATTTCTACAAGATCATAATTGGTAAGACCAAATGTAAGTAATTTTGTGCTTTCTCTGGATCTGGAGTTTTTTGATTTAAAGCCACTTCCCACGGCTATTAATCTTCTGCCATTTCTATCTATTGATGATGCTAAAGAATATTTTTCAACTGCTAGATAACCAGTTTTTATTCCATCTGCTCCAAGATTTTTATAAAGTAAAGGATTTCTATTTCCTTGTGTTATTGGATCACCCCCTGTTCTATCCCACGTAAATTCTTTTTCAGCAAACATTTTATAAAATTCAGGATGTTCTTTAATTAAATATCTAGACATTTTTAAAATATCTCTAACAGTTGAGTAATTATCGGGGTCATTTATTCCTGATGAATTAGAAAAATTTGTATTATCCATCCCTAATTCTTTTGCTTTAGCAGTCATTAAAATTGCAAATTCTTCTTCAGTGCCTGCTATACCTTCAGCTAATGCAATACAAGCATCATTTCCAGAAGCAACAATAATACCTCTTAATAAATTTTCTACAGAAACCTGATCACCTACCATTATAAACATCGATGAGTATCCAGATGTAGATAATCTCCAAGCTCTCTCTGATATTATAAATTTTTCATCTAAACTAAGATCGCCTGATTTTATTAGATCAAAAGCAATAATTGCTGTCATTATTTTTGTCATAGAAGCTGGATAAATTGAAATATCTGGCTCTTTTTCATAAAGAATTTCACCAGAATGATAATCTTGTAATATTGCAGTTCTTGCTTTTACATCAAAATTAGCTTTTGAAAAATTTACTAATGAAAAAGTAAAAAAAATTACAATTAATAATATTCTAAACATCTTTTAATATCTCTATATTTTCAAAATTTAACACTTTTATTTCATTAAATGATTTTTCTAGTTTTTTTATATCATTAAATGGACCCAATAATACCCTATATTTAGTTTTAGATAATTTCTTAATTACAGGTTTTTTTATATTTGTCTCATCTTTTATTCTATCAACCATATTTTCTGCCGAGTCTCTGTAATAAAAATCTGCAATCTTTATTGAATATAAAAACTTATGTTTTTTTATTTTGATTTCTTTGTTTTTTTCTTCACCCAGATTATCTATTGTAATTCCGTCAACAGGAGCTTTTTCAGCTACACTTTTCTCTTCATCAAAAGTCTTTGCTTTTTTAGCTACAAATGTTGAACTTTTTGAGATTAGAATAAGATCAATATAAGGTTCTTTGGGGTCAAGTGATAGCTCCTCAGCAATTCGTTTTGTAATTACAGAGTTATAAAAAGATGAGAATTTAACATTATTAGAGATTACTTCAGCTATAATTGACTTGTCATTAACAGGATTTGTAATTTTAACAAATGAATTTTTTTTAATTTTATTATGGAAAATTAAAAGAGATCTATTATCAATTTTTTTTGATATTTTTTTTTCTTTTTTTAATTTGTCATCATAAATTAAAGTAAATCCTGTATTACTATACTTTTGGTCAGTAATATAAACTAAGTTTTTATTTTCTTGATCAAATTGATTACATGCAGACAAAAAAAATATGGAAATGATTAATATGAGTTTTTTAAAGTTCATTTTTAAATTTATCTTTTAATGTACAAACGGCTAAAGCAAATCGCAATGATCTATTCCATTTTAATATTATCTCATAGTTATCAAATACGACATAAGCTGGATTTAAAGTTTCTGCATCAGGTATAATATCTTTATCTGGAGTTATAATGGCAACCTTAAAAGCGTTGTACTTTTTGTCTATTTGATCATTATTTTTAATAAATTTTCTAAAATATTTTAATTTTTTTTTATCATGAAGTTTTTTTGCAGAAATATTCAAATATTTACTTGGTATATTCTCTGATAAATCAATTTTATAAAAACAAGGTTTCTCACTTTTCCAACCTATTTGATTTAAATAGTTTGATGCTGAAGCATAAGCATCATTATTATTTTTTAAATCTATATATCCGTTGCCATCATGGTCCATTGCATAATTTTTCATTGTTGATGGCATAAATTGAAAAAAACCAAAAGCACCTGCCCAAGATCCATATAACGTTTTATAATCTATTTGTTCATTTTCTATTAACCCCAAAAGTGTTAATAATTCATTTGTAAAAAATTCTGATCTTCTTTTATCAAAACTTAAAGTTGCCAAAGAGGACAAAATATCCATTTTACCAACATACGTCCCATAATTAGTTTCTATTCCCATTAAAGCTAACAGTAACTCTCTTTCTATATTAAATTCGTTTTCAACAGTATTTATTAAGGTTGAATTTTTTTCATAAAATTTTTTTCCTAACGAGACTTTTTTTGAAGATGTTCTTTTTGAAATATAAGTTTTAGTATCTTCATAAAATTCAGGTTGATACCTGTCATATTTTATTACATCTGATAAAAATTTAGTATCAGACATAACTCTATCAAAAGTTTTTTCTGAAATATTGTTTTCTAAAGCTATTTTTTTAAAATTTAATTTCCAATTTTCAAATTCTTTATTGATATCAGCAAATGAGAAGTTGATAGAAATAAAAATAAAAAATAAAAAAAAATTAATTAGTTTCATGTAAA
>CACCIO010000021.1 GCA_902546085.1 uncultured Pelagibacteraceae bacterium | reverse complement strand
CTATAGAAATTATTTTGTCATTTTTGACAATTACACATCCAACCGAAGGATTTGATCCAGTGAGGCCATGACGAGATCTAGCCAGATCTAAGGCTATCTCCATGTAAAATTTATCTTTTAATGTAAATTTATGTTTTTTTGTAGACATTAAGTTTGTCCACGAATTGCACGAAATCTTTTTCTTCTCTAAAGTTTCTATAAACTGAAGCAAACCTTACGTAACCAACAGGATCTAAATCCTTTAACCCATCCATAACCATTGTGCCAATTGTATTAGTTGATACTTCACCTTGACCAAGTTCCTCTAAAGACCTTGATATATGACTTATAAATTTTTCTATTGTTTCAGTGTCAATTGGTCTTTTCTTAAGTGCAATATAAATTGATTTAGATAGTTTATCTCGGTCAAAAACTGACTTTCTTCCATTTTTTTTAACAACCATTAATTCACGAATTTGAATTCTTTCAAAAGTAGTAAAGCGTTCACCACAAATACAAAGTCTTCTTCTTCTTATGGCTGTACCATCTTCCGTAGGTCGTGAATCCACAACAGATGTATCACCCTTTTTTTCGCACGGACAAATCATTTACTAAAGGTTCTTATATATCGGAAATGACGAAGTTAAAGAAATAACTTCATTTTTTACTTCTTCTTCTATTTTGCTGTTATCTGATGGGTTTTCAGATAGACCTTTTAGAGTTTTTGTTATTAACTCCCCTACTGTTTTAAACTCACTTAATCCAAAACCTCGTGTTGTAGCTGCTTGTGTACCTAATCTAATTCCAGAAGTAATCATGGGTTTTTCTGTATCAAAAGGAATACCATTTTTATTACATGTAATATTTGCTCTTGATAAACTCTCAGCTGCAAGATTGCCTTTTACATTATAAGGCCTTAAATCTACCAACATCAAATGAGTATCTGTTCCATCTGAATAAATTTTAAATCCATTATTTTTTAAAGTTTCTGCAAGTATTTTAGCATTTGCCAAAACAGATTTAATATAATCTTGAAATTCTGGCTGTAAGGCCTCCAAAAATCCAGCAGCCTTAGCTGCAATAACATGCATCAAAGGTCCTCCCTGATAACCAGGAAAGACTGCTGTATTAAATTTTTTAGCAAGATCTTCGTGATTAGTTAAAATTATACCTCCTCTAGCACTTCTAAATACTTTGTGTGTAGTTGAGGTAACAACATGTGCATAGTCACATGGATTAGGATAACCTTTACCTGCAACTAAACCTGAGAAGTGTGCCATATCAACCATTAAATATGCGCCTACTTTATCTGCTATTTCTCTAAATCTCTTAAAATCAATTACTCTAGAATATGCGCTTCCACCTGCTATTATAAGTTTAGGCTTATGTTCTAAAGCAAGTTTTTCAACATTATCATAGTCAATCAATTCTGAATCTTTATCAACATCATATCCTATTGCGTTGAACCATTTACCAGACATTGAAATTTTTAATCCATGAGTAATATGACCACCTGAATTTAAACTCATACCCATGAATGTGTCCCCTGGGCTTAACAATGCTAAAAATACTGCACCATTAGCTTGAGCACCTGAATGTGGTTGTGCGTTTGCATATTTACAATTAAATAATTTTTTTAATCTTTCAATTGCGAGATTTTCTGCAACATCAACATGTTCACAACCATTGTAGTATCTTTTACCAGGATAACCTTCGGCATATTTATTAGTTAAAACTGAACCTTGTGCTTCTAATACTGCTTGAGAAACTATATTTTCAGAGGCGATCAGTTCTATATGCTGCTGTTGTCTTATTAATTCATCCCTAATTGCTTTATAAAGCTCTGGGTCTTTTACTGATAAACTATCTTCAAAGAAACTTTTATAGCTATCGTTTAAATAATTTTTTTCACTAGACATAATTATATTTTTTTAACTCTTTTTAAGTGTCTCCCACCATCAAATTTGGTGTTTAAAAAAACACTTACAAACTTTAAAGCATTTTTTTTGGATATCAATCTTGAACCTAATGTAATGATGTTTGCATCATTATGCAATCTGGATAATTTTGTTGATTTTAGATTAAAACATTGCGCTGCACGCACATTTTTATGCTTATTTGCCGCAATATTCATACCAGTCCCAGATCCACACACCAAAATACCAACATTTCTTTTATTAAGTTTGACTTTTTTTGCAACTTTATGTGCATAGTCTGGATAATCAACACTACTATTATTATTTGGTCCAAGGTCCTCAAATTTAACTTTTTTATTTTTTAAATAATCTTTGATTGACTCTTTTAATCTAAATCCAGCGTGATCTGATGAAATAAATATTTTTTTCAAATTAATTAAATTTGTAATCTAAAACACAAGCAACTAAATGTATTCTATTCTCTTCACCACCATTAAATGCATTATGATACTTCGTATTATTTGTAACCCATACTGACCCATCAGCAGGCATGTGCTTTGCAACATTATCAATAACCATTATACAGCCTGGGTTAGTAATTATAGGTATATGTAATCTTGGCTCAGGATCTCTATGCCAACTCAAAGTTGATCTCGGTTCTTTTAAAAGAATTCTAACTCTTCCTAATTTATATTTAGATGACAAAGCATCATATACTTCTTTAAAGTAAGTATTTTCATAATCTTTTATAAATTCTGAATATTGTGACTCATCAAGAGACTCATCTCTAACTACTTCCTTTCCCGATTTATCAGGTTTTGTCCAATATACTCCTCTAGCCTTGTTACCTTTAATTGAATCTGGATCACCGGGTATTTGAGTTAATGATATAGCTCCAAAGTGAGTTACTCCAGCATCTTCAAATTTTTTAATCTTAACTATTTGATGATAAGCTTCTTGCAACTTATCAATATCAAACTTAATTTCTTGTTTCTGAAAATCGCTAAAGTCTAAAACTCTATCTTCTTTTTTAATATTTAAGTCTATTACTTTTGAATTTTCTAATGTCATCTTGATTGCTTTCTACCCTTTTTTTTGTATATGTGTATATTACATTTGTCGCAATTTAAAAGTAAATTAAAAACATGATTATTGGTAAATATCCAAGTCTTAGACTTAGAAGAAATAGAAAAGAATCTTGGTCAAGAAGACTGATTCAAGAAAATACCTTAAGTCCAAATGACTTTATATTACCTATTTTTTTAATTGAAGGATCAAATAAACGGCAAGAGATTTCATCGATGCCAGGTGTATACAGATATACAATTAATCGATTGAGTCAAATAGTTGATAGAGCTATAAAAAAAAAGATTCCAATGATTGCGCTTTTTCCAAAAACCCAAAATGTACATAAAGATGAATTAGGAACAGAATCACTAAATGAAAAAAATTTAGTTTGTAGAGCAATTAAAGAAATTAAAAAAAGATACAAAAATCAAATAGGTATAATGTGTGATGTAGCATTAGATCCCTACACATCACATGGTCATGACGGTTTAATTAAATCTAACACTATTCTAAACGACGAGACTATAGAAGTACTGATTAATCAATCTTTACTTCAGGCAGAGATGGGTTGTGATGTCATTGCCCCATCAGATATGATGGATGGTAGAATTGGAAAAATAAGAAAAGCTTTAGATAAAAATAATTTTCAAAACGTTCAAATATTATCTTATGCTGCAAAATATGCTTCAAGCTTCTATGGACCTTTTAGAGATGCTGTTGGATCTAAAAGCTCTTTAAAAGGAGACAAAAAAACTTATCAGATGGATTATAGGAATTCTGATGAAGCTTTAAGAGAAGTTGCATTAGATATTAAAGAAGGGGCTGATATGGTAATGGTAAAACCAGGTATGCCCTACTTAGATATTATAAAGTCAATAAAAGAAAAATTTAAATTACCAGTTTTTGCATATCAAGTATCAGGTGAATATAGTTTGATTGAAACAGCCATAGCGAAAAACTTAATAAGTAAGGACGCGATATATGAAAGTTTGGTAGCGTTTAAGAGAGCTGGTGCAAATGCTATTGTAAGTTATTATGCTGATAGAATTGATAAAATAATTAGATAATTATTTTAAAGTATTTAAGAATAGCAATCTACTATTTGGATAGTTTAAATTATTAGGTCTTAATATGGTTTTATCTAAATAATCGCCTACTAATTTAAAACCATCTATTAAAATATTTAAATCATTGACCTGTAAATCTTTTTCAATCAAAAAATTAGGAACATATTTTTTTTCATTTGCTGAACTTACATAATAAACAGTTTTATTACCCTCTAAATCCTTATCAACTATATTTTCAAGCTCTAAATCGTATCCTAATATTTTAAATAACTCCAATTCCCAAAATATATATTTTTTTAACCAATCTTTTTCTTTTAAAATTATAAATAAATTTTGAATTAAAAAATAAACCTTAGTGTTAGATTGAGAATCTGCAGTCAATATTTTAATTAAGTTCATAGATGATGTAATGCAAGATAGCTTTTGTTTATAATCAAAATATAAAGGGGAATAGGCATTTAAAATTTCGATTTTAAAATAACCTATTCTATTTTCATTTTTAGAATTATAATTTACATGGAAATTGTTACCAACCTGGAGATAATTTTTAATTTTTTTTGAAGTGCCCCCAAATATAATTCCTGATATCTTTCCTTTATCTTTTGTAAATAATTCAGCAATTAATGAATTTTCATTATATCTAGTTTTACTTATTAAAAATCCTTCGTCTGACCAATTCATTTTTTATTTATAATTTTTAAACATTCTATTGCTGCATTTTGTTCAGCATCTTTTTTTGATTTTCCAGAGGCTATAAAATATTTTGTATTGGGTAATTTTACTCCAACTTTAAATATAGGCTTATGCCTTGGACCTGTATTTGAAATTAGTTTATACGAAGGAAGTTTTTTAAAATTTTTTAAGGTTAGTTCCTGCAATTTGGTTTTAGCATCTATTTCTGTAACTACACTTTTTTTGATATGATCCTGCCATAAATTCAAAATTGTTTTTTCAGCATTTATAAAACCTTTATCAAGATATATTGCACCAATTAAAGCCTCACAACTATCTGATATGATTTTGTCCTCAATTTTAATTTTTTTATTATACGGGTTAAATGTTTTTACATAACTAGCTAAATTTATTTTTTTTGCTATATCTAAACAAGTTTTCTTATTAACTAGTGAAGCAAATTTTTTATCAAGAATACCTTCCTTTTCCTCTGGATAAATTTCTAAAAGTTTTTTTGCAATTACTAAACCAAGTACTCTATCACCCAAAAACTCTATCTTTTCATTATTATTTATTGGGTTAAAACTTTTATGTGTCAGTGATTGTATAAGAAGATCTTTATTTTTGAATTTTAAATTAATTTTTTTTTCTAAACTCTGATAGTTTATTTTCATTACTTAATTTTATTAAAAGTTCGATTAAATCTTATTGACTTATGCCACTTCCAAAATTCTAAAAAACTTCCTATTTTTTTATCGGAAGAAAAAAAGATAAATTGAGCTTTTCCAACTAAATTATCTTTATGAACATACCCAACACTTGTTAAGTACCTACTATCTTTGGAACAATCTCTGTTGTCACCTAAAAAGAAATAGTGATCTTTTGGTACCGTAAACACATCTGAATTTTGATAAGTATAATCTTTTAGGTAAACGGTGTGAAATTTTTTACCATTTGATAGTTTTTCTTCAAATCTATAAACATCAATACTTTTATCTCCACAATAAATTTTGGTTTTGTTAGTAATTTTTGATTTAAGTATCTCTGAGTTATTTAAATATAAATTAGAGTCTATAAATTGAATTTTATCACCTGGTAAACCAATTAGTCTTTTAATGTAATCTGTTCGATTATCTGCTGGTGTTTTAAAAACAATTACATCACCCCTTTCTGGGATGCTAAACATGATTCTTTTGTTTAATATGGGAGGACTAAAAGGAAATGAATGCTTACTGTATCCATAGCTATATTTAGTTACAAACAACCTGTCACCTACTAATAATGTAGGCTCCATAGATGAAGATGGAATATAAAATGGTTGTAAAAAAAACGATCTAATTATAACTGCAATTATTAAAGCATAAATTAGTGTTTTTATATTTTCTGAAAAAAAATTTCTATCTATTTTCATGATTTTTCAATAATTGCAAATGCAGTTGAGTATTTTTTTTCGTCAGAAATTGATAAAAAAAATTTAAAATTTTTGATTTTAAAATTCTTTTGAATAATTTTTGTAATTTTTTTATTTTTAACATAATAAGGCTTTCCCATTTTGTCATTAATAATTTCTATATCTTTAAAATTTAAATTCCTACGAAAACCTGTTCCAAGAGCTTTAGAGAATGCTTCTTTTGCAGCAAATCTTTTTGAAAAATAACCTACTTTATTGTGCACTGTTTTTGATTGTTTCAATTCTTTTGGTGTATATATTCTTTTTGTAAATAGAGGGTTTCTGATAGATTTTTGAATTCTGTTATTTTCAACAATATCAACACCGATGCCAAGAATTTTCATTTACTTTTTGATAATTTTTTTAAAGTTTTTAATTACTTTGGAAAGTCCATAAAATATAGACTCTCCTATTATAAAATGTCCAATATTATACTCTTCAATATCTTTTATTTTAGTTAACATTTTTGTGGTTTTATAATCTAAACCATGACCAGCATGAACTTCTATATTTAAACTTGATGCTAGTTTTGCACTTTTTTTAATTCTGTTTAATTCACTAGAATAATTTTTTCTTGATTTAACTAGGTTTGCTAATTTTCCAGTATGTATCTCAATACAATCAGCATTTAATTTTTTAGATAGCCTTATATCATTTGGAGAAGGATTAATAAACAAACTTGTTCTAATCTTTGCTTTTTTAAATTTTTTAATTATTTTCTCTAATTTATTAAAATTGTTTTTTATATTTAAACCTCCCTCTGTAGTAATTTCTTTTCTATTTTCTGGAACTAAACAAATAAAGTTTGGTTTTATCTTAAGTGCTTTATTAACTATTTCTTTATTCATAGAAATTTCAAGGTTTACCAACACATTTTTTAAATCACATATTTCTTTTGCATCAATATCGTTTATATGTCTTCTATCTTCTCTTAAATGAATTGTTACAGAATTAGCACCATAACTAATAACTTTTTTAGCTGCATATAATGGATCCGGATGTTTCTCTCCACGAGCGTTTCGTAAAGTTGCAATATGATCTATATTTACACCTAACCTTTTCACTTAATAAATCTGCTTCCTGGTGTAGTTATTGGTATTGACTTAAGTTCTAATGGTAAATTGTTTGCTTTAAAAGTTGGAACATCTATTTTTAAATGAGATATTATTCTAGAGTTTATTTTTAATGATTGTTTCGTTGATCGATCAATTATAGATGCAAATCCTATTAATTTTGCTTTTGATTCTTTTATTAATTTTACACATTCTAGGCTAGATTTCCCTGTAGTGATTACATCTTCTATAATTAATACTCTTGCACCCTTTTTAATATTGAAACCTCGTCTGAGAGTAAATTGACCATTTACTCTTTCACAAAAAATTGTTTCTTTTTTAAGTAATTTTCCTATTTCATATCCAATTATTACTCCTCCCATTGCGGGAGCTAGTATTAAATCAATTTTTTTGAATTTTTTTTTAATTTTATTTGCTAAGGATTTGCAAATTTTATCTGCTAAGTTAGGGAAGCTTAAAAGTTTTGCACACTGAATATATTTTGAAGAATGTAGACCTGAGGATAGAACGAAGTGACCTTCTAATAATGCATTAGTTTTTTTTAAAATATTTAAGGATTTTTTGTGTGAAAGCATTTCGTTTTTCTTCGTGTCTGATTATCTTAAATTTTATACTCTTTTGTTTTAGCTCTGCAATAAAATTAGTAAAATTCTTTAGGTTTCTAATGATTAATTTAAATTTAAAATTTATATAATTGGGATTTTTACCAACCATTTCTAAGCTCGATATATTTAATTTATGACTTCCAATCAGTGAGCTTATATCACCTAATTGTCCTGGCTTATCAGGTAATGACATCCATAAAGTAGTATTATATTTTTTTGTTTTTTCCTCTTTTTGCTCTCCTTTATCATGCCAATATCTTCTTATTGCAGCTCTGGCCTTACCTGTTTTAGTTGTTGGTATCCAATGAAGTGACGGTGAATTATTTTTAGAGGTAATAATATTTACACGATCACCATTTCTTAAAATAGTTTGAAGTTCACTCTTGTTACCGTTAATTTCACAACCGATTGCTGAATTACCAATTTTAGTATGTACAGCATAAGCAAAATCTATAGCTGTTGCATCTTTAGGTAATTTTATTACTGAACCTTTTGGTGTGAAACAAAATACGTTTTCTTGAAACATTTGTAGTTTTGTGTATTCATATGAGTCTTCGGGGTTTTCATTTTTTTCTATGATCTCAACAAGATCTTTTAACCAATCATACTCCTTCCAACTTAATGAATTAAATTTTTCTGAGGATTTATATTGCCAATGAGATGCTACACCTCTTTCTGCAAATTCATGCATTTGGTGTGTTCTTATTTGTAATTCTATCGGCTTTTTGTTAGAACCAATTACAGACGTATGAATAGATTTATAACCATTAATTTTCGGAGAAGAGATATAATCTTTAAATTTTCCTGGTATACAATTCCATTTTTTATGAAAAATGCCTAGTGTTTTGTAGCAATCATCAACATTCTGCAAAATTATTCTAAAACCAATTATGTCTGTTATTTGTTCAAGTGAAACTCTTTTTTTTTGAACTTTTCTCCAAATGGAAAAAGGTGTTTTTTCTCTTCCATGTATCTCAGCATTAATTTCATTATCATTCAAAATTTCACTTAGTTCAAAAGATTGTTCTTCAAATATATCTTTTTTATCCAATTTAATCTCATCCAGTCTTTTTTTTATTAATTTTCTAGCGTCATTATTTAAAATTTCAAAAGATAAATCCTCAAGCTCGTCTCTTATTCTGTGCATACCCATTCTGTCTGCTAGTGGGGCATAAATTTCCATGGTTTCTTGTGCTATTCTTTTTCTTTTATCTTCTTTTGTGATCGCTTTAATAGTCCTCATGTTGTGCAGTCGATCTGCAATTTTAACTAATAAAACTCTAATATCTTTTGATGTTGCTAAAATTAATTTTCTAAAATTTTCAACTTTGGAATTCGCACCAGCTGAATTTTCGAATGCTGATATTTTAGTTACACCATCAACTAAATCAGCAACCTCATCACCAAACTCTTGTTTGATGGTTTCATAAGTTGCAAAAGTATCTTCTATAGTGTCATGTAATAAACCTGTTGCAATTGTAGCGCTATCTAGTTTCAATTCGGTTAAAATATTTGCAACCTCAATTGGGTGAACTGAATAAGGATCACCTGAAGCTCTTTTTTGACTCTTGTGTGCGTTAACAGCAAAATTATATGCTTTGTCCAATTTTTCAGGATTTAAAAATTTATTATAAATTTTAACCTTATTTATTAGTTCATTTGAATTAAGCATAATTAGTATTATACCATTAAATTAAATTTGTTTAATAGATCTAATGTCTCTATTAGGAAGTAGAGAAATCAAGGTTTTAACATCAATTTGTTTATCAGGATGGATCCAATTCTTTTGAATTTCAAATAAAGGAAATAATACAAAATTTCGTTTATGCATCATTTTATGAGGTAAATTTACTGAAGCTTTTTTTTTGGACACTAATTTATTAAAATCGATTATGTCTAAATCGCATATACGAGGAGCGTTTTTTTTTGCTTTTTTTCTTCCTAATTTAGTTTCTATAGATTTACATATTTTTAAAAGTTCTTGAGGATTGTAATAGCATCTTAATTTTAGAATTATATTTAAGAACTTGGGTTTTTTTGGATCTGGCCAGGAAGGAGTTTCATAATAGCTTGATACTGAGAGAAAATCTAAATTATACTCTGCTAATAAATATTTTGCCTTTTCTATATTTGTTTTTCTTTGACCTAAATTTGACCCTATACCTAAAAAAACAATTTTAGCTTGATTTTCTAATATATCTTGCCTTCTCACGATTCCAATCTCTACTTTTTTTAGTTGCTCTTTTATCATATTGTTTTTTTCCTTTAGCAACAGCTAATTCTATTTTAGCCTTTCCTTTTTTAAAATACATTTTGGTCGGAACTAATGTAAAACCATCTCTTTGCATTTTACCTATTAATTTATTTATTTCCTTTTTATTAAGAAGTAATTTTCTATCATCGGTAGGATTATGATTAGAGTAACTGGCTTGCTTATATGGAGATATGTGTGAATTAATTAAAACAATTTCACCTCCCTTTTCAACAGCATAAGACTCCGCAATATTCACTTTTCCATCTCTTACTGATTTAATCTCAGATCCTTTTAAAACAATTCCAGCTTCAAAAAGATCCTCAAAAAAATAGTTAAAACTAGCTTTTCTATTTAAGCAAATGATTTTTAAACCAGGATTGGTTTTTTTGTTCATTAAACTAATTTAGCAGACTGTAGAGCTTTTTTTACAATTTCTTTTGTTGTCTCTGTTACTTTGACAAGTGGTAATCTTACATTATCATCACAAAGTCCTAAAAGTTTAGCAGCAAATTTAACAGGACTAGGATTGCTTTCTACAAACATTGAGTGATGAACTGGTTGTAATATTTTATCTAATCTCTCTGCTTCTTTTAATTCATTATCAGTATCTGATTTTGAAAATTTTTGAAAATCAGAGCAAAGTTTAGGTGCAATATTTGCTGTTACACTAATCGTGCCTACACCACCACGCTTGTTAAATTCAAAAGCATTATCATCATTACCTGTTAATTGAATAAAATCTTTTCCCATTTTTTCAAGTGTTTGATTTACTCTATCTAAATCACCTGTTGCGTCTTTGACACCAACTATATTTTTTAATTCATACAGCCTAGCCATTGTGTCTACTGACATGTCAATTACAGATCTACCAGGAATATTATAAATTATAATTGGAATCCCACACTTGTCATTAATTGCTTTATAATGCTGATACAAGCCTTCTTGCGTCGGCTTATTGTAATAAGGAGTAACTATCAAAGCTCCATTAGCTCCAGCTTTTTCTGCATGAGTGGTTAAAGAAATTGCTTCTTCTGTTGAGTTAGACCCTGTTCCAGCAATTACTGGAAGTTTTCCATTACTTTCTTTTATGCATAAATCTATTACTTTTTGATGTTCATCATGACTTAACGTAGGAGATTCACCTGTTGTACCGGCTGGAACAAGTCCATTAGTACCATTATCAATGTGGAAATGGATTAATTTTATATATGCTTCCTCATCTAGACCATTATTTTTGAATGGTGTAATTAAAGCAACATTTGATCCTTTAAACATAAATACTTATAACATAGTTTGAGGATTCATATACTAAAAGATTATGCTCAGAAAAATATTATTTGTAATTTTAACTGTATCAATATTAATATTTTCAAATAATCTTTTTGCTGAATTCAATTCAATTGTACCCTTAAAAAAACCTGTTTTAAGTAAAGAAGAAATTCAAAAGAAAATATCTATAAATATCCTTAAACCTTTAAAGAAACCATTGAAAACTAAAGAAGTTAAAATCGAGGAAGTGATTGTTAAAAAAGAGTTAGTTTTAAAAGAAAAAAAATTAAGTTTTAAAATACCTAAGAAAAAACCAATAGTAGCAGGCGCCAGTAAGTCTAAAAATGTAAAAATATCTAAATATTATAGTAAAAGAGACTTTGGGTTAGCTAAAAAAGCTATTTCAGAAATGCAGAAAAGTAAATGGTCATCTGCACTTAAAATAGCAAAAAAAGCAAAAGATAAATCTATTTATAATTTTATACAATGGAGACATCTTTTAACTTCTGGCAACCAAGCTTCTTTTTATGAATATCAAGTTTTTTTAAATAAGAATTCAGACTATCCTAGAATAGGTAGAATTAGATATCTTGCTGAACATAAACTATCTACTGAAAGTGTTTCACCTAAAAAAATAATAAATTGGTTTGAAAAAAAAGATCCATTAAGTGGTTATGGAAAAATGATACTTGGTGAAAGTCATGTTTTAATTGGTGATAAAAACAAAGGTACAAAATTAATTAAAGAAGGCTGGATAACAGCAGATTTATCTAAAAATGAATTAAAGTATTTTAGAAAAAAATATAAAAAATATTTAAATGCAGATGACTATATCAAACGAGCTGATTATTTAGCTTGGAATGGAGATATGTGGGATTTAAAGAGATTAATTAGGTATCTGCCAAAAGATTATGAACTTTTATATAACGCAAGACATCTTTTAATGAGTAAAGGTTATGGGGTTGACCAAGCTATAGCTAATGTTCCTCAAAAATTTAAGAATGATGCTGGGTTAAATTATGATCGATTGAAATGGAGAAGAAAAAAAGGACGTGTAGATTCTTCAACAGAAATATTAATGAAAATTAGAAATGATAAAGAATATTTGGTTAGACCTGATAAATGGTGGAAAGAAAGAGAAATTATCTCAAGAGCATTACTTTATAAAAAGAAATATGAAATTTCATATAAAATTTCAAGTAATCATGGAATGACTGAAGGATCTGAATATGCAGCAGCAGAATGGATGAGTGGTTGGATAGCTTTAAGTTTTTTAAATGACCCCATAACAGCAAAAAATCATTTTAAAAATTTTTATGAAAATGTTAGTTATCCAATAAGCTTATCTAGAGGTGCTTATTGGCTTGGAAGAGCACACGAAAAAATAGGTGAAATAGAAGAGTCAAATAATTGGTATAGAGAAGCAACAAAATATCTAACTACATACTATGGTCAACTAGCTTTTTTAAAATTAAATCCAAATGGAAAATTTGAGTTAGATAAAGATATAGAGATTGATCCAAAATATAGAATTCAATTTTTTAATAAAGAGCTTGTAAAAATTTCTTATCTTTTAGACGAATTAAAGAAAGACAAATATACAAAACATATTTTAAGACATTTAGCTAATGATAATATAGCAAAAGGTAGTGAAGTCTTAGCTGCAGAATTAGCAACAAGTATAAACAGATATGATTTTGCTATTCAGGTTTCAAAAATTGCGTCTTATCAAAAAAGATTTCATAATAAATATAATTACCCAATAATTAGTACTCCTAAATATATTAATAAAAGAAAAATTCCAGAAAGTGCTTTGATATTATCTATAATTAGACAAGAAAGTGAATTTGATGTGGAAGCTAATAGTCATGCTGGTGCAAAAGGATTAATGCAATTGATGCCCTACACAGCAAAATTAGTATCAAAACAAGCCAAACTTCCTTACT
>CACCIO010000020.1 GCA_902546085.1 uncultured Pelagibacteraceae bacterium | reverse complement strand
TTAAAAGATTAAAATTAATAGAGTCATTCATTGAAACTGGTCAAAAACCTGAATGGATGATTATGACAGTTGTTCCAGTTATACCACCTGAATTAAGACCTTTAGTTCCTCTAGATGGTGGAAGATTTGCTACTTCAGATCTTAATGATTTATACAGAAGAGTTATTAATAGAAATAACAGACTTAAAAGACTAATGGATCTTAAAGCTCCAGATATTATTGTAAGGAATGAAAAAAGGATGCTTCAAGAATCTGTAGATGCTTTGTTTGATAACGGTAGAAGAGGCAGAGTAATTACTGGAACAGGTAAGAGACCACTTAAATCGCTTGCAGAAATGCTAAAAGGTAAACAAGGTAGATTTAGACAAAATTTATTAGGTAAACGAGTTGATTATTCAGGAAGATCAGTGATCGTTGTAGGTCCTGATTTAAAATTACATGAGTGCGGTTTACCGAAAAAAATGGCTTTAGAATTATTTAAACCATTTTTATATGCAAGATTAAATAAATTAGGTTTAGCATCGACAATTAAACAAGCCAAAAAATTAGTAGAAAAAGAAACCAATGCAGTTTGGGATGCTTTAGAATTAATTGTTAGAGAACATCCTGTTCTTTTAAATAGAGCGCCAACACTTCATAGACTTGGAGTTCAAGCATTTGAACCAAAATTAATTGAAGGAGACGCAATTGAATTACACCCTTTGACTTGTGCAGCATTTAATGCTGACTTTGATGGTGACCAAATGGCAGTTCATGTTCCATTGAGTTTAGAAGCACAATTAGAAGCAAGAATTTTAATGTTATCTACAAACAACATTCTTTCTCCATCAAACGGTAAACCAATTATTGTTCCAAGTCAGGATATGATCCTAGGAATTTATTATCTGTCACAAGAACCTATATCTGATAAACCAGCTGGATATTTTACAAATTCAGATCAAATTGAATTTGCACTATCCTCAGATCAAATAAATGTTCATAGTACTATCATTTCAAGGTTTGAGACTGTAGATGATCAAGGGAATAAAAAAACTGAAAAATATACTTCTACTGCTGGAAGATTTTTATTAGCAAACTTATTACCTAAGAATAGCAACATTAAGTTTTCTTTAGTAGATAGATTATTACCTAAAAAAGTAGTTTCAGAAATAATTGATGTAGTATTTAGATTTTGTGGTCAAAAAACAACTGTAATTTTTTGTGATAAGCTAAAAGATTTAGGATTTAAACACGCTTTTAAAGCTGGAATTTCATTTGGAAAGGATGATCTTGTAATTCCAGAAAATAAAACTCAATTAATTGATGATACTAAGAAATTAATTGCAGATTATGAAACTCAATATGCTGAAGGTTTAATTACAAGAGGTGAAAAATATAACAAAGTTGTTGATGCTTGGTCTAAGTGTACCGATAAAGTTGCTGGCGAAATGATGAAGGGAATTTCAGCTACAGAAAAAACTAATGAAGGATTAAAAATAAATTCGGTATTTATGATGGCTGATAGTGGAGCTAGAGGATCTGCTGCTCAAATGAAACAGTTAGCAGGCATGAGGGGTTTAATTGCTAAGCCATCAGGAGAAATTATTGAAAGTCCTATTATTTCAAACTTTAAAGAAGGATTAACTGCTTTGGAGTATTTCAACTCAACACACGGAGCTAGAAAAGGTTTAGCAGATACAGCGCTAAAAACAGCTAGTTCTGGATATTTAACTAGAAGACTTTGCGATGTAGCTCAAGATTTAACTGTCACTAAAAAAGCTTGTGACTGTAAAAATCCAGGATTTATCGAACTCTCTGAAATTTTAGAAGGTGGTAATGTAGTAGTTAGCCTTTCTGAAAGAGCGCTTGGTAGAATTACATTTGATGAGGTTAAACATCCTTTAACTGGTGAAGTAATAATCAAAAAACAAACCATGATCGATGAGGCTGGATGTGATAAAATTGATGCTGCAGGGGTAAAATCAATAAAAGTTTACTCGGTAATGACTTGTGGTTCAAAAGAAGGTGTTTGTGCTACTTCTTACGGAAGAGATTTGTCTAGAGGTAAAATGGTTCACGTTGGTGAGGCTATTGGAATGATTTCTGCACAGTCAATCGGTGAACCAGGAACACAGTTAACAATGAGAACTTTCCACGTAGGTGGAACTGCTTCTGTTAAACAGGATTCACAAATTGTAACTAAAAATGAAGGAACATTAAAAATTATAAACTCAAATATATTAGAGGACTCTAAAAAGAATTTAATTGTAATGGGTAGAAATACACAGCTTTCAATTGAGGATGATAATGGAGTTCAAATTGCAGTTTATAAAGTTGCATATGGATCAAGATTATTTTTTAATAATGGTGATAAAGTAAAAGCGAATACTAAAATATGTGAATGGGATCCTTACACAACACCAGTTATAGCAGAGAAGAGCGGTACAGCTAGTTATGTAGATCTAATTGACGGTGTTTCAATTCAAGAAACTACTGATGATGCAACAGGAATTTCTTCTAAATCAGTAATTGATTGGAGAGGTCAATCAAAAAGCACTGATTTAAAACCTAGAATTACTTTAAGGGATGAAAAAGGAAATGTGATTAAAAAAGCTGACGACAATGAAGCTAGATATTATTTAGTACCAGATTCTATTTTATCAATTAAAGATGGTCAAAAAGTTTATGCGGGTGATGTAATTGCTAGATTGCCTAAAGAAACTACTAAAACAAAAGATATAACTGGAGGCCTTCCAAGAGTTGCTGAGTTATTCGAAGCAAGAAAAGCGAAGGATAGCGCAATCATTGCAGAAAATGATGGTAGTGTAGTATTTGGAAAAGAAGTCAGAGGTAAACAAAGAGTATCTATTGTTCCTGAAGATGGATCAGAACCTTCAAATTATTTAATTCCAAAAGGTAAACATATCAATTTCAACCCAGGAGAAAAAATTCAAAAAGGAGAGTATCTTTTAGACGGTCAACCATTGCCACATGATATTTTAAGAATTTTAGGTATTAAAGAATTAACGGAATACTTTGTTAACCAAGTTCAAGAAGTTTATAGATTACAAGGTGTAATCATAAATGATAAGCATATCGAAACTATTTTAAGACAAATGCTTAAAAAGGTTGAAGTTAAAGTATCTGGTGACTCAAGTTATTTACCTGGAGAAGTAGTTGATAGAATTAAGTTTGATAATATTAACGAAAAATTAGTTGCTGATGGCAAAACACCAGCTGTTGGCGAAAGAATTTTAATGGGTATCACTAAAGCTTCACTTCAAACTGAGTCATTCATATCTGCAGCTTCGTTCCAGGAAACAACAAGAGTACTAACAGATGCTGCAATTAAAGGAAAAATTGATCCTTTAAATGGACTAAAAGAGAACGTAATTGTTGGAAGATTAGTTCCTGCAGGTACCGGTAATATTAAAAATAGATGGAACAATAAAGCTCTAGAGGATGATAATAATTTCTTAGCGGAGCAAGATAAAATAGAAGCATCAGAACCTGAAGAAACACAGGCAAATCAGTAAAAAATCGCCTAAAAATTGCAGTTTTAGTTTGACAAAGGGGTATTAATAAGTAATTTGGCGATGTTTTTGGTTGGAATGTAGTGCTTCTAACAGCACTAAACGCTGCCACAAAATAACCTGTCAGTTATTTCACCTAAAAATATATTAACTAATTTTATAATATTTATGCCAACTATTAATCAGTTGTTAAGAAAAAAAAGAGTTAAACCAGTAGCAAGGAATAAAGTTCCTGCTTTACAAAAACAACCTTTAAAGAGAGGTGTTTGTGTTAAAGTTTATACAACAACTCCTAAGAAACCAAACTCTGCATTAAGAAAAGTTGCCAGAGTAAGATTATCAAATGGATTTGAAGTTACAGCTTACATTCCTGGTGAAGGTCATAACCTTCAAGAACACTCAGTAGTACTGATTAGAGGTGGTAGGGTAAAAGATTTACCTGGTGTTCGTTATCATATTCTAAGAGGTAATCTAGATACTCAAGGTGTTGCAAACAGAAAAAAAAGAAGATCTTTATACGGAACAAAAAAAGGTAAATAATGTCTAGAAAAAAAACTCAACCAAAAAAAAATGTAGTTCCTGATCCAAAATTTAAATCAACTATTATTCCAAAATTAATCAACAACATCATGTATGACGGCAAAAGAGGCATTGCTGCTAAAATTGTTTATGATGCAATTGATAAAATTAAAGCAAAAACGAAAGATGAACCAATAAATATTTTTAATGAAGCAATCAACAACATTAAACCAACTGTAGAAGTTAGATCTAGAAGAGTTGGTGGTGCAACTTATCAAGTTCCTGTTGAGGTGAAAAGTAAAAGGGCACAAGCTTTAGCTATCAGATGGTTAGTTGAGTCAGCAAGGAAAAGAAAAGATAAACACATGGCAGATAAAATTTTTAATGAGCTCTATGATGCTTATGAAAAAAAAGGAGCTGCAGTTAAAAAAAGAGAGGATGTGCATAAAATGGCAGAGTCAAATAAGGCATTTGCTCATTTTAGGTGGTAATAAATTATGGCTAGAACTCACACATTAGACAAATACAGAAATATTGGGATCATGGCCCATATAGATGCCGGCAAAACAACTACTACTGAAAGAGTTCTATACTATACAGGAAAGAGTCACAAAATTGGTGAAGTACACGATGGCGCTGCAACAATGGATTGGATGGAGCAAGAACAAGAAAGAGGAATTACAATTACATCTGCTGCTACTACTTGTTTTTGGAATGATCATAGAATTAATATTATAGACACACCTGGTCACGTTGATTTTACCATTGAAGTAGAAAGGTCTTTAAAAGTTTTAGATGGTGCTGTTGCTGTTTTTGATGGTGTTGCAGGTGTAGAGCCACAATCCGAAACTGTATGGAGACAAGCTGATAAGTATAAAGTACCAAGAATTTGTTTTGTTAATAAATTAGATAGAACCGGTGCTGATTTCTTTAGATGTGTAGATATGATCAGAGATAGATTAGGCGCTAAACCTTTAGTTGTGCAAGTCCCTATAGGAGCTGAAGCCTCTTTATCTGGTGTAGTTGATCTTGTTAAAATGAAAGCTCAAGTTTGGAAAAATGAGGCGCTAGGAGCTGAATGGGAGTACAAAGAAATTCCAGAAGATTTAAAAGAAATTTCAGAAAAATATAGAACAGAATTAGTTGAAACAGCTGTTGAACAAGATGAAAAGCTAATGGAAGCCTATTTAAATGGCGATGAAATTAAAGAAGAAGATTTAGTCAAATGCATAAGAAAAGGAACTCTAAATTTTAGTTTTGTTCCAGTTTTGACAGGTTCAGCATTCAAAAACAAAGGTGTTCAGCCTTTACTAGATGCAGTTGTGAACTACTTACCAAGTCCTGTAGATATTGGATCTATCAAAGGAACTAAATTAGGTAGTGAAGATGAAATGGAAATGAAATTTGAAGATAGTGTTCCATTTTCTGCTTTAGCTTTTAAAGTGGCTAACGATCCATTTGTTGGCTCACTAACTTTTATTAGAATCTATTCTGGAACAATCAAAACTGGTACGGCAGTCTTCAATTCTTCTAAAGAAAAAGAGGAAAGAGTTGGAAGAATGCTTTTAATGCATGCAAATTCTCGAGAAGATATTAAAGAGGCTAATGCAGGTGATATAGTTGCTTTAGCAGGATTAAAAAACACAATTACAGGACACACTCTATGTGACAAAGAAAATTCAGTTCTACTTGAGCCAATGGAATTCCCTGATCCCGTAATTGAAATTGCAGTAGAACCAAAAACAAAAGCGGATCAAGAAAAAATGGGTGAAGCTTTAGGTAGATTAGCTAAGGAAGACCCTTCTTTCAGAGTTACATCAGACGAAGAGTCTGGACAGACGATTATTAAAGGTATGGGCGAATTACACCTGGATATTATTGTTGATAGAATGAAAAGAGAATTTAAAGTAGAGGCGAATGTTGGAGCTCCACAAGTTGCTTATAGAGAAACCATAGAAGCTGCTTCAGAGGTTGAATACACTCACAAAAAACAAAGTGGTGGTGCAGGTCAATTTGCAAAAGTTAAACTTTTAGTAGAGCCTCAAGAACCTGGTAAAGGTCGAGATGTCGAGAGCAAAATTAAAGGTGGGGCTATTCCAAAAGAATTTATTCCAGGTGTTGAAAAAGGCATAGAAACAGTCTCAGATACTGGAATTTTAGCTGGTTTTCCAATGATTGATTACAAAGTAACAATCTTAGATGGTTTACATCATGATGTTGACTCAAGTGTTTTAGCGTTTGAATTAGCAAGTAGAGCTTGTTTTAAAGAGGCTTGTACAAAAGGTGGTCTAAAATTATTAGAACCTGTAATGAGAGTAGAAGTAGTAACTCCTGAAGATTACATGGGTGATGTTATAGGTGATTTAAATAGTAGAAGAGGTCAAATCAGTACCCAAGAGCAAAGAGGTAACGCAACTGTAATTACAGCAATGGTTCCTTTGGCAAATATGTTTGGTTATATAAATAATTTAAGATCAATGTCTCAAGGAAGAGCACAATATTCAATGTTTTTTGATCATTATTCAAAAGTTCCTCAAAATGTTCAAGACGAAGTAACTAAAAAGATTGCAGGTTAATCATGGAAAAACAGAACATTAGAATTAAATTAAGAGCATATGACAATAAAGTTCTAGATGCTTCGACTGAAGAGATTGTTAATACAGTAAAAAGAACTGGAGCCACAATCAAAGGACCGATACCATTACCTACAAGAATTGAAAGATACACAGTATTAAGATCACCTCACATAGATAAGAAAAGTAGAGAGCAATTTGAATCAAGAACACATAAAAGATTAATCGATATTATTGAACCAACACCACAAACTGTAGAAGCATTAATGAAACTTGATTTAGCATCTGGTGTAGATGTGGAGATAAAAATTTAATTATGAGTGAGATAGCTTTATTAGGAAAAAAAATAGGTATGACGAGAGAATTCTATAAATCTGGTCAATTAGTTCCTGTGACTGTGCTTAAGGTTGAAAAAGCTAGAGTTATTCAGGTTATAGAAGAAGAAAAAAGAGGGTACAAGGCTGTTCAACTTGGATATGGGAAAATTAAAAATTCAAAATTAACAAAAGCTATGAAAGGTGTTTTTGCTAAAAAAAATACTGAAGCTAAGAAAAAATTAAAAGAATTTAGAGTAAACGACACATCTGTTTACAAAGAAGGAAACGAGTTTGGTTTAGAAATATTCAAAGACATTAAATTTGTAGACACAAGATCAAAAACAATTGGTAAAGGTTTTGCAGGTGCTATGAAAAGACATAATTTTGGCGGTTTAAGAGCCAGTCATGGTGTTTCTATATCTCACAGAGCACATGGCTCAACTGGACATAGTCAAGATCCAGGAAAAGTTTTTAAAGGAAAAAAAATGGCTGGTCATATGGGTGACAAGCTAAGAACAATGCAAAATATTGAAATAATAAAAACTGACTTAGAAAACGAACTTCTTTACTTAAAAGGATCAATTCCTGGTTCAAAAAATTCTGAAGTAATGGTTAAAAAATCAGTAAAAAATATAAGTAAAATGACAATTGGTGAGAAACAAGCAGTTGCTGAAGAAGCTAAAAAAACACCTGAGAAAAAGAAAAAATAATGAAATTAGATAAAATTAGCATAGACGGGAAAAAAGATAGTATTGAAGTTTTGGATAAGATTTTTTCTGCAAAAATTAACCATAAATTAGTTAGCGCTGTTCTTTATAAAACAAATGCTAATTACAAAGGAAGACATGCCAAAACCAAACAACAAAATGAAGTAAAAGGACCAACTTCAAAAATATATGCTCAAAAAGGAACTGGTGGTGCAAGGCATGCTAGTAGAAAAGCTCCTATATTTGTTGGCGGTGGTATTGCTCATGGACCAAAAGGTGAATTAGCTTATAAAAAAAGAAAACTAAACAAAACTGAGAAAAAACAAAGCGTAGCTTCACTAATTACAGAAAAAAATAATAATAAAAACTTATTAATCTTAAATGACTTTAGTTCAGAAATTAAAAAAACTAAAGAGATGAACTCAATTATTAATAAACTTGAAATTACAAATTCACTAATAATTCTAGACAAAAATTCAAAAGAAAAAATCGAAAAATCAGTAAGAAATATTCCAAATGTTAAAGTTACAGATGTAAATCATTTCAGTGCTTACGACATTATTAAATTTAAAAAAGTAGTTTTCACAGAAAGCTCCGTAAAAGAATTAGAAAAGAGATATTCATAAAATGGAAAAAATTCACTTATACGATAAAATTCTTTCTCCAGTAGTTACTGAGAAATCTACTAATTTATCTGAACTTAATAAAATTGTTTTTAAAGTTCCGGATGGAGCAAATAAGAAAAATTTAAAAAAGAATATAGAAAAAATATTTAAAGTTAATGTGACTAAGATAAATATCATAAACAAACAAAACAGAAAAAAAGTTACCAGAGGCAGAAAAGTAAAAGTATCTGGTTATAAAAAAGCAATAATAACTTTAAAAAAAGGTCAAAGTATTGATCTAACAACAGGAATTTAATAAATGGCATTAAAAACTTTTAAACCATACACAAAATCTACAAGAGGCACTATTTTAGTTGATAGAACTGGTTTATGGAAAGGTAAACCATTTAAGTCATTAGTCTCCCCAAAAAATGCCATGAAAGGTAGAAATAACAATGGTCATATTACCTCTATTAATAGAGCAGGCGGGCATAAAAAAATGTACAGACATGTTGATTTTTATAGAAAAAAATTCGATATGGAAGCTAGAGTTGAAAGAATAGAGTATGATCCAAATAGATCATGTTACATCATGTTAGTTAAATTTGAGGATAATACGCATGCATACTTCTTAGCACCACAAAAAATTAAAGTTGGAGATAAAGTGGAAAGCGGTTCTAAAAAAGAAATTAAAGTGGGTAATTGTATGCCATTGCAAGACATTCCAGTGGGTATAAACATACACAATGTCGAGATACAACCAGGTGGTGGTGGAAAAATCGCTAGAGCTGCTGGTTCATCAGTTACTATTAGTGGTCTAGATGGAAACTATAGTTTAATAAAATTAGCCTCAGGTGAGGTGAGAAAAATAGATTCAAGAGCTTTGGCTACTATTGGAATTTTAAGTAATCCAGATCAAAAAAATATTAAAATTGGAAAAGCAGGTAGATCAAGATGGTTGGGTAGAAGACCTCATACAAGAGGTGTTGTTAAAAACCCAGTTGATCACCCACATGGAGGTGGTGAAGGTAAATCAGCTGGAGGAAGACATCCAGTATCACCTACAGGACAATCAGCTAAAGGTTTAAAAACCCGAGATAATAAGAGAACAGATAAATTTATAGTTAAGAGAAGAAATAAGAGGAAGGATACTAAGTAATGGCTAGAGCAGTTTGGAAAGGACCGTTTGTGGAGGAAAGCTTGATGAAGAAAGTGGACAAGTATAAAGACGATCCAAAAAAAATTCCTATTAAAACTTGGTCAAGAAAATCTACAATTTTACCTGATTTTGTAGGAGTAAGTTTCCAAATTTATAACGGCAAAAAATTTATACCAATAACAGTTTCTGAAGATATGGTTGGACATAAATTAGGTGAATTTGCACCAACAAGAACATTTTTTGGTCATACACCAGCTGACAAAAAAGCTAAACCAGCAACAGCAGAGAAGAAATAATTATGGGTAAAAAAAAGAAAATTGATAAAACTAACGATAAAACAGTAAAGTCTGTTAACAACGGTATTAGATCAAGTGTCAGAAAGCTAAATCCAATACTAAAAAGCATTGTTGGTAAAAAAGTTGATGTTGCAATTAGAGATTTACAGTTTTCAGAAAAGAGAGTTACTAGAGATGTTAGAAAAACTATTAGTTCAGCTGTAGCTAATGCTGAAAATAATTTTCAATACGATATTGATAAATTAATAGTTAAAGAGGCGTATTGTGGAAAAAAAATAGTTATGAAAAGATTTAGACCAAGAGCCAAAGGAAGAGCGGCACCAATATTAAAACCTTGGTCAACTGTTACAATAATATTATCAGAAGCAAAACAAATGGAGAAGCATGGGGCAAAAAGTTAATCCTGTAGGTTTTAGATTAGGCGTCAACAGAGGATGGGACTCTGTATGGTATGCTAAGAAAAAAGATTTTGGAAATTATCTAATCGAAGATTTTAAAATTAGAGAATATATCAAGAAAAATGTAATTAACTCAGGTGTATCCAAGGTAATGATCGAAAGAACATCTAATAAATGTTATGTTACTATCTATACCTCTAGGCCTGGATTTGTTATTGGAAAAAAAGGAAGTGATATAGACAAAATTAAAAATAATCTTTCAAAATTTACAACAAATGAGGTTAATTTAAATATTAAAGAAGTTAAAAAACCTGAGACTAATGCTTATTTAGTAGCTGAAAACATAGCTCAGCAGCTTGTTAAAAGAATTTCTTATAGAAGAGCTATGAAAAGAGCAATGCAATCATGTATTAGATTGGGTGCCAAAGGAATAAAAGTTTCAGTTAGTGGAAGACTTGGTGGAAATGAAATAGCAAGAACAGAGTGGTTAAGAGATGGAAGTATTCCATCGCATACATTAAGAGCTGATATAGATTATGCAGAGGCTGAGGCTCTTACAACTTATGGTATTATTGGAATTAAAGTATGGATTTATAAAGGGGAAGTATTTGCGAAAGAATTTAGTCAGGAAACTAATAAAGTAACATTAGGGGAAGGAAAATAATTATGCTTCAACCAGTAAGAACAAAATGGAGAAAAGCTCACAAAGGTAGAATTCATGGTAATGCTACGAGAGCAAGCAGTATTAATTATGGAGCTTATGCTTTAAAAGCTTTACAGCCTGAAAGAGTAACTGGCAAACAAATAGAGGCTGCCAGAGTTGCTTTAACAAGACATATGAAGAGACAAGGAAGAGTTTGGACAAGAATATTTCCTAACATACCAGTTTCAAAAAAACCAATCGAGGTAAGAATGGGTAAAGGAAAAGGCTCACCAGAGTATTTTGCATGTAGAGTAAAACCAGGAAGAATATTGTTTGAAGTTGATGGTGTTTCTGAGCAAATTGCTAAAGAAGCTTTATATAAAGCATCAGCAAAGTTACCTATTAAGACCAAAACTATTAAGAGATTTGCATAATGAAAAAACAAGAAATTAAAAAATTATCGAAGGACGAAATTGTGAAGAACATTGATAAACTTAAAAAAGACCTCTTTAATTTTAGATTTCAAAAAATGAATTCACAAGTAACAAACCCAGCTAAAATCGGGGAAACACGAAAAACTATTGCAAGATTAAAAACAATTTTAAAAGGAAAAATAAATGCCTAAAAAAATACTTACAGGTGTAGTTATAAGCGATAAACCAAATAAAACAATTACTGTTATGGTAGAACGTAAATATTCTCACCCAGTTTTAAAAAAAGTAATCAGAGTAAGAAAAAACTATAACGCTCACGATGAAAATAATAAGTTCAAAACTGGTGACAAAGTTTCAATTATTGAGAGTAAACCTTTTTCTAAAAATAAAAAATTTCAAGTTATGGAGAGTACAAAGTAATGATTGGTGTTCAAACAGAATTACAAGTAGCTGACAACACTGGCGCAAAAAGAATTGAGTGTATTAAAGTTTTAGGTGGATCAAAAAGAAGATACGCCAGTATTGGTGATACTATTGTAATTGCTGTTAAAGAGGCGATACCTAAAGGAAAAGTTAAAAAAGGTTCTGTTCATAAAGCAGTAGTTGTAAGAGTTAAAAAAGGAATACATAGAAACGATGGTTCTAAAGTAAGATTTGATAATAATGCAGCTGTATTAGTTGATGATAAGGGAGAACCAGTAGGAACAAGGATCTTTGGTCCTGTTACAAGAGAATTAAGAAGCAGAGGTCAAATGAAAATTATTTCTTTAGCGCCGGAGGTTTTATAATGATTAAAAAAGGTTTGAAAGTAAGAGTTCTAGCTGGAAAAGATAGAAAAAAAGAAGGTGAAGTTATTGAAATTGATAGAGTTAATAACAGAGCTAAAGTTAAAGAAATAAATATGGTTAAAAAGCACGTTAAAACAACAAAAGAGAAAAAAGGTGGAATTTTTCCAAAGGAAAGTTTTATTCATATTTCTAACCTAAAACTAGTTGATGAAAAGGTGGTTAAGAAAAAAGAGGCTAAAAAATAATGACACCAAGATTAAAAGAAATATTCAATAAAGAAATTCAGCCTGCGTTAAAAGACCAGTTTGGTTTTAAAAATATATATATGGCTCCAAGAATTGAAAAAGTTATTTTAAATATGGGTCTTGGTTTAGATGCTACAGACTCTAAGATTTTAAAATCATGTGAAGAAGATATGGCTAAAATAACTGGACAAAAACCAGTTATAACAAAATTTAAAAAATCAGTAGCTAATTTTAAAACCAGAAAAGGATCTAACGCTGGTTTAAAGGTAACATTAAGAAAAAATAGAATGTATGAATTCTTAGATAGATTAGTAAATATAGCATTACCAAGAATTAAAGATTTTAGAGGTTTGTCACCAAAAGGCTTTGATAAATTTGGTAATTATACATTTGGAATTAAAGAGCATATAATTTTTCCTGAAGTAAGCTTTGATAGAGCAGACAAAGTTAGAGGCTTAGATATAGTAATAGTAATTAAAGCAATAAATAAAGGTCATAGTTTTGCATTACTAGAAAAAATGAATTTTCCATTTATTAAAAAAGGAGATAATTAATCATGGCAAAGTTAAGTGCTGTTAATAAAAATAAAAAAAGAATTAAGCTTTCAGATAGGCTCTATAAAAAAAGACAATCATTAAAGAAAATTGTGATGGATAAAAAGATACCTTTAGAGGAAAGATTTAAAGCTCAGCAAAAATTATCTAAATTACCAAGAAATTCGGCTAAAACGAGAGTTATGAATAGATGTGAGATTACTGGAAGACCTCATGGTGTTTACAGAAAATTAAAGATTTCAAGAATTGCATTGAGACAATTAGGATTACAAGGAAAGATACCCGGTTTAGTTAAGTCTAGCTGGTAGAAAGGAAAATTATGAGTTTAAGTGACCCGATAGGAGATATGATCGCAAGAGTTAAGAACGCTCAAGCAAGAAATCATAAAAAAGTAGAATTACCTTCATCTAATTTTAAAACCAAAATAGCAGATATACTTAAAAATGAAGGTTTTATAAAAGATTTTAAAGTAAGTTCTGAAGAGAAAAAACCTATTTTATCGTTAGAACTTAAGTATCATTCTGGTAATCCAGTAATAAGTGCTTTCGAAAGAGTATCAAAACCAGGAAGAAGAATCTTTTCATCTGCAGATAGTTTACCTAAAATAAATAATGGCTTAGGAATTGCTATTGTGTCGACCCCAAAAGGAGTAATGACTGATATAGATGCGAGAAAACAAAAAGTTGGTGGTGAAATAATTTGTAAGGTATTTTAATGTCTAAAATAGGAAAAATAAATATATCGATCCCTGAAAAAGTAAAAGTCGCTTTAGCTGGTAATATAATAAATATTGAAGGACCGTTAGGAAAAAAATCAATTAATGTTGATTTGGATATGTTTAATTTAAATATAGTAGAAGGAAAAGAAATTTCTATCAAACCAAAAAAAGTAGATCAAAACTCAAAAAGACTTTGGGGAATGAATAGAAGTTTGATAAATAATGCCGTTATTGGATCTTACAAAGGTTATGAAAAAACTTTAGAGTTAGTTGGTGTTGGTTATAGGGCAGCATTAAAAGGGAATCAGTTAAATTTGCAATTGGGTTATAGCCACGATATCAATTTTGATGTACCTGAGGGTATTAAAATAGCAGTTGAAAAACAAACAACATTAAAAATCACAGGATCTGATAAGCAGTTAGTTGGTGAAGTTGCATCTAAAATCAAAACACTAAGAAAAATAGAACCATATAAAGGAAAAGGTGTTCGAGAAAAAGGACAGTATATTCTTAAAAAAGAGGGTAAGAAAAAATAATGAAACTAAACACTAGCATCAGAAAGAGATTTAGAGTTAGCAACAAAGTAAAAAGAGTTGCTTCTAAGGATAGATTAAGATTGAGTATTTCTAGATCATCAAAAAATATTTCAGCACAAATAATAGATGATACAAAAAAAATAACTTTATTATCAGCTTCATCCGTAGAAAAAGATCTTAAATCAGGTAACAAGGTTAGTAAAACTGAACTATCTAAATTGCTTCCTCCAACTTCTTTGACATTTCTGCAATATTGTCTGGTGGCCAGTTAGGAATTTCCATTCCTAAATATAGAGACATACCTGTTAAAACTTCTTTAATTTCATTTAATGATTTTCTTCCAAAATTAGGTGTTCTCAACATTTCACCTTCAGATTTTTGAACTAGGTCACCGATATAAATAATATTATCATTTTTTAAGCAATTCATTGATCTAACTGATAACTCTAACTCATCTACTTTTCTTAGTAGGTTTTTATTAAATTCAGGTTCAGTAGAAACTTCTTTTACAGGAGCTTCAACTGGCTCATCAAAGTTTATAAACATTTTAAGCTGATCTTGGAAAATTCTAGCTGAATAAGCTACAGCATCTTCAGCAGAAATGGATCCGTTAGTTTCAACTTCCATTATTAATTTATCATAATCTAATGCTTTACCTTCTCTAGCAGTACTTACTGAATATGAAACTTTTTTAACTGGACTGTAAAGTGAGTCTATAGCAATAAGGCCTAATGGTGGCTCTTCAGGTTTATTTAGCTCTGCAGGAACATATCCTTTACCTGTATTAACATTCATCTCCATATGAAAAGTAGTATTTTCATCTAAATTGCAAATAACTAAATCAGGATTTAAAATCTCAACGTCTGTAACTGGAGCTATATCTGAAGCTTTAATTTCTCCTGGTCCTTTTGCGTCTAAAATTAATTTTTTTGTGCCCTCAGAATTACTTTTTAATGCTAAAGATTTTACGTTTAAAACAATATCAGTAACATCTTCTCTAACACCTTTTATTGAAGTGAATTCATGTAAAACTCCATCAATTTGTATCGATGTTACAGCGGCTCCTCTTATAGAGGATAATAAAATCCTTCTTAGAGAATTTCCTAAAGTTAATCCATAACCTTTTTCTAAAGGTTCGGCTACAATTTTTGCATGTGTTAGGTCATCACTTATTTGAACATCCAATTTAGATGGCTTAATTAATGATTTCCAATTTTTTACATTTACATTTTCGACTTCCATTAAACTCTCCTTTTCTTTGGTGGTCTAGTTCCATTATGTGGCATGGGTGTAGTGTCTTTTATTGACAAAATCTTAAATCCTCTAGCTTGCAATGCTCTTAAAGCTGTTTCTCTTCCTGATCCAGGTCCTTTGACTTCAACTGACAAAGTTTTCATTCCATACTCAAGAGCTTTCGAAGCAGCAGAATCAGCTGCTATCTGTGCAGCATAAGGAGTTGATTTTCTTGATCCCTTAAAACCTTTTTGTCCAGCTGATGCCCATGAAATTACATTTCCATTTGTGTCAGCAATAGAGATTATGGTATTATTGAATGTTGATTGCACATAAGCAATTCCATTTAAAATATT
>CACCIO010000019.1 GCA_902546085.1 uncultured Pelagibacteraceae bacterium | reverse complement strand
GAGAATTCTGGCCCTCCTGGCTCTGCTAAATTTCTGTAACTTAAATATTTCATCGAATGACACGATGCACATACTTCAGTATAAACTTGATAACCTCTTTGAAGAGAAGCTCTATCAAATTTTCCAAATAAACCCTTAAAACTCCAATCAGTTTTTATATATTCAACTTTTTCAGCAGCAAAAGAATATGAATTTGAAGCAATAATTATGATTATTATAGAAAATAACTTTAATATATATTTCACCTTATTCTATTTTACTTTCTTTATTTCTGGCGGCAGCTAGATTTGGTGAACCACCGAGAACAGGTTCAGTAATACTTAGAGGCACTGGTAAAGTTTTTTCTTTAAATCCTAACACTGGAAGAATAACTAAAAAATGTAAAAAGTAATACGCTGTCGCAACTCGTGCTATCAACAAGTAAAGTCCTTCAGCTGGCATCGCGCCCACATAACCAAGTATCAAAACATCTGCAACTAATATCCAGTAAAATTGTCTATATAAAGGTCTGAATACTGCAGATCTTATTTTTGAAGTATCTAGCCAAGGTAAAACTGCTAAAATTAATATTGCAGATAACATGGCCACAACTCCTAGCAATTTATCAGGAACTGATCTTAATATTGCATAAAAAGGTAGCAAATACCATTCAGGAACAATATGTGCAGGTGTTACCATTGGGTTAGCCTCTATATAATTGTCTGCGTGTCCTAAAATATTTGGTGCATAGAATACAAAAAAAGCAAAAACAATCATGAACATTAATAAAGCAAAACCATCTTTAATGACGATGTAAGGATGGAAAGGCACAGTGTCTTTAGATGGTTTTTTTATATCTATTCCAACTGGGTTGTTGTTACCAGGGACATGTAAAGCCCATATATGTAATACGACTAATCCTAAAATTAAAAATGGAATTAAATAATGCAAAGTAAAAAATCTAGTTAATGTAGGGTTGTCAACTGAATAACCGCCCCATAACCAGGTAACTATTCCTTCTCCTACTAGAGGAATAGCACTAAATAAATTTGTAATAACTGTTGCTCCCCAAAAACTCATTTGACCCCATGGCAATACATAGCCCATAAAGGCTGCAGCCATCATCAATAAATAAATTATTATTCCTAAAATCCATATAATTTCTCTCGGAGATTTATAAGAACCGTAGAATAATGATCTAAATATATGAATATACACCGCTAGGAAAAACATTGAAGCACCGTTTGCGTGGATATATCTAATTAACCATCCATAGTTAACATCACGCATGATGTGCTCTACACTTTCAAAAGCCATATCGGCGTGAGCAATATAATGCATTGCAAGAGTTAATCCTGTTACAATTTGAGTTATTAAACAAAAAGTTAAAATTCCACCAAAAGTCCACCAATAATTTAAATTTTTAGGGGTTGGATAATCTGTTAAATGATTTGCAAGAGTTAATAGTGGCAATCGATCGTTAAACCATTGTCCTACTTTCGATTTTGGTCTGTAATCATTGTCACTCATTTTTTTTATCCAATTTTAATTGTGTTTGCATTAACGAATTCATATTTAGGTACTTCCATATTCCAAGGTGCCGGTCCCTTTCTTATTCTTCCAGAAGTATCATAATGAGATCCATGACATGGACAGAACCAGCCATTGTAATCGCCTTTATCATTTAAGGGTACACATCCTAAATGTGTGCAAACCCCTAACATTACAAGCCACTCAGGATTTTTAGCTCTATCCTCATCTTTCTCAGGATGAATTAAATCCTCCATCTTAACTTTTCTTGCTTCATCGATTTCTTCTTGAGTTCTTCTTCTTATAAATACCGGTTTACCTCTCCACAAAACAGTTAATGTATTTCCAGGTGTTAATGAACTTACATCAACCTCTGTACTGGCTAATGCTTTAACAGAAGCGTCTGGATTCATTTGATCTATCATTGGCCACACTACTGCGGCTGCACCAACAGCTCCTACTGCTGTGGTAGCTGTAAATAAAAAATCTCTTCTTTTTGTTTTTTTTTCAGACACTTTTAGTAACTTTTGTTATTATCTCTTTTTGATTTAAAATAGTTAATATACGAATTCATATAATATAAAATAATTATTTTACTACTGAAAGAATGACACAGAATTCAACAATTTTAGGACCCAAAATAGCTTTGTATGAGCCTGATATACCTCAGAATACTGCTGCAATCATTAGAACCTGTGCTTGTTTGGGTGCTAAATTAGAAATAATTGAACCATGTGGCTTTCTATTATCAGACAAACGCTTTAAAAGAGTGGTTATGGACTATATGGACTATAGTCAAATAGAGTTTTATCAAAGTTCTGAAAAATTTTTTGAGGCAAAGAAGAAACAGAGAATCGTATTGATGACAACTAAGGGTTCAATAAATTATACTAGATTTAAATTTAAACCTGATGATACTATTTTGTTTGGAAGAGAAAGTGCTGGGGTACCCGAAAAGGTTCATAAAATAATTAAAAATCGTTTAAAAATACCAATGAATAACCAAGTAAGATCTCTTAATATAGCGTCGTCCGTTGCCATTGTTTTGGCAGAAAGTTTGCGTCAAATAGAATAAATATAAAATGGATATTTCAATCAAAAAAGACTTAGCGAGTAATTGGTTTAAACTATTACAAAATGCAATATGTGACGACATTTTAAAAATTGAAAAAAACAAAGTAAATTTTGAATCAACTACTTGGCAAAGAAGCATTAAAAAAGACGAAGGTGGTGGTGAATATAGAATTCTTAAAAATGGAAAAATTTTTGAAAAAGTAGGAGTAAATTTTTCAAAAGTTTCTGGAAAATTTCCTAAGCAATTTCAAAAGAATGTACCGGGCGCAAGTAAAGATCCTAGATTTTGGGCATCAGGAATATCAATAGTTATGCACATGCAAAATCCTCATATTCCTGCAATGCACTTTAATACCAGATTTATTTGTACAACTAAAAATTGGTTTGGTGGAGGTATGGATGTAACCCCAGCAATAAAAGATGAAAAAGAGAGGAAAAACTTTCACAAAATATTAAAAGCAATGTGCGATAGACATAATAAAAATTATTATAAAAAATATAAAAAGTGGTGTGATGAATATTTTTATCTACCTCACAGAAAAGAAGCAAGAGGAATAGGTGGAATCTTTTTTGACTATAAAAATGATAATTTTGAAAACGACTTTAAATTTGTCAGAGATGTTGGTGTTACATTTCAAATGCTATTTAATGAAATAATTAAAAAAAAATTAAAAAGAAAATGGACTTTAAAAGATAAAGAGTTTCAGTATATTAAAAGAGGTCGATACGCAGAATTTAATTTACTCTATGATAGAGGAACAAAATTTGGACTACAAACTGGTGGTAATGTTGAAGGAATTTTAATGTCATTACCTCCAATTGCAAAATGGAAATAAAAAAATGGACAAAGAGCCAATAACATTTAACGGATTAAATAAACTAAAAGAAGAATTAGTTTTTTTAAAAGAAAAAAAAAGACCTGAAATAGTAGCTGCAATTGCTGAAGCAAGATCCCACGGAGACCTTAAAGAAAATGCTGAATATCATGCAGCCAAAGAAGAACAATCTCATAATGAAGGAAGAATAACAGAAATTAATGACATTATTGCAAGAGCAAATGTTATTGACGTTACAAAACTAAACAATGAAGGAAAAGTAATTTTTGGATCTACAGTTTATTTAGAAGATTTAGATACTGGTGAAAAAATTAATTATAAAATTGTTGGAAGAGATGAGGCAGATTTAAAACAAAAACTAATTTTCTTTCAATCTCCAATTGGCAAAGGTTTGATTGGAAAAAAAAAAAGTGATTTAGTTGAAATAAATACACCCTCTGGAGTAAAAAATTTTGAAATTAAGGACGTCAAATATATTTAACTTTTAACTATTTGTTGTACTTGCTTATCTGAAATTTGAAATCCATTTTGAACCCAAGTTTCTTCGATCTTTTTTAATTTAGTACCTAAAGTTTTACCCTGAGGAATTTGAAATTTAGATATTAATAGATCAGCCCCTATTGGTAAAGTTGGAATTACTTTCTCTTTATAAGTATCTAACAGTTTGATTAGTTTTTTCTCAACTTTGTTAGAGGTAAAAATTTTAAAATTGATTATATCTATTACAGCCTGTCGCCCATTAAAATAAAAAAATTTGTTCAAATTTTTCTCTGTAAAATTGTTTAAAGTTACTTTTTCTCTATAAAAAAGATCTATTAATTTTAATCTTTTCTTATCTTTGTTAGATATTTTAAATTTATAAAGAAAATAATCAGCATTATCAGTTTCATCAATCACTAAAAGCGCAATTAAGAATATAAAGTCAATTTTTAAAAAATTCTCTGCAGCATAAGAATTTTGTTTTTTAAAATTTTTAATATTCTTAAATTGAGGGAAAATTATTTCTATTAATTCTAAACTTTCTTTATCTTTAAGTAGTTTTAAAAATCCATTTGAACTCGTTATTTTTTTTAGTTCATCAATTAGTCTTTCAGATGATATACTTGAAATTCCATCAATATTTTTTTTTATATTTTTTATTATTTCTGGCTGGTGCTTATGATTTGAGTAATTTAAATAAAATCTTAAATACCTCAAAATACGTAGATAATCCTCTTGAATTCTTTTTTCTGCATTACCAATAAAATTTATATAACCCTCCTCCAAATCTTTTTTACCATTAAATGGATCAAATAAATTACCATCACTATCTGCATAAATTGAATTGATAGTGAAATCCCTTCTAGAGGCATCTTCCTTCCAGTCTAAAGAGAATTCTACTTCCGCATGCCTTCCATCAGTTGAGACGTCTTTCCTTAAAGAAGTAATTTCATATTTATATTCATCAATTATTGCGGTTATAGTTCCGTGTTCAATTCCTGTTTCGTAATAACTTATTTGTTTGTTTTTAAGAGCCTCACAAACTTCCAGGGGAGTTAAATTTGTTGCTAGGTCAATATCATCAACATTTTCTTTTTTTATCACTTTTCTTACACACCCACCCACATATCTGATTTCACTTTTCTCTGAAAAATTATTAATTGCTTCAAAAATTTTATTTGCTGGTGTTGTTAAAGTAATTTGTTTTAAATTTTGACTGATATAATCAAGATTTTTTGATCGGGAAAAAAATTTATCTAAAAAATTTTTCATAAATGGCTGGGGCGCTAGGATTCGAACCTAGGATGCAGGTACCAAAAACCCGTGCCTTACCGCTTGGCTACGCCCCAATACTAGCTTCCTATAACATAAAAATATAAAATTCATATAGTTTTTGCTGTAACACACCAATAATTTTTATATTTTCTTTTAAATTTAGCTTTTGCCAATTTACAACTCTTTAATGAATTATAATAGGCAACAATTGTTGATCCTGAACCAGTCATTCTTACAAATAATGGATTATATATACTTTCTAAGAATAACTTTATTTTTTTAAGTTTTGGATATTTTTTGAGTGCTATTGTTTCAAGGGCATTTTGTTGATCAATCAAATATTTTACTCCAAACATATTTTTTTTAGGTTTGTTATATTTTGGTTTTGTATACTTTCGAACAGCTGAGTATATTTTTTTAGTTGAACACCCAAAATCAGGCTTTACTAAAGTAGAGTAATATTTTGGAGTATTATAAATCTTTTTTATTTTACCACCTGATGACAACACACAGCTGGATGAAATCGTACCTAAAATAACATCAGAACCAACCAAGTCACAGATACTTTGAGTTTTTTGATGATTAGGATTAATAATTTTTTTTTTAACCAGATAATTAAACACACAAGCTGCATTCATCGATCCCCCACCCAAACCAGCTTCTTGAGGGATTAATTTTTTAATTTTGACTTTGAATTTTTTATTTTTTAATAAGTTTTCTTTATCTAATATTTGAAATAATTTTTGAACAGTATTTTTTTTTCCAATATTTTTAGAAAACTTTCCATAAAAAGAAATATGGTGTTTTTTTCCATTATGTTGACTGATTGAAATAACATCATGTAGATCTATGAAACCAATTATACTTTCAATTTTATGTAAAAACTTTTTTTTTCCAGTAATATTTAGTGCCAAATTTAGCTTTGCATTAGATTTAATTTTATTAATTTTCATTTAGGAATTGTTAAGGCCCTCAATTACTTTTACATTGATTTTTTCTCTCATATCGTCTTCGGTGTCATCAAAAGTTAATACATTGTTCCAAAAATATCTTGCTTGAATTTTTCGATTTAATTTCCATAAAATATCTCCATAATGATCATTCACGATTGGGTCATCTGGCATTAATTCCACTGCTCTTTTTAAATATTTTTCTGCCTCTACATAATCATCTATTAAAAAATATGCCCATCCAATTGAATCAATAATATATGGATCATTACTTTTTAAATCATAAGCTGTTTTCAACATATCCATTGCTTCATTAATTTTATAATCACGCTCTAACCAAGAGTAAGCAAGGTAATTTAAAATATATGCATCACTAGGATCAATTTTAAGCGCATGCAGTAAATCTTCATCTGACTTTTCGTAATTGCCCATTCTTTCATAACTGCCACCTCTACGATACAATACATCTGATTTGATAAGTGAATTGTCATCCAGTGTTAAAATAATTTCCGTATAACGATCTATTGCCTTTTCATAATTTTTAGAATTTTTATAAAAATTGGCTAAATCAAAAATCATTTTTATATTTGGATTTTCAATTTTATTAAATTTTGAGACTATGTATTTAATTCCATTTTCATAATTCTGCTCTTGAATTATTATTTGAGCCTCTTTTTTTAATCTAAACCAATAATAAAATTCATCTTCAATTTTAAAGTTTTTTAAGATTCTTTTTACTTTGTCAAATTCATCATTAAGATAAAAATTTTCTGCAACCAATGACAAATTAAATTCAAACTTAGGATTTAAATAGTTTGACAAATTTAAATAAAAATTTGATTTTTCAAAATTATCCTGAGAAGAATAAAGATTAGAAATTAAAAATAAAAACTCACTTACAAGATCATTATGATCTTTGCATGAAAAAATTTTTCCAAAATCATTAAATTTTTCTTTGTCTACCCAACTTTTACTTTGTGAAAGTAAGAGTGTTGAATTTATATAATCAATTTGCTCAACAATTAATCTTGCTTCATTTAATTTGTTGTTGTCAATTAAATGATTAAGATAAAAGAAAATGTATCTTGAATAATCACCTTGTTGATTATTTATTAAATTAAGAAAAAATGATGAGGTTCTTTTATCATCAATATAACATCTTTGGAATGTCTCAGCTATAAGAGACAGGTTCCCAAAATTTTTTTTGTTATCTAATATTTTTTTATTTTTAAATGTATAAATGTACTGTTTAAGAGTTTCAAATATAACTAGGTTTATCCTATCTTCATCTTGAAATTTTAAACTTTGTGTTAAATATTCGTCAGCCTTTTTAAAGTTATTTTTTTTTAAACTATCAATTATTAAAATTATATAAGCATCATAAAAATCTGAATTAGATTTGTTTGCGTTGTTATTTAATACATTAATTGCTTGAGGTACTTTGTTATCTAAAATTAAAGAATTAACATATCTTTTTAAATAACTGTCATGTTTGTTAATTAATACTTTGGTTAATTTAAAAAATTTTAAAGCTTCAGAATTATCCTGATTTTCAAATGCAACAATTCCAGAAAAATAATTTGATAAATCTCTTGAGTTGAAATCATTAAAAGTAGCACTTTTAGAATACAAAGGTGTCTGATAAGATATGAATATTAATAGTACTAATTTTAGAAATTTTAGGAACATGTGACCATACTATGACTAAAAAAGTGATAAATCAAAATACCAAATTAAACAAAGAACTAATTAATACTATTGAGCCAAAATTTATATTCGCTGATAAGCCAATAAATAGATTTAATATTTTAGAAACGAACAATGGCACCCTGCAAATTAATAAAGAAGAATTACTAAAAAATTTAAAAAATCAAATAAATTCAATTGAAAATTGTAAATTGAAAGAAAATTCAAACAAAATCATTTTAGGTGAGGGAAATATAAATAGCCCTTTAATGTTAATTGGAGAATCTCCTGGGGCCGAAGAAGAAAAATTGGGTGTCCCATTTAAAGGTGAAGTTGGCGAACTTCTTAACAAAATGCTTATAGCCATCAATATTAAGAGACAAAATATTTACACTAGTTATGCAATCAATTTTAGACCACCTGATGACAGAAAACCAACCTCAACTGAAATTAAAAGATACTCAGTATTTTTGAAGGAGCATATATCGATTATAAACCCAAAGATTATTGTTTTGATGGGTAGTTCGGCAATGGAGGCAGTAACAGGAATAAGTGAAAAAATAACTACTGAAAGAGGACAATGGAAGGAAGTGATTTTAAAAAATAAGACACTCCCTTTAATGATAACTTTTAATCCCTCTTATTTAATCCGTTTTCCAGAAAATAAAAAACACTCATGGGAAGATTTAAAAAAAATTAGAGACAAAATCAAAGATCTGAAGTTAAAAATTTGATGAAGATAATTGCTGGGGTTGATGAGGTTGGTAGAGGAAGTTTAATTGGGCCTGTTTATGCTTCAGCAGTAATTTTAAAAAAATCAATTAATCCAAAGTTATTAAAAGATTCAAAATCATTAAGTAAAAAAGAGAGAGAGTATCTATGTACATATATAAAAAAAAATTCTACTTGGTCTATAGGCAAAGCTTCTGTAAAAGAAATAGAAAAATTGAATATATTACAAGCTAGTTTGCTAGCTATGAAAAGAGCTATCAAAAAACTTAAGAAAAAACCAACACACGTTCTGATAGATGGAAACAAAACTCCAGAATTAAAAAATTATAATTTAAAATCAGTTATAAAAGGAGATAAAAAAGTCCCTTCTATTTCGGCAGCCTCTATAATTGCAAAAGTATCAAGAGATAAATTTATAACCACATTATCAAAAAAAAATATAGGTTACGATTGGGATAAAAACTTTGGGTACGGAACAAAACAGCACCTAAAGGCGTTGAAAAAATTAGGTATTACCAAACATCATAGAAAAACTTTTTCACCCATATCTAAATAAATTAATACTACATCTAGTTGCCTTCTAATTAAGAAACACTAATCGAATCCAAATTTTTCAATCTCAGGTTGACCGTAGAATCCAATTGGAGTCTAATTAATTTTTACAAATGAAAACTGATTTCAAAAATAAAATAATTAATGGAGATAGTCTCGAAGAATTAAAAAAAATTCCACGTGAAACTTTTGATTTAATTTTTGCAGATCCTCCTTACAACTTACAATTAAAAAGTGAATTAACTAGACCAGACAGATCAAAGGTTAGTGCGGTAAATGATAAGTGGGATCAGTTTGAAAATTTTAAAAAATATGATGATTTTACTTATGAATGGCTTAGTGAATGCAAAAGAATTTTAAAAAAAGATGGAGCTATTTGGATTATAGGAAGCTACCATAATATTTTTAGAGTTGGCACAGCAATCCAAAATTTAGGTTTCTGGATTTTAAACGATGTCATTTGGAATAAAAATAATCCAATGCCAAACTTTAGAGGTACACGTTTTACTAACGCTCATGAAACTTTAATATGGGCTTCTAAAAGTGAAAAATCAAAATACACATTCAATTATCAATCTTTAAAATGTTTAAATGATGATTTGCAAATGAGATCTAATTGGGATCTTCCAATATGCAATGGTTCTGAAAGACTTAAAAAGGATGGAAAAAAAATTCACTCCACACAAAAACCAGAAGCACTATTACATAGAATTTTACTAGCTACATCTAATAAAAATGATCTCATACTTGATCCTTTTTTAGGATCAGGAACAACAGCTACAGTGGCAAAAAAACTAGGAAGAAATTATTTTGGAATAGAAAAAGAAAAAAATTATTTTAAAGCTGCTGAGCAACGCATAAAAGCTACAAAGCCTATTGATGATGATTTATTAGATACGCTAAAAAATAATAGATCAAAACCAAGAATTCCTTTTGGTTCATTAGTTGAACTTGGAATTATTAAACCTGGAACTAATATTTTTGATAATAAGAAAAAAATTACAGCCAGAATTATGGCTGATGGAAGTATAAAACATAATCAAGCAGAGGGATCTATACACAAAGTTGCGGCTACTATTTTAGGAGCTGAAAGTTGCAACGGATGGACTTTTTGGCACTGTGATATAGATGGACGAACTTATCCTATTGATTATCTAAGACAAAGATTAATTTCAAAAAATTAACTTTTATAAATTTTACCCAAATAACTTTCTAAAAATTTTTTATTTTTAGTTAAAAGTTTTAAAAAAATATTTCTAAATATGATCATAATTGGATTTGATAAATGGAAGGCAAATTGATTGAAATTAGATCTACTGTTGATCATTTTTACTCTCTTTAATCTGATATCATAAAATTTTTTATTATTTATTAAACATTCATATAATTCATTACCCCCCTCAATTGATTGTGAAGCTCCCTGTGCAAAAGAAGGTGAAAAAGCATAAAATGCATCTCCTACAAGGAATATATTTTTTGGGGGATTATATGAATTTTTACTTACAAATATTGGAAATAATTTAATATTTTGAAGACTTTCCAAAAAACTTTGAGAAACTTTTTGAGATAATTTAAATTTAATATTTTTTATAAAAGAATCCTCGGTAAAAAGATTATAGTTCTCTTGCTCATTTGAATTTAATTTATGTTTTAATATGCCAATAAAATTTAAATTTTTATGATTATTAATTGGATAAACAACATAATGAAAATTTGGTCCTAAAAACAAAGAAATATTTTCTTCATTTATATTTTGTAGATTTTCTCTCGATATACTGGCCCTAATAGCAATTGTATCATTGTAAATTGGTTTTGATTTATTGTTTGAAATTAATAACTTCCCCTTAGAAAACACACCGTCTGAAATAATTAAGTAATCGCAACTAATTTTATTTTTATCAAATTTTAATTTTATTGAATCTTTATCATAATCAATCTGTTCAATACTGTGATTATATTTAATTATATCCTCGTTTATTTGTTCTTTTAAAAATTGAAGTAATTTTGATCTTTTTAATGTTGTGTATTTATAATCTTCAGAATTAAATTTTGAAATATCTAAGTCACAAATTTTTTTTGAATTTTTAATTTCATAAAAATCGATTTTTTTTGGATTAAATTTTTCCTCTTCAGTGAGAGAAGCAAATCCTATTTTATTTAAAAGTTTTACGCTATTTACTGACAACTGAATTCCATATCCTTCTTCCATTTCTATTGAATTCCTTTTTTCATAAATCGTAACTTGATAATCATTATGATTTTTGAATAAATTGGCAATATACAAACCAGAAATTCCAGCACCAATTATTGCTATTTTTTTCATTTATGACTTTCTAAAAATTTTACTATCTTTTTTGTAAAAGTTGGCAGTGTATAATTTTGAAGCTTTGTTGGATCAATCCAATAATTATTTTTATTTAAATTATATTTATTTTTAAATTCAATTTTAATATTCATACTCATATTAGACATTTTTAAATTCAAATCTTTTTCAAAATTTTTAGGATTATTTACTTCCTCCATCGGGAAGATATTAAAATTTTTCAAAAAATTAAATTTGTTATTTTTGATTAATAAATAATGATTATTTTTTTTATAAACATTTAGCTTGTAAAAAGTTTCCTTATCTTTTTTTTTAAATTTTACTAAATCAAAATTTTTATTTTTAAACGATTTGCATTTTTTTACTAATGGGCAATTCATACAATTAGGACTAACAGGTTTACAAATTAGCGCTCCTAATTCCATTAAAGCTTGAGCATAATCACTAGACCTTTTGATAGATGTTCCAAAAATTTCTCTCTTCTTATGTAAATTTTCTTTTTTTATTTGATCTTGTTTTTTTAAAAACAAGTATCTCTTTAGCACTCTTTCAATATTACCATCTAGAGGAATTATTGGTTCATTGAATGCAATTGCAGAAATTGCACTTGCTGTATAATCTCCAATTCCTGGAAGAGACTTTAAATCTTCAAAATTTCTGGGTATTTTTTTGTTAAAATTTTTGACAACTATTTGAGCTGTTTTTTTTAAATTCCTTACTCTTGAATAGTATCCAAGACCCTCCCAAAGTTTAATTAATTTTCTATCATCATATTTAGATAATTTTTCAATTGTAGGAATATTTTTAATAAATCTGTTAAAATAAGGTATAACCGTTGCAACCTGAGTTTGCTGCAACATAAATTCACTTACTAAAGTGTAGTATTGCTTTTTTGTTTGAGAAACATTCTTTCTCCAAGGTAAAGATCTTTTATTTAAATCATACCAATTAAGAATATTATTTGTTATTATTGGATCTTTCATATGCAATCTAAAAATAATACTAAGCAGAGAAACGCTAGCATTCAAGGATTAAGATCTTTCAAAGACACTTTGCCAAAAAATGTTAAAAAAATAATAAATAAAAAAGGTCATGTATATTCAGAAACGTTGAGCAATTGGAAATATTTAGTTGGAAGCGAATTATTTAAAATTTGCTATCCAAAAACATTTAAAAATTCAAATAAATTTAGTGTTAGCACCTTAGTGGTTATGGTCAAGCGAGGACACGAGGTTGACGTGGAATATTCGAAAAAAGATATTTTAAATAAAATGAATAATTTTTTTGGCTATTCTGTTGTTGAAAGGCTTAAATTTATAAGTTTTGATGATAAACATGTAATGATGGGTTCGAGTGAGACAAAAGTTAAAAATGTGGCAATTAGTAAATATCAAGATAAAATTAAAGATGTTAAAAACGAAAAGATTAAAAAATCATTAACAGAATTAACCAGAGTTTTTACAGAGAAATGAAAAAAATTATATTCTTAATATTGATATTTTTTACTACAGTTTTAAATGTACAAGCAGAGGAAATTAAAAGGATAACTGTTGGTAACAAAGATGCAAAAATAACTATTATAGCATTTGAGTCTTTAACATGCAGTCACTGTGCTAATTTTCATAAAAATGTTTACCCTCAATTAAAAGAAGAATTTCTTGATAAAGGGATTGTTAAAATTGAATTTAGACATTTTCCATTAGACATAGCCGCTTTTAATGCATCAAAAATTTCTCAATGTAAGAATGACGGAAATACAGATATCCTTGAAAGTTTATACGCTAATCAACAAAAATGGGTTAAAGGAAGTTCAGTAGAGGAAGCAAATAAAAATTTAAAAAAATTTTTAAAAAATGAAGGATTTACAATTGATTTTGATTCATGTGTAAATAATAAAGAAATTGAAGATTTTGTTTTAAACGATCGAATCGATGGAGCAAAGAACTTCAAAGTTAACGCAACTCCTACGATAATTATTAACAACGAAAAATTTGAAAAACCCTTAAATTATAAAAATTTAAAAAAAGCGCTAGAAAAACTGATATAAGTTAGTGCATGGAGTTTAAAAAAATCCAATTAAACGGATTTAAATCATTTGCTGAAAAAACCAACTTCTTAATTGAGGATGGCCTTACTGGTATAGTGGGTCCTAACGGCTGTGGTAAATCTAATATTGTAGAATCTTTGAGATGGGTAATGGGAGAGACCTCTGCAAAAAGTATGCGTGGGTCTGGTATGGAGGATGTTATATTTTCAGGGACATCTAATAAAGCATCAAAAAATATTGCAGAAGTATCAATCGAAGTTAAAAACAAAGATAAAGAAGGCCCTATCCAATACCGTGAAATGGAACAAATACAAATTAGAAGAAAAATAGAAAAAGATAAAGGATCTAAATTCTATATTAATGATAAAGAGGTAAGAGCAAGAGATGCCCAAATGTTTTTTGCAGATCTTTCGACTGGTGCGCACTCTCCATCTATGATTAGTCAAGGAAGAATTGGTGCATTAGTAACTGCGAAACCTACAGATAGACGGGCTATTTTGGAAGAAGCTGCGGGAATATCTGGTTTACATGTTAGAAGACATGAGGCTGAATTAAGATTGGGTGCGGCTGAGAATAATTTAAAAAGAGCAGATGAGTTAAGAAGACAGCAAGAAAAACAATTGGCAAATCTTCAAAAACAAGCTGAAGAAGCAACAAAATACAAGCTAATTTCAGATCAAATTAAAAAAATTGAAGCAGGTTTATATTATTTAAAATTAATAGAAATAGACAAAGAAATTAGAATAGAAAATGAAATTAATACTGAGGCAGAAGGAGAAGTGGAAGGATTTAATAACAAAATATCTGAATTAGAAAATTCAATTAAAACTTTCACAGATAAAGTAAATCCATTGAGAGAAAAAAATATAGAAAACTTATCAAGGATACAAAGACTTAATTTAGAGCTTCAAAGTTTAGATGAGGAAAACACAAGAATTCAAGATGAAATTGAAAGCATCAAAAAATCAATTCAAACACTTGATGATGATATCACGAGAGAAAAAGGAATTATTATAGATGCTAACTCAAATGAAAAAAGATTGAAAGAGGAGAAAACTGAATTAATTGAGACAGACTCAAAGTATTTTGAAACAGAAAAATTGTCTAATGAAGAATTAGAAAATGCAAAAAATAGACTTAAAGAAGAACAAAAAGCTGTTGATGAAGTTGTAAACAGTTTAGCAGAAGAAACTGTAAATATAAGTATTGGCCCTATAAGAAACGTAAAAAATACTATTTCAAGGGTAAAAGAATTAATAGATAGTAATGAAATAAATCAAGCGGTAACACTTCTTGATAGATGCAATATGGAACTAGATAGTTTTTTAAATGATTTAAAAAATGAGAGATCTAGAAGTGAGCTATTAGGGGTTAGTGAAAAATCAGAAAATATAAAATTACTCCAAGAAAAGTATGCTGATGCATATAGTAAAAATCAATCAATTAAAAATGAGTCTATAAAAAGAAATGAAAGAATTAAAACCATTGAAACTGAAATTGAGAGTTGGAAAAATTTGTTAACTAACTCAGAAAAAATGGTCAACGAACTAACACAAAGAAAAGAAAAATTATCAAAACAATTAAGTGATTTAGAGAACCAACCCAGAGAACAAGCTGAAAGAAAAGGTCAAATTTCAGAAAATTTAAGAATTTCAGATAAAGAAAAAATTGATAATGAAGCAATTATAGACGAAACAGACCAAAAAATTGAAATGTTAAGAACGCAATTGAATGAAATACAAGAGCAATCAATTCAAATCAGAGAAAGAAAAGCAAGCTCAGGAGCTACAATTGAAGGTCTGCAAAAAAGAAAAAACGATCTGCTTGATAGAATTAGTTCTGAGCTAAATTTGAATGAAGATAATATTTTAGAAAATTCAAATTTAAACGGAGTAGAAGAACTTCCGAATCCAGTTGATCAAGAAGATGCTCTGGACAAGAAAAAACAAGAAAGAGAAAAATTAGGATCTGTAAATTTGAAAGCAGATGAAGAAACAAGTAAATATGAAGAAGAGATTAAAAAAATGGAACAGGATCGTGCCGATCTTGTCACTGCTATCGTGAAACTGAAAGATAGCATAAATGAACTTAATCAAAAAGGAAGGGAAAGATTGATTGAAGCTTTTGAAAAAGTTAATAGAAAATTTAATGAAGTTTATACAAAACTTTTCAATG
>CACCIO010000018.1 GCA_902546085.1 uncultured Pelagibacteraceae bacterium | reverse complement strand
ATAGCTTTAACAATATCTTTTGGACCAGCTGCATACCCTATCCTCCAACCTGTCATTGAATAAGCTTTACTTACGCCATTCATTGTAAGAACTCTGTCTTTTAAACTTTCTATTTGAGCAATAGTAAAAAATTTAAAACCTTCATAAGTTACGTGTTCATAAATATCATCACTTAAAATGTAAACATGATTATGTTTTTCTAAAACAGCAGCAATTGCTTTTATATCTTTTTCAGAATAACAAGCTCCAGTTGGATTAGATGGTGAATTTAAAATAACCCATTTCGTTTTTGGTGTTATAAATTTTTCTAAATCTGAAGGATTTATTTTAAAGCCTTGTTTTTCACCACATTCCATTATAACTGGTTTTCCACCAGCTAATAAAACTATATCAGGATAAGACACCCAATAAGGGGCTGGAATTATTACCTCGTCCCCACTGTTAAGCGTTGCCATCATAGCATTATAAATAACGTGCTTTCCTCCTGCACCAACTGTAATTTGATCAGTAGTATAATCTAAATTATTTTCTTTTTTAAATTTTTCTACAATTGCTTTTTTTAATGCTGGTGTTCCATCAACTGCTGTGTATTTGGTGTCACCTTCATTGATGGCTTTGATTGCAGCGTCTTTAATATTATCTGGAGTATCAAAATCTGGTTCCCCTGCACCAAGACCAATAATATCTTTTCCAGCGGCTTTTAATTCTCTTGCTTTTTGAGTTACAGCAATAGTAGGTGATGGTTTAATCTTTTTTAAACTGTCTGATATTATGCTCATTGAAATATAAATAAATTCTACTACGTTGTTTAATATATGGAAAATACTTATCAAGATTTAATTACAGATATCCAGAGTAAAAATCCAAAAATAGGTGGGAAACTTGAGGGTGGAAAAAAATTCAAAATTAAGTCTGATTTTAAACCTGCAGGCGATCAGCCTGAAGCAATAAAAAAATTAGTTAGTGGCGCAAACAAGGAACAATTTAACCAAGTTTTACTTGGTGTTACGGGATCAGGAAAAACTTTTACTATGGCTAAAGTTATTGAAGCTACCAATAGACCTGCCTTGATATTGGCTCCAAATAAAACTCTTGCCGCTCAACTTTATGGGGAAATGAAAACCTTTTTTCCTGACAATGCTGTTGAATATTTCGTTTCATACTATGACTATTACACTCCTGAGGCTTATGTACCAAGATCGGATACGTATATTGAGAAAGAGGCCTCTATTAACGAGCAGATTGATCGGATGAGGCACTCAGCAACAAGATCTCTGTTGGAAAGAGATGATGTATTAATTGTTGCAAGTGTTTCTTGTATTTATGGTCTTGGATCTGTTGAAGCATATAGCAAAATGACTTTAACACTCCAAAAAAATTATGATTATAACAGAGAAGAAATAATTAAGTCTTTGGTTGCTCTTCAATACAAACGTAATGATCAAAATTTTTATAGAGGAACATTTAGAGCAAGGGGAGAATATTTAGAAATTTTTCCATCTCACTTAGAAGATAGAGCTTGGAGATTGTGTTTGTTTGGTGATAAGCTCGAACAGATAGAAGAGTTTGACCCCCTAACTGGTGATAAAGTAAGAGAATTAAGTTTAGTTAAAGTTTATGCTAACAGTCACTACATCACCCCAAAACCTACAATAGAGCAAGCAGTAATTAACATAAAAAAAGAATTAGAAGTAACTTTAAAAAAACACCGTTCTGAAAATAAATTACTGGAAGCACAAAGATTAGAAGAGAGAACTAAATTTGATCTTGAAATGATTGAAGCAACTGGGTCTTGTGCTGGTATCGAAAACTATTCAAGATTTTTGTCAGGAAGAAAACCTGGAGAACCCCCTCCTACTCTTTTTGAATATTTTCCTGATAATACTTTGATATTTGTAGATGAGTGTCACGTTACAGTGCCTCAACTGAATGGAATGTATAAAGGAGATAGATCAAGAAAAAGTACTTTAGCAGAATATGGATTTAGACTTCCTTCGTGTATGGATAATAGACCTTTAAAATTTGAAGAATGGGATTTAATGAGAACCCAAACAGTATTTGTTTCAGCAACTCCTGGGCCATGGGAACTAGAACAAACAAAAGGTAATTTTATAGATCAGGTAATAAGACCAACAGGATTAATCGATCCTCCTGTAGAAATAAGACCTGCAAAAAATCAAGTGGATGATTTAATGCACGAGTGTAAGAGAGTAATTGAAAATAATCACAGGGTATTAGTAACAACACTAACTAAAAAAATGGCTGAAGATTTAACTGAATATCTTCATGAGAACGGTATAAAGGTAAGATACCTGCACTCAGATATTGATACATTAGAAAGAATTGAAATTATGAGAGATTTAAGAATGGGTGTATTTGATGTTTTGGTTGGAATTAACTTATTAAGAGAAGGATTAGATATTCCTGAATGTGCGTTAGTTGGAATCTTAGATGCTGATAAAGAGGGATTTCTTAGATCAGAAACATCCTTAATTCAAACAATAGGAAGAGCAGCACGAAACGTTGATGGCAAAGTTATTTTATACGCCGACAAAGAGACAAAAAGTATAAAAAAAGCAGTTGCAGAAACTGATAGAAGAAGAAAAATTCAATTAGCTTATAATAAAAAACACAAAATAGATGCTAAGTCGGTAAAAAAAGATATTAGCGATATTCTAGAAAGTGTTTACGAGAAAGACTACGTCAAAATAAGCGAGGGATCAAATATTGGTGGAAATCTTAAAAAACATCTTAAAGGCTTAGATAAAAAGATGAAAGAAGCAGCATCTAATTTAGAATTTGAAGAGGCGGCTAAAATAAGAGATGAAATAAGAAAATTGGAAAGCACAGAATTAGAAATTACATTAAATCCAAAAATAAGGCAGTATGATGTAAAAAATAAGCTTTATCCAAAAGGAAGATCCACCATGGGTATGCCAGGTACTAAAGTAACAAAAAAACGCGATAAAAAATGGAAGCACGGAAAATAATAATTACTGGTGGAGCTACTCGAATTGGGGCAGCAATTGCAAGAAAATTATCTGGTTCAAACAAAGAAATCTTGATCCATTATAATAAGTCAAAATTAAAAGCTGAAAAGTTAAAAAAAGAATTATCTTATAAAGGTACAAAAGTTTACTTAGTCAAAGGTGACTTAAGTAAAGAAAACGATGTAAATAAAATCTTAAAATTTGCAAAATCTAAACTTAAATATTTTGATTGTTTGATAAATAATGCTTCCTTATTTGAAAATGATAAATTAGAAAATTTTACAACAGATAGTTGGGGACAACATCTAAGAACTAATTTAAGAGCACCAGCATTATTATCTAAAGAATTTGCAAAAAATGTTAGAAAAGAAAACAACAATATTATTAATATTATTGATCAAAGAGTTTTTAAATTAACTCCATATTTTTTTTCTTATACAATAAGCAAAACAGGCTTGTATACTTTAACTAAAACTAGTGCTATGAGCTTAGCTCCAAGTGTAAGAGTAAACGCTATTGCACCTGGACCCACTATAAAAAATCAAAGACAATCTGAAAAACATTTCAAAAAGCAATATTTAGCAACACCTTTAAAAAGACAAGTTGATGTAGAACAAATCTGTAATGCTGTTGACTTTTTTATTAAAAATATATCTATTACTGGTCAAGTTTTAGCTATTGATAGTGGGCAAAATCTTAACTGGCAAACACCAGATGTTATGGGCAAAGAATGAAAAAAAATAATTTGAAAATTGTTAAAATTGATAAAAATAAAATCTTGTTTAACTATGAGAAAAAAATTCTTATAAATGAATTAATTTTAGATTTAAAGCTTGGATATTACGATACGGAAAAAGAGAAATCTCAAAAAGTAAAATTTAGTCTAGAGATTGATTATGAAAATAAAAAACCATCTAGCGATAAAGATATAAAATCTATTGTAAATTATGGAACAATTGTAAAATTGATAACTAAACTAGTAAAAAAGAAACATTATAATTTTTTAGAGACTTTGGCTGAGGCCGTTTTTGATGAACTCTTTAAGGACAAAAGAATTGCAAAAATAATGTTAAAAATTGAAAAATTAGAAATTTTAAAACAGTGTTCATCTGTTGGTATTCAAATTACCAAGAAGAGAAGCCATGATAAGCTCTGAAATAGGAAAACAAGTAATTAAAAAAGAGCTACCCCTAGTACCAAAACTTCCAGGTGTGTATAGGATGCTTAATATGAAAAATGAAATTCTTTATGTTGGTAAAGCTAAAAACTTACCAAATAGATTAAAGAGTTATATTGCAGAAAAAAATCATATAATAAGAACTGAACGAATGTTGTCTCAAACAAGAAAATTAGAGATAACAACAACATCTAATGAGAGTGAAGCATTACTTTTAGAAGCAAATTTAATTAAAAAGCATAAACCAAAATTTAATATTCTTTTACGAGATGATAAGTCATTTCCATTTATATTTATTGGTAATAAAGACACGTGGCCTCAAATAAAAAGACATAGAGGGAAGAAAACAAAAGAAGGTTTTTACTTTGGACCTTTTGCCTCTGCTGGTTCAGCTAATTGGACAATTAAAATGATACAAAAGATTTTTCACTTAAGAGTTTGTGATGACACTGTTTTTAAGAACAGGGAAAGACCGTGTATTTTATATCAAATAAAAAGATGTTCTGGACCTTGTGTGGGTTATGTAAAAAAAGAGGATTATAACCAAACAGTTAAAGATGCTATTGAATTTGTTTCTGGCAAGTCTAGGAAGATCCAAAAAAATCTTTCTAACCAAATGGAAAAGGCAAGTGAGGATCTTGATTTTGAAAAGGCTGTTATTTTAAGAGATAGAATTAAAGCTTTAAATATAATTCAGTCCTCTCAGAGAATTAATGAAGCAAACTTAGTAGAAGCTGATGTGATTGCTGGATATAAAGAGTCTGGAAAAACTTGTATTCAAGTATTTTTTTATAGATCAAAACAAAATTGGGGCAATCAAGCTTTTTTTCCAAAACATGATCCTGATGAAAAATTCAATGAAATACTAAATTCATTCGTTTCTCAATTTTATGAAAACAAAAGTGTTCCATCATCAGTTATTCTTTCAGAAGAAATAAAGGAAAAAGCACTAATTGAAAAAACACTGACTCAAAAAGAAGGTAAACAGATAAATATTACAGTTGCAAAAAAGGGATCAAAACTCAAGGTTATTAATCAAGCAATTAAAAATGCAAAAGACAGTCTAAATAGAAAACTTTATGAAAGTCAGAATAACAAAGAATTATTTGATGCAGTGGCTCAAAAATTTAATTTAGAAACAAATATAAATTTAATTGAAGTTTATGATAACAGCCATATTCAAGGCACAAATAGTGTTGGTGCTTTAATTGCATACGGTGATGAAGGATTTATTAAAAAAAGATATAGAAAATTTAATATTAAACATAAGAAAAATGAACAAGATGATTATGGAATGATGAAAGAAGTATTAAATAGAAGGTTCAAAAGAGCAGTTCAGGAAAAGGATAATTATCTTACTTTTCCTGATTTAGTGCTAGTTGATGGGGGTAAAGGTCAATACTCAGTTGCAAGAGAAAGTCTTAACGAACTAGGTCTTCACGATATTCCCATTATTGCTATAGCAAAAGGTAAGTTTAGAAATAGTGGAAATGAAACCTTTTTTCATAATGGTAAAGAATATAAATTTTCAAGAAATGACCCTACCCTTTTTTTCCTCCAAAGGATTAGGGATGAGTCACATAGATTTGCTATAAGTGCTCATAGGGCGAAAAGGAAAAAAGGAATAAGCAAGTCTTTGTTAGACCAAATAGATGGTATCGGAGCAATAAGAAAAAGGGCTTTATTGAACCATTTTGGATCTGCAAGATCTGTTGAGTCTGCTAGTTTAGATGAGATAAAATCTGTGGAGGGTGTTGAGGAAAAAGTAGCAAAAAAAATATATAACTTTTTTCACGAATAGTTATGCTTAAAAAAATTCCAAACATATTGACTATTGGACGGATAATAATTGTTCCTTTTTTTGTGTTAGCTTTTTATCTTCCAGGTTTTTATGGTGATTTAACTGCTTTAATATTGTTTATAGTAGCATCTTTTACTGACTTTCTAGATGGAATGTTGGCTAGAATGTTTGGAGTAGAGTCTAAGTTGGGAGAGTTATTAGATCCTATTGCTGACAAAATTATTGTTGCAACAGCATTAATACTATTAGTTATGGATGGAACTATTAGAAATTACGAAGTAATCGCAGCTATTATAATACTTACAAGAGAAATTTTAATTTCTGGTTTAAGAGAATTTTTAGCAAAAGGAAAAATTAAACTCCCTGTATCAAATCTTGCTAAGCTTAAAACAGTATTACAAATGGTAGCTATATCTCTATTATTGTCTGGAGATACAGGAAATAAAGTTATCAACTTCCAAGATTACAATGCTCAAACAATTGGTATAATTTTTTTATGGTTATCAGCTGCCTTAACACTTTTTACTGCGTATGATTACATGCGAAAAGGTATTGATCACGCTATGTCTGAAGATAGTAAAGATTAGGCTGCTTTCTTTTTTCTTACTAATTTTTGATAACTTTCATTTAAATCAATAATAGTATCACATACTTTAAATTGATTTTCTGCAATGCATGATACTGGAGTCACTTCTGCTGCAGTTCCCGTCAAAAAGCATCCATCAAAATTTGGTAATTCTGAGGGGCTAATTTTTCTTTCATGAACTTTTATATTTTTAGATTTTGCTATTCCAATAACTGTTCTTCTTGTGATACCATCCAAAAATGAGTCTGGAATTGGAGTATGAATTTCTCCATTTTTATCTTTAAAAAAAATATTTGCTCCAGTTGCCTCCGCAATATTTCCCTCGTGATCTAACATTAAAGAATCTGTATAACCTTGTTTTTCTGCTTCATGTTTTGAAAGAGTGCAAATCATATAAAGACCAGATGCCTTTGTATCCCATGGTATTGTATTGGGTGCGGGTCTTCTCCAATTTGAAATATTTAATCTTATTCCCTCAACCTTTAGTTTAGGATCAAAATATGACCCCCATTCCCAGGTTGCTATTGCAACATGAATTTTTGTATGTTGTGCAGAAATAGCCATCATCTCACTACCTCTCCAGGCCACGGGTCTAACATAACCATTTTCTACTTTTTGTGTTGTAACAATTTTGTTTGATGCAATATTTATTTCTTCCTCAGTATATGGAATTTCGAAACCCATTCTTTTTGCAGAATAAAAAAATCTTGATGTATGCTCTTCTAATTTAAAAATTGAACCATCATAAACTCTTTCGCCTTCAAATACACAACTAGCATAGTGCATACCATGGCTTAATACGTGCAATTTAACGTTTTCCCAATCAACTAATTCGTTGTTGTACCATATTTTTCCAGATCTCTTATCGTAAGGTATCATGTATGAAAATTTTTTTATTTATAACTGAAAAATATCTTTGTATCTTTAATATGTCAATATAACTTACCTATAATGAAAGAACTTTTATATTTAAAGGATGAACAGCTTAAAGATCTAATTGAAAAATTATTTGTAAGCTATAGGGAAACATTTTCTGATTCAAAAAAAATATTAGATAGATATTCAATTGGATTAGCACATCACAAAGTAATTCATTTGCTGTCAATGTATGAAGGAATTTCAATTTCTGAATTATTAAAAAGGCTCAAAGTAACAAAACAAAGCTTAAATCGAGTTCTTAAAGACTTAATTAAACTTGAAATTATTCTTTTTAAAAAAGACGATCAGGACACCAGAGTAAAGCATGTTTATCTAAATGATAAAGGCAAAAAAATTTTTAATGAAATTTTTAATATACAAAAAAAAAGAATTTATAATGCTTTGCTAAATTCAAGTTCTGAAGAAGTTATAAATTTTGATAACGTAATTAGTAAAATTATCAATGGATAAGTTTATTGCACACATCCTGGTTATTGACGATGATGAAGGAATAAGATCACTAGTAAAAAAATATTTAAATGAGAATAAGTTTTTGGTCACTACTGCTGATAATGCAGAAAATGCTTTAGAAAAAATAAAAATAATAAAATTCGATTTAATAATCTTGGATATTATGATGCCAGGAAAAAGTGGTCTCGAATTTTTAAAAGAACACAAAAAAAAGTTAGAAACACCAGTTATACTTCTGACAGCTAAAGGTGAAGCAAATGAAAGAGTTGAAGGTCTAGAGATTGGAGCTGATGATTATTTGCCAAAACCGTTTGAACCAAAGGAATTAATTTTAAGAATAAATAATATATTAAATAAAACTATTAAAACTGATCAAAAAAGAGTTATTGAATTTGAAAATGTAAAAATTGATTTAAATAAACTTTTAATCATCAAAACAAATCAAGAATATAAAATTAATATAACGGAAAAAAAAATTTTAGAAAAAATGATTAATAGTCCTGGTAAAACTTTTTCAAGAGAAAATATCGGCAAATTAATAAACTTAGACAAAGAAAGATCAATAGATGTAATTATTACACGTTTAAGAAAGAAAATTGAAATAGATCCAAAAAATCCAAAATTTTTACAAACCATAAGAGGAGCTGGATATGTTCTCTGGATTGAGTGATTATTTAAAAAAAATATTACCAAAAAGATTATTTTATAGAGCACTTTTAATAGTTGCGATTCCAGTATTAGTTTTACAATTAGTTATAACAGTTGTTTTTTTTGATAGTCTTTGGATTAAAACAAATAAAGGCATGACACGAACTTTGATAAATGAAATCAGTACATTTGTTGAAGCTTATGGAGCTGAGCAAACAGATAAACAAGAATTGCTAGATCTTTTTTCTATATTTTTAGATTTAAATATTGAGTTCACCGATAACGAAAAATTAAATAATACAGATACTGAGCGTTGGTTTAGTCCTATAGACAGAACTTTAAGAAGAGAGCTTAAATCTAAATTTGGATTAAATAAATATTGGTTTGATACAACGAGTTATAAAGAATTGATTGATTTAAGAATTAAATATGAAGATGGTTATTTTAAATTTTTAGTACCTAAAGATAGAGTTACAAGTTCCTCTGCAAGAATATTTGCACTTTGGATTACTGTACCTGCATTTATAATGGTAATTATTTCTCTAATATTTTTAAAAAATCAAACAAGACCAATCACTAACCTGGCTCGCGCAGCCGAAAGATTTGGTAGAGGAGAAAAAGTTGAAGAGTTTAAACCGACGGGTGCATCAGAAATAAGACAGGCAGGGCACGAATTTGATAAAATGAGAAAAAGAATTGAGAGACATATTAATCAAAGAACAGAAATGTTATCTGGAATAAGCCATGATTTAAGAACACCATTAACGAGAATGAAATTACAACTAGCTTTCATAAAAGATGAAGAAACAGTTAAAAAATTAACTGAAGATATCAACGAAATGGAAAAAATGTTAAATGAATATTTACAATTTACCAGTTCGTCTTATGTTGAAAAAGATGAAATGTTTAATTTATCTGAATTAATTTCAAAGATTATTGAAAAATATAATAATGAAAATATTTCACAAAATTTAATTCCAAGGATTTATTTTAATGGTAGAAAAAATTTAATAAACAGGTGTATAAATAATTTAGTTGATAATGCTCTAAAGTATGCAAATAAAGTTGAAATTAGCCTAAATAAAAAAAATTCAAGTTTGTTTATTATTATTGATGATGATGGTCCAGGAATATCCAAAAATGAATATGAAAACGTTTTTAAACCTTTCTATAAAATAGATAAAGGTCGAGCAGATTCTAAATCAAGTGTTGGTCTAGGTTTATCTATATCATCTGACATTGTTAAGTCTCATGGAGGAAATATTGTATTAGAAAAGTCAAAAATGGATGGTTTAAGAGTTAAGATTTTTTTACCCGTTTAACTTTTTTATTTTTTTCTTTTTCTAATTTATTTATCTTATTTTCAAGATTTTCAACACGTTTAGATAGTACCTCGAACTCATCTTTACTAGTAAGTTTCATTTTAAAGACAAACTCATCTCTTTTAGATTTTAAGATGTTAAATAGTTCTGTAGTTAAATCTTTTGAAGATATTAACCCCTGCTCTATTAATTTTGCAAACTTATCAATTATAAATTTAGAATTTTTCATAATTAAGATATACATTATAATTATTATTAAATATGTTCATTAATAATTTTGACCCAGTAGCCTTAGAGATATTTTCTTTAGAAATCAGATGGTACTCTCTAGCTTATATATTTGGAATTATAATAGGCTGGATAATAGCAAAAAAGTTATTTATCCAAGACATAGAAGTTAAAAACAAATTTGATGATTATTTAACCTATTTAATTATAGGTATAATTTTAGGAGGCAGACTTGGTTATGCTTTTATTTATAACTTAAGTTTTTATATAAATAATCCGTTGGATGTATTTAAAATTTGGCAGGGTGGATTGTCTTTCCATGGTGGCTTAATTGGAGTTATTTTTGCTAGTATAATTTTTGCAAAAAAAAATAATCAAAATTCATTTTTATATATGGATATTGTAGCTTTGGTTGCTCCAATTGGAATATTTTTTGGACGAATAGCAAATTTTATAAATTCGGAATTATATGGAACAATAACTAATGTACCCTGGGCAGTAACATTTCTTCGAGTAGATAATATTCCTAGACATCCGTCTCAATTATATGAAGCGCTGTTAGAGGGTTTATTTCTATTTTTAATATTAATTTATTTTAGAAATAAATTTTTGAAAAAACCTGGTGTCATTTCAGGATTATTTTTAATAATTTACTCAATCTTTAGGTTTTTTGTTGAATTTTATAGAGTACCAGATGAACAGCTGGGTTATATATTTTTGAACCTCACGATGGGGCAAGTAGTAAGTTTAATATTAGTACTATCAGGGTTAATCTTATTTTATTTAAAATATGAAACTCGCTAAGAAAAATAATTTACCATTAGATCAATTTATAAATTTAGCTCTTTATGATAAGGATAAAGGTTATTACATGAAGAAGAATCCTTTTGGTAAAGGTGGAGACTTTATTACTGCTCCTAATATCACAAGGTTATTTTCAGAAATAATCGCAATTTGGACAATTACTTTTTGGAAAAGTATAGGCTCTCCAAAAAAATTTAATTTGCTTGAACTAGGAGCTGGAAATGGTGAAATGATGAAAGTCATTGATGAGACACTTATAAATTTTCCTGAGTGTTACAATGCCTGTAGCTTTGTAATCCATGAAAAGAGTGATTATTTGATAAATGAACAAAAAAAAAAATTAAATTCTAAAAAAATTTCATGGTTAAAAGATATTAAAAAAACAAATTCAAACCCTACAATTTTTTTGGCAAATGAATTCTTTGATGCGATACCAATCAAACAATTTTTTAAAAAAAAAGATAGTTGGTTTGAAAGATTTGTGAATTTTAATGGTCAAAAAAAAGCTGAGTTTAAAGATAAAAAAATTGATATAGAAAAAATTGAAAAACATCTTAATTTTGAAATATCAAAAAATCAAAAGGTTATAGAATATTCACCAGATACGTTTAAATATTTAAGAATAATTTGCGATTTAATTCGAAAAAATGATGGAGGGATGCTAGTAATTGATTATGGTTATGCAGACAGCAAAATGCATGAAACTCTTCAGGCAGTAAATAATCACAAATATTCTAACATTTTAGAAAATATTGGAGACTCTGATATTACTCACAATATAAACTTTCATTCTTTTGAAAAATTTATAAATCAGTTTAAAGAAATTAATTCAAATTTCACAAATCAAAAAAGATTCTTAACAAGTATGGGTATTCTTCAACGAGCCGAAATAATTAGCAAAAATATAACATTTTCTAAAAAAGCAGACTTATTTTATAGGGTAAGACGTTTAATAGATGAAAAGCAAATGGGTGAATTATTTAAAGTCATGCTTGTTAAAAATAAAAAAAATAATTTTAGAACAGGTTTTCAAAATTGATAAAATCAAAAAAACTCTCAAAAATTAGAATTATCAAACATGGTTTTTTTAATAAAACTGGTGGTAAATCAAAAAAAATTTATAAAAGTTTAAACTGTGGTCCTGGTTCTAAAGACAATCCGTCAGATGTTAAAAAAAATTTACAAATAGTTAAAAAAAAAATAAAAAGCAACACTAAAAGTATTTTTTTACTTCATCAAATACATAGTAATAAGTTTGTTTATATTAATAAAAAAAATTCATTTAAAATAAAACCAAAAGCAGATGCAATTATTACAAACCAAAAAAATATACCAATTGGTATATTAACTGCTGACTGTGTACCGATTTTAATCTGCGATGAAAGAGCAAAGTTAATAGCAGCAATTCATGCTGGTTGGAAAGGTGCATATGGGGATATAATTAGCAAGGTAATCCAATTTATGATAAAAAAAGGGTCTAATCCTAAAAATATTACTGCAGCTATTGGACCTGCCATCTCAGCTAAAAATTATGAAGTCAAAAAAGATTTTAAAAGAAAATTTATTAAAAAGGATAAAAAAAATAACAAATTTTTTAAAATTAAGTACAAAAAGCTTTATTTTGATTTACCTAAATATGTAAAATCATGTCTTTTAAATAATAAAATAAAAAATATTGAATCTATAAATATTGATACATTTGATGTTGAAAATAATTTTTTTAGTGCAAGAAGAGCGTTAAGACTAAATCATGATGATTATGGTAGAAATATTTCAATAATTATGCTTAATTAGGCTTTTTTAATGAAATTATTATCCGGAAATAGCAACAAACCATTAAGTAAGAATATTGCTAAATATCTAAAATCAAAATTAGTCAATTCTAGTATTAGAAATTTTTCTGATGGGGAAATCTATGTGGAAATTAATGAAAATATTAGAGGGAATAGTATTTTTTTAATTCAATCTGTTTCATCTCCAGCAAATGATAACCTAATGGAACTCCTATTATGTATTGACGCGCTTAAGAGATCGTCAGCAAAAAATATTACTGCAGTTATCCCTTACTTTGGTTATGCTAGACAAGATAGAAAAGTTGCACCAAGAACGTCAATATCAGCAAAACTTGTCTCGAATCTAATTACTAAAGCTGGAGCAGATAGAGTTGTCACTGTTGATTTGCATGCAGGACAAATTCAAGGATTTTTTGATATTCCAGTGGATAACTTGTTTGCAACGCCAATATTTGCAAGACATGTGAGAAAAAAGATAAAAAGTAAAAATCTAATTTGTGTTGCACCAGATGTTGGTGGAACTGAACGAGCAAGAGCGCTAGGTAAACTCTTAAATGTTGGATTAGCAATTGTAGATAAAAGAAGACCAAAGCCAGGTCAATCTCAAGTAATGAATATTATTGGAGATGTGAAGGGAAAAACTTGTATTCTTGTTGATGATATTATCGATTCTGGTGGAACAATAGTAAATGCAGCTAAAGCTCTTAAAGATCGAGGTGCCAAAGACGTTTATGTTTACATAACTCACGGTGTACTTAGTGGAGAAGCTGTAAATAAAATTAAAAATTCCGTAATTAAAAATTTAGTAATAACTGATACAATTGATAACATGAGCAGAGTTAAAGGTGCTAAAAACATTGAGGTTCTGTCAATTTCTAGCCTTATGGGTGAAGCGATTAAAAGAATATCTAACTCAACTTCAGTATCAGATTTATTCAAATAAATACCTTGAGTTATTAAGGAACTTAAGCTAAAAACCCTTTTTTTATGAATTCATTAGATGCTAACATCAGAAATACAAAAACAAAAGGTGAGCTTAATTCACTTAGGGGTAACGGAGATGTGCCTGCAATAATTTATGGTGGTGAGGCACAAAACGAAAAAATTTCTATATCTAAAAAAATACTTAAATCACTTATTGAAAGTGAAAATTTTTTATCAAGTATCATAACTTTAAACGTAGAAGGTAAGTCTCAAAAAGTTCTTCCAAGAGAGATAAAATATGACATTATTTCCGATGAACCAATTCATGTAGACTTTCTAAGAATAGTTTCAGGAGTAAAAGTAAGAATTGAAGTTCCAGTAAAATTTTTAAATCATGAGAAATCCCCTGGATTAAAAAAAGGTGGTGTTCTAAATATAGTAAGGAGAAAAGTTGAACTAAAGTGTCCAAGCGAAAAAATTCCTGAAAATCTTGTGATAGACCTTGATGGAGTAGATATTGGAGAAAGTTTTAAAATTTCTTCTATAAATCTTGAGGATGATGTTGCCCCCACTATTCAAGGAAGAGACTTTGTTATTGCAACACTAGCAGCACCAACTGTTATGAAAGAACCTGAAAAACCTGCTGAAGCTGAAGGAACAGAAGGTGAAGAGGGCGCTGAAGGAACAGAAGCGGCAGCAGCTGAGGGTGGAGATAAGCCAGCGGCTGATGGTGATAAAAAAGAAGGTGAAGATAAAAAACCTGCTGAAGAAAAAAAATAAGTTAATTAAAATTGAATTTTATCCACCAATATTAATATTTTATGCTTCTACTTGTAGGATTAGGTAATCCAACCCCAGACAGTGAAAACAATAGACACAATATTGGTTTCAAAATTATAGATGCAATAAATAAAAAATTTGGACTTTCAAAACAAAAACCAAAATTCAAAGGACTTCTTACAACTGGTAATGTAGGAGAGCAAAAAGTTTACGCTATTAAACCTCTAACATTTATGAATAATTCTGGAATTTGTATTAGAGAATTAATTGAATATTTCAAAATAGATGCTGAGGATGTTATCGTTTTTCATGACGATCTAGATGTAGAATTTGGAAAGATAAAAGCAAAATTTGGTGGCTCTGATGCAGGACATAACGGAATTGCATCAATAGATAAATTTATTGGTAAAGATTATTCAAGAGTCCGAATAGGAATTGGTAAACCAAAAGATAAAATGGAAGTAAGTGATTTTGTTCTTCAAAATTTTGATGATGATGAAATGCTTGGATTGGAAAAAATTACCAATAATATCACAGATTCAATTTCAATACTTATCGACAAAAAATTAGATTTATTCTCCAGTACCGTAAATAATAAATAATGAGTTTTAAATGTGGAATTGTTGGTTTGCCTAATGTGGGTAAATCTACACTCTTCAATGCTCTAACAAACTCAAGCAAAGCCCAAGCTGCAAATTTCCCATTTTGTACGATAGATCCCAATGTTGGGGTGGTCCCTGTTCCAGATGAAAGATTGAAAAAATTATCAGAAGTTTCAAAATCCAAAAAAACGATAAACACAACTATTTCATTTGTAGATATAGCTGGTCTTGTTAAAGGAGCATCTAAAGGCGAAGGACTAGGCAATAAATTTCTGTCCCACATAAGAGAAGTTGATGCAGTTATTCATATGATTAGATGCTTTGACTCAGACGATATTCAAAATGTTAATCCTGACGTTGACCCTATAAGAGATCTTGAGATCATTGATACTGAAATGATGCTAGCTGACCTAGAGTCTATTCAAAAAAGACTTGAAAAAAATAATAAAAAAAACGTGGACGAAGACCAGATTAAAATTTTAGAGATTGCATTAGACTGCATTAATAATAATAAAGATATATCAATATTAAATTCTCAATTTGGTAGAAAACAACTTAATCAAAGTGGTCTTTTATCAATAAAACCAAAGATCTTTGTTTGTAATGTAGATGAGCAAAGCGTACAGGATGGAAATAAATATACTAAAGACTTCATCGAAAAATTTGGAAAAGATAACACCCTGATTGTTTCGGCAGACATAGAAACCCAAATAAATGAATTAGCAGAAGATGAAAAAAAAAATTACATGGATATGATTGGTTTAAAAGATACAGGTTTAAGTATGTTAATTCAAAAGGGCTATAAAATATTAGAACTTGATACATATTTTACTTCTGGACCTGAAGAAACAAGAGCGTGGACTATACAAAAAAATTGTACCGCTCCTAAAGCTGCAGGAGAGATTCATACAGATTTTGAAAAAGGTTTTATTAGAGCTGAAACTATATCTTACGAGGATTTTGTAGCTAACGATGGATGGGTAAATTCTAAGATGAATGGGAAAATGAGATTAGAAGGTAAAGACTATATTGTGAAAGATGGAGATGTATTAAACTTCAGATTCAACACGTGACCAGATTCTTTTCATACTAAAATAAACTAAAACAGTTAAAATAATTAGATAAACAATTGCTTTGAAGCCCATCTGATGTCGAGACTCTAAATGAGGTTCTGCTGACCACATTAAGAAGGTCGTTACATCTTTTGACATCTGTTCTACTGTTGCATTTGTTCCATCACCATACTCAACTAACCCATCTGATAATGGAGCAGCCATTCTAATTTTATTACCATACATATATTTGTTGTAATAAACTCCATCATCTAAAGATATGTTGCTAGGAGCTTCTTCATATCCTTGTAATAAGGAATAGATATAGTCAA
>CACCIO010000017.1 GCA_902546085.1 uncultured Pelagibacteraceae bacterium | reverse complement strand
GATTATTTGGTTGGCATCATATCCAAAGAGTGGAAATACATTGGTTAGATCTATGCTTTCAAGTTATTTTTTTTCAAAAGACGGAATGTTTAATTTTGATTTGTTAAATAATATTAAAAAATTTCCAGATTTTGGTGTATTTAAAGCTTTAGGCATAGATATTACAAATGAAAATGAAGTTGTGAAGAATTATATCAATGTTCAAAAAGAAATTAACAAAAGAGATGGTAATTCAATAAGATTTTTAAAAACACATGCTGCTCTAAATGATATTAATGGTTATAGATTTACAGACCTTAAAAATACTTTAGGTGCAATTTATATTGTAAGAGACCCAAGAAAAATTATTCTGTCCTATGCTAACCACAGTCAGATAACATTAAGCGACTCTCTTAAAAGACTTATTGAATTACGTACAATCGGAGGTCTTAATGACAATCAAAATCAATCAGTGACTCACGTCGGTTCATGGTCTTCAAATTATTACTCTTGGAAAGAGTTTAACAAGATTGGTAAATATCTGCTCATAAAATATGAAGATCTAATATCCAAACCAGAGGACAACTTTAAACTGATTTTGGAATTTATCTCCAAAATTACTAATACAAAACTTGAAGTAGATAAAAAAAAGTTAAGCAATGTTTTAAGTACAACTTCTTTTGAATATTTGCAGAAATTAGAAAAAGAGAACAACTTCCCTGAGGCAATTAAAACGAAAGATGGAAATTATGCTACTTTTTTTAAGTATGGAAAAAAAAATACAGGTAAAAATCTCCCAGAGGAAATTACCAAAGCGCTCGAAGATAACTTGAGTTCAGAAATGAAAGAATTAGGTTATCTTTAATTTATAATATAAATTTTGATAAATCAGTATCTTTAACCAAATTATCTAAATTTTTATTAATATATTCTTTATTAATAATAATTTTCTCACCTGCACGGTCTGTAGCAGTGAAACTAATATCATCTAATATTTTTTCTATGATTGTGTGCAATCGTCTTGCACCAATATTTTCTACTGTAGTATTTACTTCAGAAGCTATATTAGCAATTGCATCAATACCATCGTCAGAAAATTCCAAGTCTACATTTTCAGTTTTTAACAAAGCAACATATTGTTTAATTAGACTGAAGTCTGGCTCTCTTAAAATTCTTTTAAAATCCTCACTAGTTAATGCCTCTAACTCTACTCTAATTGGTAGTCTCCCCTGCAATTCTGGCAATAGATCAGAAGGTTTAGCAAGTTGGAATGCACCTGATGCTATAAACAAAATATGATCAGTTTTTATTGGACCATGTTTGGTATTCACGGTTGTTCCTTCAATTAACGGTAAAAGATCTCTTTGAACACCCTCTCTTGAAACATCACCACCAACCCTGTCAGTTCTAGCTGAAATTTTATCTATTTCATCAAGAAAAACTATTCCATTATTTTCTGTTGAAAGTTTGGCAGCTTTGATAATTTTATCTTGTTCTATTAATTTATCCGACTCATCATTAATTAAAATTTCGTGGGATTCTTTAACTGTCATTTTTTTCTTTTTTTCCTTATTGCCCATTGATTTTCCAATCATCTCACCAATGTTAATCATTCCAACATTTGCGCCAGGCATTCCAGGTATTTCGAAAGATGCACCACCAGATCCACTGTCACTAACAGCTATTTCAATTTCATTATCATCTAAATCACCATTTCTAAGTCTTTTTCTAAAACTTTCTCTTGTAGCTAAACTCGCTTTTTTCCCAACTAAAGCATCTAAAACTTTTTCCTCAGCTGCTTTTTGAGCCTGAGCAAAAACTTCTTTCCTTTTTTTTACTTTTTCCATTGAGATTGCTATTTCAATTAAATCTCTGACGATTTGCTCAACATCTCTTCCAACATATCCAACTTCTGTAAATCTAGTGGCTTCAACTTTTACAAAAGGAGCTTCAGCAAGTTTTGATAATCTTCTAGAAATTTCTGTTTTTCCCACCCCTGTTGGTCCGATCATTAAAATATTTTTTGGTAAAACTTCATTTTTCATTTCACCTTTAAGAGCTTGACGTCTCCATCTATTTCTTAGTGCAACCGCAACAGCTCTTTTTGCTTTATTTTGGCCTACAACAAATCTATCTAACTCAGAGACTATTTCTCTTGGAGATAGAGAACTTACTAAAGAAGCCTCTTCTTTTTGATTTTTATCTTTAGGGTGCAGTTGTGTTACGTTTGATTTATCCATTATATTTTTTCAATTTTAACATTATCGTTTGTGAAAACACATATATCAGCAGCAACTTTAATTGCCTTTTTAGCAACTTCCTCAGCAGGCATATCACCTTCCATTAAAACTTTTCCAGCTGCTAATGCATAATTTCCGCCCGATCCTATTCCAATAACATCTCCTTCAGGCTCTAACACATCTCCAGTTCCAGAAATAATATAACTATTATTTTTGTCTCCAACAGCCATTAAAGCCTCAAGTCTTCTTAAATATTTATCCGTTCTCCAGTCTTTAGCTAATTCAACAGCAGCTCTAGATAAATTTCCTGCATGTTTTTCCAATTTACCTTCTAATCTTTCGAATAACGTTAATGCGTCAGCAGTCGATCCTGCAAACCCAGCTACCACATCTCTTTTTTCAATCTTTCTGACTTTTGAAGCTGTGCTTTTAACAACAGTATTTCCCATACTGACTTGTCCATCACCAGCAACTACTACTTCGTTATTTTTTCTAACTAGTACAATTGTTGTCATACTTAATAAATGGTAACTATTTTTGATACTTCAAGTGTTCAGACTGATATTGATATAGTGGGATTATGTATGTATACCATTAAAAATATATGGCTAGAAAAGGAAAAGTATCTCGAAAAACAAAAGAAACCAGCATCAATGTTGAAGTAAATATTGATGGCAAGGGAAAATACCAAATTGACACTGGTATAGGTTTCCTAGACCACATGCTAGAGCAATTATCAAAACATTCTTTAATTGATTTAAAAGTTAAAGCTAAAGGAGATACTCATATTGATCTTCACCACACAACAGAGGACACAGGTATAGCAATTGGTGAGGCTTTAAAGAAAGCTGCTAAAAAATTTGTAGGAATAAAAAGATATGCTCATACAGTTATTCCTATGGATGAAACATTAACAAGGGTTGCAATAGATGTTTCAAACAGACCTTATTTAATTTGGAAAGTAAAATTGAAAGTTGAAAAACTTGGAGAAATGGACACAGAGCTATTTAAAGAATGGTTCCAAGCATTCTCTCAATCTGCAGGTATTACAATGCACGTTGAAAATATTTATGGTGATAACAGTCACCACATAATTGAGTCTTGTTATAAAGCTTTAGCAAGATCATTAAGAGCTGCATTAGAGATGGATCCTAGAAATAAGAAAAGTATTCCATCAACTAAAGGCTCATTATAAGTTTAATGAACGTCACAATTGTTGATTATAATTCGGGCAATATAAGCTCGGTAATTAACTCCTTTAGGGAGGTTGCTAAAGATAAAGTAAATATCGAAGTAACTTCAGATTTAAATAAAATTAAATCTTCTGATAAAGTTGTTTTACCAGGTCAGGGTTCGTTTAAGAGTTGTGTTGATGCGCTTAATAAGATTGATGGTTTAGTTGATACATTAAGTGAATTTGCAATAAATAATAAAAAACCACTTCTTGGAATTTGTGTTGGTTTACAAATGTTCGCTGATATTGGCTATGAGGAAGTTGAAACTAAAGGTTTAGGATGGATTTCAGGAAAAGTTTCAAAAATTGATAACCAAGGTGGTAAATTTAAGCTTCCACATATTGGTTGGAATGAAATTAATATTAAGAAAGAAAGTAAGATTTTTAAAGGTATAGAAAATAATTCTCACATGTACTTTGTTCATAGTTATGAATTCGTACCTGAGGATAAATCTGTAATTTCAGCAACAACTGATTACTCAACAGATGTAGTTTGTGCTGCTGAAAAAGAAAACATATTTGGAACCCAATTTCACCCTGAGAAGAGTGATAAAAGTGGACTTAAAATAATTGATAATTTTATAAATTTATGAAAATTCTAAAAGAAAATTTAGTAAGAGAAAATAAATTTTAGGATGAAGATATTTCCAGCAATTGATATTAAAGATAAAAAGTGTGTGAGGTTAGTTAAAGGAGACTTTAATAATAAAACTGAATATAAAATGTCTCCAGTTGAACAAGCAGGTAAATACAAAGATTATGGTTTTAAAAACTTACATATAGTTGATTTAGATGGTGCTTTAACAGGAGAAACAGTTAATTTAGATATTATTCAAGAAATAGTCACGAAATGTGATCTTAAAATTGAAATTGGCGGAGGTATCAGAAACCTTGAAAGTATTCAGAAATATACTGATGCTGGTGTTGAAAAAGTTATTTTAGGAAGTGCAGCAATAAAAGATAAAAACTTTTTAAAAGAAGCATGTGATAAATTTCCAAATAAAATCGCTTTGGGACTAGATGCTAAATATGGTTATTTATCGATTTCAGGTTGGAAGGAAAATTCCAATCAATTGACTTTAGATTATTTGAAAGAAGTTAACGATTATGGTGCAAGTAGATTGATTTATACAGATATTAATAGAGATGGAATGAAGCAAAGTCCCAATTTTGAAGAGACAGCAAAGGTTGCAGATACTTCTAATTGCCCAGTAATTATATCTGGTGGAGTTTCTTCAATAGATGACATTAAAAGAGCTAAAGAATTAAATAATAATAACATTGAAGGCATTATAGTTGGAAAAGCTATCTATGATGGTGATATTAAATTAGAAGAATTAGTGAAAGAATTAGATGCTTAAAAATAGAATTATACCATGTTTAGACGTTAAAAATGGACGTGTTGTAAAAGGAATTAACTTTGTTGATCTGCAGGATGCAGGTGATCCTGTCGAACAAGCCAAAATTTATTCAGACGGTGGAGCAGATGAAATTTGCTTTTTAGATATTACTGCATCAAATGAAAATAGAGATACTATTTACGAAGTAGTAGAGAGAACCTCGAAGAAATGCTTTGTTCCTCTCACAGTTGGGGGCGGTGTTAGAAGTGTTGATGATATTAATAAACTACTGAACTGTGGTGCAGACAAAGTATCAATCAATACTGCTGCAGTTCAAAATCCAGAAGTAGTTATAGAAAGTTCTAAAAAATTTGGGTCACAGTGCATTGTTGTTGCAATCGATGCTAAAAAAAATGGAGATAAATGGGAAATTTTCACTCATGGAGGAAGAAACAATACTGGAATTGATGCAATAGAATTTGCGAAAAAAATGGAAGATAGCGGGGCAGGAGAGTTACTAGTTACTTCTATGGATCGAGATGGTACTCAAGTTGGTTATGATATTGAACTTATGTCTAAAATATCATCACAAGTAAATATTCCAGTAATTGCATCTGGCGGAGTTGGAAATCTAGATCATTTAGTAGATGGAATTAAATTAGGAAATGCAAGCGCAGTTTTAGCTGCATCAATATTTCACTACGGGAAACATTCTGTAAAAGAGGCTAAGGAGTATTTGGATTCAAAAGGAATTCCTGTTAGAATTTAATATGCTTAACACATTAGAAAACTTAATAAAACTTGCACGAGAGAGAAAATCTTCACCTGTTGAAGGTTCGTACACTAATAAGCTTCTTACAGATAGATCATTAGGTAAAGCAAAAGTTTTAGAAGAAGTTGATGAATTAATTGAAGCTGTAGAAAAAAATTCTAATAAAATTCATGAAGCTGCAGATGTTTTTTATCATTTATTAATGTATCTCGAGGCCAATGATATAAAAATTGAAGAGGTAATGTCAGAATTAGAAAAAAGGAAAAAATGAGTTACGACGATAATAATATTTTTGCAAAAATTTTACGCGGCGAGATACCTTGTAATAAAATTTATGAGGATGATTTTGTTTTGTCATTTCACGACATCAATCCACAAAAAAAAATTCATGCTTTAGTTATTCCAAAAGGTAAATATATTGATTTAGATGATTTTAGTCTGAATGCTTCTTCAGAGGAGATGGTTGGATTATTAAAAGGTATTAATATAGTTGCTAAAAAGCTAGGTATTTCAACAGAAGTAGGACAAGGCTATAGAGCGTTAGCAAATATTAGTGATCATGGAGGACAAGAAGTGCCTCATTTGCATTTTCATTTATTTGGAGGTGAAAAAGTGGGGAAAATGGTTAGTGATTGAAGAAGTAAAAAGAAACTATTTAGATATATATTCACTTCAGGATTTAAAAGAAGGTATGAAACCTTCGGATGATTATTCCTTAAGTTTAATTGATCCAATAAATTTTCAATTAAATAAATTTTTTTATAAGAATATAGGAAAAAAACATAAATGGGTAGATAGACTTAGTTGGTCAGAAGAAAAATGGATTAATTATGTATCATCTAAGAATGTTAGAACATATGTATTTAAATTTAAAGATAATCTAGTGGGTTTTTTTGAGTTAATTTATCATGATCAAAATAATGAAACTGAAATTGCATATTTTGGAATACTAGAAGAATACCAAAATAAAAAATTAGGCTCTTATTTATTATCTGAGGCTATTAAAAAATCTTTCAAAGAAAATGTTAGCCGCGTTTGGGTTCATACATGTTCATTAGACCACAGAAATGCTTTGAATAATTATATTGCAAGAGGAATGAAAATTTTTAAATCAGAAAATCTTAAAATTTAACTTATAATTAATTATTCTTTAATTTTATTTTTAATTGATTTTCCACAAATCTTGAATGGAAAATTTGATCTGATATTTTTTTATGAGAATCATCACCTATCATTCTTGCAAATGAAAGCCAATTTCTAAATACCAATGCATCAAATAAAGATAATCCTTCTATAGTTGGGTTTGAATTTTTATCAAAAATTAAATCAGGATTTTTTTCATCAAAATTTGTTTCTTGTTCTTTATTTTTTTCATCATATATCATCGCATTTTTGTCTAATTTGTTATAATTTGGAAATTTTGGATAATATTCAGAACAACCTCTTTTAATTTTACAATTTAATTCTTTATTAAAATTTTTATAAAGGATTTTTTTTACCTGATTAAAAATTAGCTCAGTTTCTTGAATTGAGTTGCAAAATATCAATCCTTTGTAATTACCTGAAACTCCTGGTCTTAACTCAATCATACATTTTCGTGAATTATCTTTCTCTAATTCAATTTTATCAAAAACAATATATAACTTCATTAATTCTAAAACGTTCTCAACTTCTATCTGAATTTTGTAACATCCAAAACAGTGCTTAGGTATAAAATTTAAAGTGCTGAAAATTTTTTTATGTCTATTACAATGAGGAGGTAATTGTTGTTCCCTATATGTTTGAACTTTATCGAATTCTAAATCATTGACATTATTTTCTAATATTAAATTTATTTTTTCGAATAACTCTTTAATCTCTAAATCTTCAATATTTTTTTCAGGGGAATATTCAAGCTCTATATTATTTATATTGTTGTGAGCTAAAACAATTTCCGAATTTCTAACATTTGTTTTTTTAGTTTGAGACAATACATTAAGTAATCCTGTTAAAGATGGTTTTAAATCTTTTTTTAATTCAAGCGATTTTATATAGTGCTCAATAGCCTTTTCGTTTTCTCCTGTCGTATAATATACCCCAGCGAGGTTATTATAAAATTCAGGAGCATTTGGTTTTAATGAAATAGCCTTTTGATAGTCTTCTTTAGTTTTTTCAAAATCATTTAATCTTGAGAATGTATATCCTCTATAAAAATAAAAAGTAGGATTATTAGAATTTAATTTCAAACATTGAGTAAAATTTTCAATTGCTGCACTTATATTATTTAGATACAGATATGAAATACCTTTTAAAAAATAATAATTAGTATTATTTTTCTCATTTTCATCCAAATTATTTAAAGTATCAACAGCCTCAGAAAATTTTTTATTTTTTATTAATAATGAAATTTTTTCAATATTATTTTTCATAGTATAATTATAAGTAATATATATTACTTTGAATATAAATTCTTAAAAAATCTAGTATTGTAGCGGGAGTTTAAATAAATCTTTATTTAATATTTGGTTAGTTTTAATTGACCAAAGATAAGTAATATTTAAATTTTGATATATATCTGTGGTTTGCCAACCTCTTAAATGAAATGTTTTTAAATCAAAAAAAATATTTATTTCATTATCGTTTTCTATAAATTTATAATTAATAAATTTATTATCTATAATTTTTTCCTCCATATTATTTATTTTTTTTAACATAAATTCTTTATCTAAAATTAAATTTAATGGAGTTTGTTTTATGGGATACCGGTAGTAACCAGTATTGGTTTTTACCACAACAGATTTACTATTAGATACTAATATTTTATTATTCCCACCATTATATTTGCAGTAAATTCTTTTTGGATATTGTATAGTACAATTTCCAGTTTCAATTTGCCCATTTATATTTTGTTCAAATTTAAAATTTAAATTATCTATTTTTTCAAAATGATTGATAATTTCATTCTTATTATCTGCAAAGCTTTTACTAATAGTAATTAAAAAAAAAATAAATAATAATTTTCTCATTAGAGAACATCTCTCTTGCCTACATGGTTTGCTTTACTTACTACTCCATCCATTTCCATCATATCAATAATCCTTGCTGCACGATTATATCCAATTTGCAGTTTTCTTTGAAGAAATGAAGTTGAAGCTTTTCCTTCAGATCTAATTATTTCTAATGCTCGATCATATAGTTCATCTTTCTCATCTTGACTCTGTTTACTTCCAGTCTCTTTCTCATCAGCAAAATTTAATATTTCATCAACATAATCTGGTTCAGCTTGAGATCTTAGAGAGTCATTTATTTTTTCTATTTCAATATCTGAAACAAAAGGAGCATGAATTCTTATGACACGATTTGCTGAGGACATGTATAACATGTCGCCTTTTCCAAGAAGTTGCTCAGCCCCTTGTTCCCCTAAAATTGTTCTACTGTCAATTTTCGAGGTGACTTGAAAAGATATTCTTGTTGGGAAGTTTGCTTTAATAGTTCCTGTTATTACATCAACACTAGGTCTTTGAGTGGCCATTATAATATGAATCCCAGCAGCTCGCGCCATTTGAGATAATTTTTGAATATAATTTTCTATTTCTTTACCAGCTACAAGCATTAAATCAGACATTTCATCAACTACTACAACAATATATGGCATTGGAAGTTTGTGTTTAGAGTTATATCCATCTATATTTCTAACACCTTCTTTAGTCATTAATCTGTACCTACTTTCCATTTCTTTAACTACCCATCCAAGAACAGAGGCAGCTTTTTTTGCTTCTGTAATAACTGGGCATAATAAATGTGGTATACCTTCATATGTTGATAGTTCTAGCATTTTAGGATCAATTAAAATAAATTTGCATCTATCAGGAGTGTGTCTATAAAGAAGAGATAATATAATTGTATTGATACAAACAGACTTACCAGATCCCGTTGTCCCCGCAATAAGAAGATGAGGCATAGAATAAAGATCACCTATTACTGCTTTGCCTGAAATATTTTTTCCAAGAGCAATTGGTAATTTGATTTCTTTTTTTTTAAAATCATTACTACCTAAAATTTCATTTAAATATACGTTTTCTCGGATAATATTTGGTAGCTCTATTCCAATGGTATTACTCCCGGGTATAGTTGAAATTCTTGCAGACTCTGAGCTAGTATTTCTCGCAATATCATCTGATAAATTTATAATTTTTGAGACTTTAACACCAGCAGCTGGCTCAAATTCATTAAGAGTTACAACTGGACCGTGACTAACTTTTTTTATGACTCCGTTTACACCAAAATCCAGTAAAATTTTTTCTAAAAATTCTGGATCAGAAGTTTCAGTTTTATTTGAAATTTCTCTATCTTTTTTATTTGGACTTTTTAATAGATCTAAGCTAGGTAACTTAAACTTAACTTTTTTATCTACAGTTTCCTCAGCTTTAATAAAAGGCAGATCTTCTTGGATAAGATTTTTTATTTCATCCTGCGGTATGTATTCTTTTATAATCTCATTTTTATTGGTGTAATTTTTATCATTATCTTTTTTGAAAAATTGAATAATTCTTTTTATTATTTTGTAAAATTTAATTAGATTAAAATTAATACTTAAAAGAAATAAAAATAAAATTATTATAATTAATAAATAATAAGCGATACCCTCGTTAATTGAAATAAATGAATTTAAAAAACTATCGCTTAAATATGTTCCTACAAACCCACCATTTCCATTTATATACAGCGTGAAAGCATTAGAGTGATAGTGATTTAAAAATAATGTTCCAAAAATTGAGTAAATTACTACAAAAAAAATATTTTCAATAATCAAAAAATTTTGTTTTACTATTAATATATTTATACCTGTAATTACTAATGTTATTGAAATTAAATAAGATATTAATCCTACGGATTGGAAAAAAAGATCTGAAATAATACTACCTCTTATGCCTAATATATTTTTTATTTCGGTGTTTTTAGGAAATATAAAATTTGGATCTTCTGGGGAATAGGATAATAGAGAGATCAATAGCAATAATCCTGCAAAAAATATAACTATTCCAAAAATTTCAGCTAAACGTTTAAACGCAAAATTAATTAACAAATTAGCAGTTTTTTTAATATTCATACAAATGAATCAATTATATCACTTTGTATCACCTAATTTTTATTGTTAAAATTAAAAATAATATGAAAGTATGTATACTTGACAACGGGATAACAAGCTTAACTTTAGCCAAAGCTTTAGTTAACCAAAAAATCTTCGTTGATATAATTTTAAATAAAAATAGCCCCACAATGGCATCTAGAACAATAGGTATTTCAAGAAGTAATGTTGAATTCTTTAATAGTTATATTTTAAATATTGATAAAATAATTTGGAAATTAAAAAAAATAGAAATATTTACTGATAATTTAAAAAACGAAAAATTAATCGATTTTGAAGATAATAAAAACTATTTATTTTCAATAGTAAAAAATTCAGATCTTTATCAGTTACTAAAAAAAGATTTAGTTAAAAACAAATATTTTAAACAAATTAATTTAAATAAAAATTTAATATTTGATAAAAAATATAACCTCATAATAAACACAAATTATTTTAGTCCAATAGCCAAAAAATATTTTCATAAAAAAATTTTAAAAAAATATAACAGTTTTGCTTTCACTACGACTATAAAACATGAAAAAATTTTAAATAAAACTGCAAGTCAAATTTTTACTCAAAAAGGACCACTCGCATTCTTGCCTATTTCAAATTTAGAAACTTCAGTTGTTTATTCTTTAGATAATTTAAAAAATATCAAAGACGATCATTTTTATAGTTTAATCAAAAAATATAATTTAAAATACAAAATCAAAGCTTTCGATAAAATTCAATCAATTGAACTAATTTCATCAAGTTTAAGATCTTATTATCATGAAAATATTCTTGCCTTTGGTGATATGCTTCACAAAATTCATCCTTTGGCTGGTCAGGGCTTTAATATGACTATAAGAGATATAAAAATACTTATTAACATTATAACAAAAAAAATTGATTTAGGACTTCCAATAGACTACTTGGTAAATCAAGAGTTTGAAAGTAAATGTAAATCAAAAAATTATATTTTCTCTAATGGTATAGATTATGTTTATGAATTTTTTAATTTTGAAAGAAAAACACATTCTAAGTTATTAAGTAAATCAGTTAAACTACTATGTGATAATTCTATGATTAATAAATTCTTTACTAGAATAGCAGATCGTGGAATTAATTATTAATTTATTGTAAAGTACTATTATTGAAAATATCATGACTATAAGTTGCTAAAATTTCTGCTATCCTTTGCTTTCTTATATTTAAATTTTCTGCTTCTAATAATACCTGCTTTTCTTCAAGTGAAAAAGGAGAGGCCATTGATAAAGCATTAATTGTTTCCTCAAGACTTTGTTTTTCTAGAGCTTTCCAATTAATTATAAATCCTTTTTTATCAAATAAAGATTTTAAATCTTTGAAAATAAGCTCTAAATCCATAAATTTTATTTCTTGATCATTATTATCTAAATCTTTACTGAATTTACTGAAATCAACCATAACTTCTCTGTATTTGTTATTAGATTTAATCTCCTCAATTGTTTGAAATCTAATAACTCCCTTTATTTCAATTAAATATCTTCCATCATTTGTTTCTCGAAAACTTGTTATTTTTCCTAGACATCCGATTTTATGTAAATCAGGTTGTTCATTATTTTCGTTTTTTGATTTCACTGGTTGTATCATACCTATGAATTTATTTGATTTCATAGCATCATCAACCATATTTAAATATCTTTCTTCAAAAATATTTAAAGGAACTGTAGTCTTGGGGAAAATAATGAAATTACTTAAAGGGAATACAGGTATTGTTTTAGGAAAATTTTTCATAAATTTTATTTACAATAAAAATATTATTAATCTATAATATTTATACAATGATTTATTGGATCGCATCCTATCCAAAAAGTGGTAATACCTGGCTTAGAATTCTTTTATCTTGTTATTTTTATACAAAAGATGGGTTTTATGATGAAAATTCTCTAAAGAATATCCAGCAATTTCCCGAAAAGCAATATTTTCAAGAATTTAATTATAATCAAAATATAATTGGAGATACAACTAAATACTGGTTGAAGGCTCAAGAAAAGATAAATGAGGACAAAAAATTAAGATTTTTTAAAACACATAATGTTTTTGGTCTCGTAAATAATTCTCATTTTACAAACACAGAAAATTCTATAGGGTGTATTTACATAGTTAGAGATCCGCGAAATATATTTACGTCAATCAAAAATTTTTATGAGATGGACAATGATAAAGCACTTAAATGGATGGTGAATCAAAATCAATATATTTATGATATACACAATTTTGAAAAGGATGGTTACAGTGACTTTCAGTTTATAAGTTCTTGGGACAATAATTATAAGTCCTGGAAATTGCAAAAAAAAATACCTGTCAAAATAATTAAATATGAGGATTTGCTTGATCAAACTTTTACTATTTTTAAGGAGGTTATAGAGTTTATAAACTTATCTATTAATAGTTCAGAGCCAATTAATAAGCAAAAAATCAAAAATGCTGTGAATTCAACCTTGTTTTCTAAATTACAAAGCAAAGAGAAGAATGAGGGTTTCTCTGAGGCAATTTTGTCAAAAAAAGGAGATAAAAAAATTCCTTTCTTTTTCTTAGGTCCAGAAAATAATTGGAAAAAAATTTTAGATACAAATGTAAAAAATAAAATTGTTGATGCTTTTAAAAAAAATTTAATTGAACTATCTTATAGTGTTGATTAGTTATTTTATTCTTGCTTATTCTAAAAAAAATAACTAATTTCATTAAAATAATAAGCGGGCATAGCTCAGTGGTAGAGCGTCTCGTTGCCAACGAGAAGGTCGAGGGTTCGACCCCCTTTGCCCGCTCCAAAAAAAAAGTGAGGGATTAATGAGTGATTTAGCAAGTAAAAAATGTGTGCCATGTGAAGGAAATATTCCCCCATTTAACACTGACGAAATTCATCAATACCTTAAAAAAGTTGATGGTTGGGAAGTTTTGGAGGATAAAGTTGATGGCTATCATTTAATTAAAAGTTTTAAATTTGATGACTTTTTACAAAGTCAAGATTTTGTTAATAGAGTTGGAGAAATAGCAGAAGCTGAAGGTCATCACCCAGATTTGTGGTTTGGATGGGGCTATGCGAGGATTAAGATATTTACACATGCTATAAAAGGCCTAGCAGAGAGCGATTTTATTCTTGCTGCGAAAATAGATAAGTTAGTTAATGTCTAAAATGTCTAGTTCTTGAAAAAAGAAGCACTGTATCTGTTTCGTTTGCAAATTTAATTATCTCCTTGTCTCTTATTGATCCTGATGGCTGAACCACTGCTCTTACACCAGTTTGGATTAATTTTTCAATACCGTCTACAAAAGGAAAAAATGCGTCAGAGGCTGCTACTAAATTATTTTCGCTTAGATTAAATTTTTTCATTTTATCTATTGCTATTTGGCAACTGTCTAATCTGCTCGGTTGACCAGAACCAATACCTACAGTTGTTTCGTTAGATGCTAACACTATTGCATTTGATTTTACGTATCTACATACATTAAAAGCAAAAATAAGATCTTTAAGTTGTTTGGAGGTTGGTTTTCGTTTTGATACAAATTTAAAATTTTTCTTTGAAAATATATTTAAGTCCTCGGACTGAACCATTATGTTTTGATTAAATGAGACAAACTTAAAAAGTTCTCCTGCTACATAATTAGTTGAATCAATTAATCTCAAGTTTTTTTTAGTCTTTAATATTTTGATGGCATTGTTATCAAATCCATTTGCGATTATCACTTCTAAAAATAACTTATTTAATTCTTCAGCTAAGTTTTTTGTAACTTTAAAATTACAAGAAACTATTCCACCAAAAGCGCTTACAGGATCACAAGAAAGTGCTGATTTATAACTTTCTAAAGGATCTTTTTTAGCAGAAACCCCACACGGGTTTGCATGCTTAACAATGACTGTTCCTTTACCTTTTGGTAAAGATTTAGAAATAGTAAGAGCACTAAATATGTCATTATAATTGTTATAACTCAGTTGTTTCCCATGAATTTGTTTAAAATTAATATCTGTACCATTTGAATAAATTGCACTCTGTTGATGAGGATTTTCTCCATATCTGAGCTGCTCTAAAAGATTTCCATGAAAAATTTTTTTCCTAGGGAAAATAGTATTTGTTTTTTTGTTAAAATAATTTGAAATTACAGAATCATAATAAGCTGTCTGAGCAAACGCTATTCTTGAAAGTTTTTCCCTAAAATTTAAAGAAGTAGATCCATTAAATTTTTTTAGTTCTTGAATTAATTCCTCATATTGATCTGAAGACGTTATTACAGCTACATCATTATAGTTTTTTGCAGCAGATCTAACCATTGTAGGGCCACCAACATCTATATTCTCTATAACTTTTTCATGATTACTTGTTTTTTTAAGAGTTTTCTCAAATGGATAAAAATTAACTATGACTAAATCAATATTCTCAAAATTGTTATCTTTAAGATCTTTTGAGTGAGATTTTTTTTTTCTTTTATTTAAAATTCCTGCATGAATTTTTGGATGAAGAGTTTTTACTCTCCCCTCCAAAATCTCAGGAGAATTGGTAAAATCAGACACCTCTAAGCAATTAAATTTTAATCTTTTAATTTCTTTATAAGTACCTCCTGAACTAATTATTTTAATTTTCAACTTTTTTAAAATATTTAATAAAGGTCTTAAGTTTGTTTTGTCAGATACAGATATAAGAGCTGTTTTGATTTTTTTCTTCATTGTAATTTACTTATCTCCCACTTTATTACCTGTTCTTTTTCATTATTCATACCTGAGATAAAAATATTTTGATTTTCTTTATATGAATTTTTATTACCGAAATATAAACCATTATCAATATTAATATCAAAGTTATCACAACTAAATTTCCAACCTTCTTCATCTAATTCAATTAGTATAGATTTGTTGTCTTGTGTCTTCATTACTTTTGAGTTTGGATTAAGATGAAATCTAATATCAAACTTAATTTCTTTGTTTGAACTTTTTCTAAATAACTTATCGTAGCCAATAAATTTCATTTGTTCTGGATAGAACTCAATTTCTCGCTCATAACTTGCTCCAAACTTAATTAAATATCCATCATGTGAACCTGATATTTTCCAATAATTGTTTTCAAAAACTACATTTTTTTTTGAAACTTTTAATACATTATTAATTAATAAATTAGTTTGACCTTTAGTAAAATTACATGAGGAGTGGTCTTCAATTGATAAAACACTATGTTGAGCTGTGCTTCTTGACAATTTATTAAGTCTGTTATTTTTATCTGAGAAGTATCCAGCATTTGAAATTAATTTTTTATCATTTGAAAATATTTCAAATGATAAGGCACCTGCCTGATAGTCATTGGAAAAAGTTTTACTTGGACTAGAACCAATATCAGCGGCAAGAATTATTTTTTTATTTTTAAGTATTACATATCCACCAAGTTCATTAATTTGACTTTTAAAAGTATAGCTAAATCTTTTTAGATATTGATCGAAGTCTCTATTTTCAGAAGAATAATTACCATTAAAAAAAATATCTTGTTTTATACTTTGCCATATAAAAGAATAACTTGATCCTAAATAATAAATAGTTTCATCAATATATTCTGGGATTGAACTTTGAGATTCTTTGAACCACTCTCTAATAATAATAAAGTATTTTAAATAAAATATTAATTGTCTAATATTTCTTGATTTTGGGAAACCCTGGTTATCAATTGAAGATTTAATTATATTTTTTAATAAATTTAATCCGTTAATAAGATACTGTTTTTCATTTTTGTAAGCTAATCCCGTCAAAATTATTGCAGCACATCCAATCATTTTGTTTTCAAATTCTTTTGAGTTTTTGATCTCATTTAACAAATGATTAGTTTGTTTCTGAATCATATGATCAAAAGTAGCTCTATAATCTTGATCACTATCTTCGTAAGTGAGTTGATGATTTGATAACCATGAAATAATTCTTTTTGCTGTTAAATCAAATTCCCAACTTTTTTTTTGATATTTAGAGTTATTTGAAATCCAATTTTTTATAACATTTTGTGTAGTTTTTTTAGAGGATTTTAAATCTAAGCTAAAAAACCAAAAAAAATTATTTAATTTTTCATAATCTTTTGAGCTTAAATTATTTTGCCAAATTGAATCAATAGCAAAGTCTTCAATTTTATATTTTTTGTTTTGGTATTTAATTATAGAAGAAAGTAAATGAGGACTTGGTTTGTATTCAAAACTATTATCGAAAGTTTTTGATATTCTTTTTTCATAAAAATTTGAATTCTGATAAATTGACCTAAAACTTTTTTTTATATTAAAATAAAATTGACCTATAATGCCTAAGGAGTTTATATTAATCATTAACTTATTTTAATTTTAATAAATTAATATTTTTCTTTATGTCTCCATCATTACTTTTAAATATTGTAGTACCAGAAACTAGAATGTTAGCACCTGCATCAATTGCACTTTTGCAATTATCAAAATTGATCCCACCATCAATTTCTATGTCAAAAGTCATCTTTTTTTGTTCTTTTATTTTTTTTAGTTCTTTAATTTTATCTAAAACTTCCGGCATAAATTTTTGACCTCCAAATCCAGGATTTACACTCATAATTAAAACTAAATCAATTTGATCTAATAGATCTAATATTAAATCAATTTTAGACTCAGGATTAAGTGAAACTCCAACTTTCTTATTTTTTTCTCTTATCTTTTTAATTGAATTATCTAAATTATCAGTTGCCTCAGGATGAATAGTAATTATATCCGCTCCCGCTTCAGCATAAGCATCTATATATTTATGGACTGGTGAAATCATTAAATGAACATCAAATTGTAGTGAACAGTGTTTTCGAAGGGCTTTAATTACCGGTGGTCCTATCGTTAAATTAGGAACAAAATGACCATCCATTACATCCACATGAATCATATCAGCTCCACCTTCTTCGAGTCTTTTAATTTCTGAGCCTAACTGGCTAAAGTCAGCTGATAAAATTGATGGTGAAATTTGTATATTTTTCATTGATTACTAGATTTACTAGTATCAATTTTAAAAATTAAAATGAATTAAAAAATTGATAAATTTGTCGAGAAATTTCACTCTCCAAAGGAAATGACAACATTCCCATCACCGAATAGCCCAAGATCCAAGGCATTAGATAAAATCTAATCATGTAGAAAAACCAAGCAACATACAAGGGTACCAATGGCCCAATGATGAAAGAAGGTGTGATTGGTTTAAATAATTTTATTAGAGGATTGGTGTATTTCACAAATACTCTCATAAAAAAGAATTGCGAGTCTTCTCTTTGAAAAATATTCATCGCCACTCTTCCAATCAGAGTCCACATGATAATACCAAGCAAATAATCAATAAAATATATTAGAGGATGAAAATTTGCTGACATTCAAAATTTATATTGGAAAATTTATTGAAATAAAAGGGGCGAAATTAATCGCCCCTTTAAAAGATTATTTAGTGTGATTTACCAAGAATTGATTTACCACTTGGTACACGAACATCATCAACCATTTTTTGAGTAGCCTTATCTGGTTCTGCAGTCATTAAACTAACTACTACCATTAAAACTAAACTTACAGCTGATCCGAAGATACCAAAAGTTAACTGTGTAATCCCTAGGAATCCACTTC
>CACCIO010000016.1 GCA_902546085.1 uncultured Pelagibacteraceae bacterium | reverse complement strand
GAATCAAGTTATTTCTATTATTAGTTTTTTCTATCAAGAAATATCTAGTCTTTTTAGATATTCTAACTGTTGGTCAACTGCTACAGAAACTGAAGTATGTAAATAATATTTTAATTGTTTAAGAAATTTTTTACAAAGGTACAAAACAAAAAAGTAATTATTAATTTATGAAAAAAACACTTAATCTTGGAGTAATTGGCATAGATCATGGTCATATTTTCGATATGCTGGATGAAATGATCAAAGAAGGTTGTTGTTGTAAATATTTTTGGACTGAAGGAGATCCTTTAACTCTTCAAGAATTTAATAAAAAATACCCAAGTATTAAGAGAAAAGAAAATAAAGAGGAAATTTTAAATGACTCATCTATTGATATGATTTTAATATCTTCTATCCCTGTAGATAGAGCTGGTCATTCAATAGATGCTTTAAAAGCTGGTAAAGATGTCATGGTTGATAAACCAGGCTGTACTACCTTAGATCAATTAAATAATTTGAAAAATACTGTTAAAGAAACTGGAAAGATCTGGTCTGTAAATTTTTCTGAAAGATTTCACGTTGCTGCAGTTGCTAAAGCTGAAGAATTAGTAAATAAAGGCAAAATAGGAAAAGTAAAACAAACTATTGGTACAGGTCCGCATAGGCAAGGAAACTATGAGAGACCAGATTGGTTTTATAATCGTCAAAGTTATGGAGGAATTATTACCGATATTGGTTCCCACCAAATTCATCAATTTTTAGTTTTTACAAATTCAAATCAAGTAAAAATCAACCATGCATTAGTAGAAAATACAACTAAGAAAGATATGCCTGGTTTTCAAGACTTTGGTGAAGTGAACCTTACTGGTAATGGTGGGCACGGATATGTACGCCTAGATTGGTTTACTCCAGATGCCCTTCCAACCTGGGGAGATGGCAGATTACTAATACTTGGAGACAAAGGTTTTATTGAAATAAGAAAATATACAGACTTAGCAAAATCAGAAAAAGGTAATCATTTATTTTTAGCAAATAATGATGAGGTGAAACATATTGATTGCTCTAATATTAAGCTACCCTACTTTCGTAATTTAATTAATGATGTTTTAAATAGATCAGAAACTGCATGTCCTCAAAAACTTACTTATCTTTCAATGGAACTTGCTATTAAAGCTCAAGAGCAAGCTGAAAAAAAATGAAAAAATATCAAGTAGCTATAATTGGAACTAACATAGGAGCAAAACATTTTGAGGACTTTCAAAAAATATCTGAGAGTTTTAATGTTCACACATTATGTGGTTTAACCCGTGAAGCTATTGATAAAATACTACAATCAAATACTGAGACAAAAGTGTCTCTAAATTTTGAGGATGTGCTAAAAGTTAAAGAAATTGATATCATTGATATTTGTCTCCCACCCCATTTACATTTTTCTGCTTGCAAAAAAGCCATGGAAGCTGGAAAGCATGTAATCTGTGAAAAACCATTAGTTTCAAGTCTTAAAGAAGTAGATGAATTAGAAAAAATTAGTGAAGAAACTGGTAAGATTATTTTCCCGGTATTTCAATATCGATATGGTCTAGGATTTTCGAAGTTAAAAGCATTAATCAAATCTGGTTTAGCAAGAAAACCGTTGATTGCTTCTTTAGAAACCCACTGGAATAGAGGTAAAGATTACTATTCAAAACCTTGGAGAGGAACTTGGGAAGGTGAACAAGGTGGAGCTATTTTAAGTCACTCTATTCATATTCATGATTTAGTTAGTATGATCCTAGGTCCTGTTTCAAATGTTTTTGCCAAGCTATCAACTAGAGTAAATGATATTGAGGTTGAGGATTGTGCTGCCCTTTCAATTGAAATGCAAAATGGAACTCTGGTGACAAGCTCTATCACATTGGGTGCTGCAAACGATACTAGTAGACTTCGATTTTGTTTTGAGGGATTCACTGCCGAGTCTGCTGCTTCTCCTGAAAAACCTTATAGCCCAGCTGACGATGAGTGGACTTTTTTACCAAGAACGCCTACTACACAAAGTCAAATTGAAGATGTAATATCTAAAGTAAAACAAAGCAAATCATGGTACGCTGGAATGTTTGAGGAAATAGCAAATAAACTTAACGGTTTACCTAGTGATGAGGTAACCCTAAGAGATGCTCGAAATTCTTTAGAATTTGTTACTGCTGTCTATGCTTCATCTAGACAAAATAAAATTATTGAAATTCCAATAGATAAAAAAAATAAACTTTATAATTCCTGGCTCCCATATTAAATAAATTAATTTCTAAATGTTTTAAAAATACTTACAGATATAAAATAAATATTTGAAACAACCCATAAGAACATTAAGAAAACCTCATATACTGGGTTTATGTTTAAATCCTTTATTAAAATTAACAAAATTGAAGTAATAAACCAAAATATTGCAAAAATAATTGATAAACTTTTAAATTTTTTAACTCTTAAAGGATGAATGCATTTTAAAGGAGAAAATTTTAGTAATATTAATAAAATTAAAAATACTAAGTTAAAATTTTGGCTAGTACCAAAAATATAAAAGTAAAGCACGATTACATTCCAAATAGCTGGAAAACCATTATAGTAATTATCATTTGTTAAAATATTCAAATTCACATAAGAATAAATAGAAATAAAAATCAAAATTACAGGAATTAATAAAATAAACTGGTCTGGTACATACCTAAACCAATAAATCATTACTGAAGGTATTATAACATAGTTAAAAAAATCAATTATACTATCTAGCATTTTACCATCGATACGTGGTAGATTTTTTTTCACATTAAATTTTCTAGCTAAAGTTCCATCAACACTGTCTATTAAGAATGCAAACCCAAGCCAAAGAAAAGCCGCTTTTTGGTTGTTATTCATAACAGCAATCAAAGCAAAAAAACCAGCAACAATTCCTGATCCAGTCAATAAATGAACAAGAATACCAAGAAATCTATCTTGTTTAATAAGTTCATAAGTTTTAATAATTTTTTCTTTACTCATTTTTTTTCTAAAATTATCTAGCCAATTTTATGAAAATATCTCCCATTCCACTTTGTAATTGTTCATCAGGCGTATTGTTTCTAAATTCACAAAATAAACCTGTCACTTGATGATTATCTATTTTGACAATTTCGGATTTATCGCAAGATTTAGCTTTATGGAATAATCCAATAACTAGCCTATTATTTAGTTCTACAACTTGATCTTTTGATATACTTACACCGTCACAAAAATAATCTTTATTTACTTGATTAGGAAAATTTTTTTTACCACACGGGTTTTTAATGGTTAAAACATAAAACTCTTTTTCGATATCTTTAAATTTATGTTTCATTTTATCAACTTTTGAATATTTCATTAAATCACATGAGCATGGGATGCAGCACCTATAATAATCACCACAAACTTTTTTTTTTGTACCAACTTCTTCTAAATATACTTTTTCAGGATCGGCATTAGGATCTATTAAAGAACCAGATACAGCACAATAAAGTTTATTAAACTCAACAAACTCTTGATAAGTAATATCTTTGTTTAATATATGTTTAAAAAATTTTGGACCAGCAGCATTTCTATTTCTATCTGGAAATATTTTACTCCATTCATTTACTAACTCTTGATAATAATTTCTTTCTTGTGCTTCTAAACTTGAGTTATAAGAAAAAACTAAAAAAACGGTAAATATTATAAAAAAAAATTTTTTCATGAAAACATTAATTATTTTGTTTAATTTCCAATGTTTTATTTAATTCATTAATTTCAAAAGTGTTTTCTTTTCCATTTGTCCAAGTAACAATAATTTTAATATCTCTCTCATTTTTTCGAATTCCGTAATGTGCCACTGGCTCCATTTGACACAAGTATCCTGAGCCTGAATCTATTGTTTTAGAATGAGTTCTTAAATTTGAAACAAGAGTTACAGTAGCACCTCTTGCTGGAGCACCGTGCATATTAATTGGCTTAATCCTTAAGAAATTATTTTTTTTTAAATTTGCCTTATATAAAGTTAAAGGTTGATAACCAGATTCTCCATGAGATATTAAAAGTTCAAGTATTCCATCACCATCTATATCCGCTACTGCAGCTCCTGTTCCTAATCCATTAGTTTCTAAAGCATTTCCAAGATTTATTTCTTTGAACTCACCATTATCTAAAATTTTAAATAATTTATTTGGCTCGCCAATATTATTCATGAACACTTCATCATAACCATCATTATCAAAATCAGCAGAGATTACTGTTCTAATTCTCGATGGGGTACTAAATGGTTTGTCAGCTATGTCTACAAATTTACCATTTTTTAAAACAAATGCTCGATGAGGCCCTTCCCAATTTGAAGTTAATATATCTAATCTACCTCTATAATAAATATCACTTAGCGCAGTTCCACGGCCGTTTTGAAAGGTATCATCAACAGCATAATCTTTCGCAAGTTCAACAAAATTTCCATTATTATTATAATATAAAAAATTCTCCCCTCTTTCATTTGCAGCAAAAATATCAGATCTTCCAGATAAAATATTACCTGAAATAACCGCTCTACCTCCAGTAATTTTATCAATACCTAGCTCTGAAGCTTTGTCTATTATTTTATTTCCATCTTTTTCATAAAATCTTGTAGGCCCTCCATAATTTGCAACATATATTCCATAAGCTCCATTTCCATTTCTATCTACACATACAACTGATCTGCCTGCTGTAAGATTTAGATTTTCCTGGTTTATTTCTAATTCAAATAAATCAAAAAATTTATTTCCATCAAAATCTAATAATCTGTCTGAATATCTTTTGTTTCCACTATAAGTGTCTGTATTTAAAAAATATATTTCCTCATAACCATCCTGATCAATATCACACGATGCTACTCCTATAGTTTTACGATTTTTGTCTATAAATATACTTTGGTTAATTGAATTGAACAAAATACCCTTTTTATGAGCTAAGGCTAAATTATTAAATCCAAATCCAGTTACAATAAATTCAAAATTTCCATCGTTGTTTACATCTGAAACAGACACACCATAACTTAATCTGGGTTGATTTTCTAATATTTGGTAGGTTATATCTTCAAAGAAATCGTCTGACTTTGAATAATTAACAATATTTAAAAATATTAATAAAAATAAAAATAATTTTTTCATTTAATTTCCAACTAGACTAAAAATTAAAAATTAAAACTGTTAATATTGGCATAGTTAATTTAGTGTAATTTCAATAAAAATTTAAAAATATTATTAAACGTGAGCGATCTCAACAAAGCACCAAATGATTTTTTTGATAATTGGAATAAAATTAATTCCATGTCATATAAAAATGTTATTGAACTACATGTTAAGAGAAGTAGTGAAAAAAAGATATTAGCTTTAATTCAATTTGAATTAGATCAGTTTTCAGAAAATGTTCAAAAGGATTTAGTTATTTCTGAAACAAGTTCTTTCTATCAAGAAATATCTAATATTTTCAGAGATTCAAACTGGTGGTCAACCGCTACAGTAACAGATGCTTGTAAATATTATTTAAACTGTGCAAGAAATAATATTTCTCATTTTGAAGACTATGTGGAGGCAGATAGTGATTTATCCCAAAATGAAAAAAATGAGATATTTGCCTTGTATCAATTGTGTACTTTATTTGTTTCTTGGAATGCTATTAAAGAAAAAAAGATCAGAGAAATTATAGATATTAGGAAAAGTTTATTTTTTAGATAAAATTTATTAGCATGAACAAAGAAAACGCAAGTAAACTCTGGAAAATTATTCAGGAAGCTGGCGATTATTTGGTGGGTCAATTACCTGACCACCCAAATCATCCTAAAGGAAGAAACCCATATGCACATGTTGCTATTTGTGTGAAAAGTAAATTCAATGCAAGCTACAAAGATATTCCAGATGAAAAATATGAGGATGTAATTAATTACATTGAATTTTTAAAACAAAATCCAAATTAATTATTGTTTTGGAAAGTAATCTTTAAGTTCACCTTCTCGATAAACGTCTGCAGTACAACAATGTAAACCTCCACCAAAAGCGTAGGCATCTCTAATCTCTACGGGTATAACTTCCATTCCTAGTTTGTCTAATTGCTCTGCTTGATAAATTTCACTTTTCTCAACACAAACTGTTTTAGGGTCTAAAACTAAAACATTCATTGATAACCATGTAGAAGAATAACATAATGGTGGTGGTTCGTTATGTGCTGGTTGAGCACTATCAACAATTTCCCATCCATTATCTTCGAAAAGTTTTCTTTGTTCTTTTGGTAATCTTCTTTGAGGATTGTTGATAATTAAACCTTCTTTTATTGGGGTAAAAGTTGCATCAATGTGAATAGGATAAGGATCACCTGGGAAGTTAACTGCATGGACTCTATGATCTTTATAATGTCTCTTTAGCCAATCAATTCCTTTTAAATTAGTTGTAAATCCATGCTGAACAACTAAATCTTTTCCAAATCTCAATACATCTGCTGCATCAAACAATGGCTCTTCTTCAGTAGTTACGAAATATTTTTTCTCAGTCCACTCTAATCTTTTTTGAACACCAATTTTATCTGATAGATAATCTTTTCTATAATCTGCATCTGTTAATCTTGGCTTTGGAGCAGACTCGTGTCTCATATTAGGATCTTGATTATAATAATCTTTTAAAAGTGGTCGGTAACATAAATATTCAAACCAACGACATCGATAACTCATTGTTGCTTCTAAAATTTCATTACCTACAGTTAACAAAACATCTCTTGGAGGCATGCAACCAAACATAGTTTCTGCTTCCCAATCTGGTGTTGATGTTTTTTGATTAAAATCAATTGGTGTTGGTCGATCAACTTTAATACCTCTTTTTTCAAGCATGTTTGAAAAGTTATTTAATAATTCATTTGCTTTATCGACAGTATCTTTTGTTCTTGGTCCAAACTGACCTCGCATGTCACTATCCTCTGGAACTTTTGCATCTAATGCTGGCTCTGGTGCTGGTATACAAGTTCCATCTGCTCTTCCAACAATTACATGTTTTAACGGATCCCACTCATTCCAACTATTAACAATAGTTTTATTCTCGCTCATAAAGATTAGTTTTTTATAATATTATGCTCAGGACCAAAAGGAAATTTTGTAATATTTTCCGCTCCATCTTTGCCAATCACTAAAATATCGTGTTCTCTATATCCGCCTGCACCAGGATTACCTTCTGGGATCATGATCATTGGCTCCATCGACACGACCATATTTTCCTCAAGAACAGTATCAATATCTTCTCTTAATTCTAAACTGGCTTCTCTTCCATAAAAGTGAGAAAGCATACCAAATGAATGTCCATAACCAAAAGTTCGATACTGAAGGTAACCAAGTTCAGCAAAAAGTTCGTTAAGCTCATGACAAATATCAGAACACTTTACGCCTGGTTTAATTAATTCTAATCCACGCTCATGCACTTTAACATTTGCTTCCCAAGCTTTAAGTGAAGCATCATCAGCATGATCTAAAAATAAAGTTCGCTCCAATGCAGTGTAGTATCCTGATATCATTGGAAAAGTATTTAAAGATAAAATATCTCCTTTAACTAATTTTCTATTTGTCTTTGGATTATGAGCTCCATCTGTATTGATACCTGATTGAAACCATACCCAAGTATCCATGTACTCTGCACCTGGATAACTTTTAACAATCTCTCTTTCCATTCTATCTCTTGCTGCAATTGCTACTTCGATCTCCGTATTATTTTCTCTAATATTTTTAACTATTTCTTCACCACCAATGTCTGCAATTCTTGCACCATTTCTAATGATCTCAATTTCTTCCTTAGATTTAATCATTCTAAGTTTCATTAAATCTTTTGAAACATCACTAAATACTGAGAAAGTAAAAATAGTCCCTATTTTTTCTCGCATGTCTAAAGTGACATGATCATTTTCAATTCCAATATTTTTTGGAGGTTCATCTCTTCCAATAATTGACACAATGGCTCTTAGAAAGTTATCTCTTTTCCAATCAGTATAAATAACGTTATCACAATGGGATCTACGCCATGGTTGACCTGCATCAATATTTGCCGAAATTGTTGAAATTTTATTTTGAGTGATGATGCATCCGTATGGTCTACCAAAAGAGCAATAAATAAAACCCGTGTAATATGCAACATTATGCATAGATGTTAAAATAACCATATCAAGATTATTTTTATTCATTACTGATCTAAGTTTACTTACTCGATTTTTATATTCTTTATCCGTAAATGGTAATTTTACTTTTTCACCATTTTTAAGTTCAAAGAAATCTGGTCGTTCCATATTAATTTAATGCTATATATCTTTTGTTCCATCTCATTATTAAACTGTAATAAAATATAGATACAAAAAGAAAAAATCCACCGACTATGGTGTTAGTGGATGGTACTTCATTAATTCCAAATAATGGCAACCAAACCCAAAAAATTCCTCCTACAACTTCAGTTAAAGATAATAGAGTCAATTCTGCTGCTGGTATTGCTTTAGATCCAATTGAATATAAAATTAACCCAAAACAAACTAACGTCCCATGCAAAGAAAACAAAGTTCCATTATAGCTAGATGAAAAGAAAACTAAGTTGTTTGATAAAATCATAATTGTTGCAAACACAAAACAAAAAAAACCTGCGAAAGCTACAGTTGTGAATTTTGGTGTTTCTTTTCTCCATCTTAAAGTTACAGAAAAAACTGAAAAACCAATAGATGATGTTAATCCAAAAACAAAACCAATTAATGATTTTTCACCAGTATTATCAAGAGCCATAATGATTATACCAACTGTTGCAATTATGATTGAAATCCAAACATTAAGAGAAATTTTTTCTTTTAAAAATAAAAATGCCAACAATGCAGTAAAAAAAGGCATTGCTGCTAAACATAACAAAGTAACTGCAGCACTAGTATTTGTAATTGAATAAATAAATGTAATCATAGCGATCCCTAATCCAGATCCACCGATTACCCCAGATAAACCTATTTTATAATAGTTTTTGTAAAAATTTTTTCCTTCCTCGAAAAATAAATAAAGATTTAATAAGATGAAAATTGTTAAGCCTCTGCCAAAAATATACTGCCAAGGTACCAATTGAGGATTATCCATATATCGAACTACTAATGGACCAAAGGACCATAATAGACCGGCAAAAAGTACAACAGGGATGGCTATTCTTGGATTTCGCAACTCTAACATAATGAGAAATCTAATTGTAAATAGAATTTTCTACAACAAAAATACGTTTCTAAACTAAATTTTGATTTGAAAGGTTGGGGAAAAAGCAATCAACAATATCTCCTTTTTTAAATTTTGATTTACCAGCCGGTAATAAAACCCAAATATTTGATTTTACAAATGATTTAATTCTAAAAGACTCTTGACCTTTTAAAATTTCAACATTTAATTTTCCATTCTTAGTTGTGCTTAATTGACTCTTCACAAATCTTGTGAAATTCTTTTTTTTATTAAAACTGTTTGTCAAATTAGCTTTAATTGATTTTTCTTCTGACAATCCTAAAGTATTTAAAATATATGGAATTACAAAAAATCTAAAACATGCAGCTGAGGAGATTGGATTTCCAGGGAGTCCAAATATTGCCTTTTCTTTTGCTTTAATTTTTGCAAACATTATTGGTTTTCCAGGCCTTATTGCAGCACTTTTAAAATAGCTTGATAAATTAAATTTTTTAACAACATCAGGTATGAAATCAAACTTACCTGCAGATACTGCGCCTGAAGTAATAATAATATCATCTTTAGATTTAATTAATTTATTTATTTTTTGTTTAAAAATATTTTGATGATTATCTCTCAATATACTCCCACTTTTAAAATTAAATAAAAAATTTTGATTTAAGTTTTTTATATAGTGTGTGTTTGAATTTCTTACCATCCAATTTGGAATATTGTCTTTGTTTGATATTTCGTTTCCAGTTGAAAAAAATAATATATTAATCTTTTTTTTTACTTTAATTTGTTTAATACCCAAGCTCTTAAAAGCTAAAATATGATTTGGTTGAACAATTGTATTTTTGTTTATTATAACCTCCCCTTTTTTATAATCTGAACCTGCAAACCTAACGTGATTAAATTTGTTTATTTTTTTGTCAACTAAAACATGCTTTTTTTTAGGCGCAAAAATTATTTGTTCTATAGGAATAATTGTATCAAAACCCTTTGGTATAATTCCCCCGGTCATTATTTCAGCAGTGTCAAATTTTTTTATCTTTTTTTTAAATGGTTTCATTCCTGCAGCAATTGAACCAATTATTTTAAATTTTTTTGGAAATTTTTTTTTTAATCCATTAGTGTCTTTTGAGTTAATTGCGTACCCATCAAATGCCGCATTATTCCCTGCTGGATAATTTATATTAGAATAAACATTTGTAGAAACTACTCTATTTAGAGAATTTACACTCTTTATAGTCTCGTCTTTAATTTTAATTTTTGCTTTTTTTAAAATTGTCTTTGATTTTTCGTAACTAATCATTTTTGATTATTTCTTCAGCTTTTTTTAAATCTTCTTTTGTATTTATATTAAAGAAAGGATCATTATTTGAAAACTCCATATTAATTATTTTTACCCCAGTATTATTAGCCCACAACTCTACTTTTCTTTCTCCATTGCTTAAATCCTTCTCCAACTTATCTAATAAATTAATAGACCATAAGCCAAATATATTGTGTCGTGTGTTGTTTGATTTAATGAAAAATAAATCACTTTCATTAAAATTAATATTTTGAACAAAATCTTTAAGTATTTGTCTCTTAAAAAAAGGTGTATCAACAGGGAAAGTTGCTATCCATTTGTAGTCTTTTTGATTTTCTTTTATCCATTTCATAGCTGATAAAACTCCACCTAACGGGCCAAGACCTTTTTCAAAATCTTCAATTTTTGAAATTCTTTCTGATTTATGAAAACTAATTTTATTATTTGATACTATTAAGAGTTCCTTGAATTCATCAATAATTTCGGTCAACATGTGATCAATTAACAATTTGCCAGCTAACTTTACTTGGGATTTATCTTCTCCAAACCTTTGTGACTTACCGCCTGCTAGCACAGTACCTAAAATATTGTTATGATCCATCTATAAAATATAAAACATTCAAAGTTGAATTAAAGAAATTAAATGGATTTAAGAATTTTAGAAATAGCAGCCCATACTGAAAACAATAAAGTTGTTGAAAACTATACTCATAAGTCAAAACACAAAAATCCATTATGTGGTGATGAGATGGAAATAAGCTTAATTGTCAAAGAAGATATCGTAAAAGATATGGGTTATCAGTGTAAATCATGTGTTTATTGTCAGGCATCAGTCAGTCTATTGTCCAGAAAAATTAAGGAAAAAAAAGTTGATGATATTAAAAGATTTATAAAAGTTGGTGAGCAACTTTTTGAGGACGCAAAAGTAAGTATGGAAAAACATTGGAAAGATTTTAAAGAAATTTTAGATAAAAAAAATCTTTCAAGGAAAGAATGTTTGCTTTTACCTTTAAGAACTATTGCGAAAGCATTAAAAATATAAATGATCAAAATTACAAAACCATTATTGCAAAAAGCATTAATTGCAGGTTTTTTTTCTGCATTTACAATTGGTGTGCTAACAGTCCTTACTTATAAAAGTACACTTGGATATTTTATTGCAGCCTCTTTCGGTTCTTCAATGGTTTTACTATTTGGTTTTCCTGAAAGCCCATTTGCACAACCAAAGAATGTTTTTTTTGGACATTTGGTAACCGCTTTAGTAGGAGTAATTTTTGTAAACTATATTCCGCTCCCTATTTATATCAGTATTGCAATTGCTGTTGGAGCTGGAGTTTTTTTAATGATTGTATTTAATATTGTTCACCCACCTGCTGGTGGAAATCCAATTATAGTTATTATTGGGAGTGCCTCTTATGATTATTTAATTAATCCAATAATTTTTGGTTGTATAATTATATTGTTATTAGCAATTATAATTAACAAATATTTATTAAAAAAAAACTATCCTCTAAAATAATTTAATGAATTCTAAATACAAAGTTTTAAAATATTCATCTAACAAGTTTGAAAATATAGATGATTTAATTTCAATTGAAGAACCATTGGAGATTTCATTAAAGTATAAAGAAACAGATAAATGGATAAATCAAAGTTTATCTATTACAATGAGAACTCCTGGTGATGATGAGGATCTTGTTAGAGGATTTTTGTATAACGAACAAATTATAGCAAATATTAGTGATATTGATTCAATAGAAAGTTATGGAGATAAAGTTGGTCAATACAATATTCAAAATAAAATATTAGCAACTTTAAATAATTCTAAAAATATAAATATTTCAAAAATAAAAAGAGACTTTTTAACTAATTCATCCTGTGGTGTATGTGGAAAATCTTCACTTGATGCTCTAGAAATAATTAAAAAAAATAAAACAAATCCATCAGAGCCCAAAATCAAAAAAGAGGTAATTGTTAAATCACCAGATACATTGAGAGAAGGCCAATCAGAATTCAGTAAAACAGGTGGAATTCATGCAAGTGGTCTTTTTACTAGTAATGGTGAACTGGTTACTGTTAGAGAGGATGTGGGAAGACATAATGCTCTAGATAAACTTATTGGTTGTGCATTAAAGAACAATCAAATTGATCCTAAAAACCAATTTATAACATGCTCAGGCAGACTTAATTTTGAATTGGTTCAAAAGGTTTTGATGACGGATATAGGTATAATGATAGGCGTTGGTGCGCCAACTAGTCTTGCTATCGATTTAGCGAATAAATTTGACATTACCCTTGTTGGTTTCGTAAAGAGGGACAGTTTTAATATTTACACAAATAACAAAAAAGTTATTGTGGACTAAATTAATAAAAGGGTATTTGTGTCAAAAAATATAAGCAATTTATCAGGCAGAATAGGCTTAAAAGATAACCTATTTAAGCAAATCTCAGAAAACACCTTAAGCGATAATCCACAAGATATTAAAGAAATTGCCATAAAACATAACCTAGGTGTTTCAACTCTACATGGCGCAGAGTCTTTTTATGAATTTTTAAGACCTTCTCATAGAGAAAAAAAAGCTTTCGTTTGTAATGGTAGTGCATGCATGTGTGCAGGTACTCAAGACAAATTAAAAGAAACATTAAAAGAAAAACTTGGTGACGATAAAGTTGGAGAAATGTTCTGCTTAGGTCATTGTTATGAAAATCATGCTTTCCATTATGATGGAGAAAATTATGCTGGTAAAGATATAGAAAAAATTGACCAAATAATTAAAGGTGAGGAAATTAAGCAAGAAAAATTTTTCTCTAAGAGTTATGCAACAACAAGTTTTTTAATGGATGACAAGTTATCCTCAACAGATCAATTCAAAGAGCAATTAAGTAAATTTTTAAAAATAGATAAAAAAGAAATAATAAAATCATTATTAGACTCAAATTTAACAGGAAGAGGTGGAGCAGGTTTTCCAACCGGAATGAAATGGGATTTCTGCAGCAAAGCAAAAGGAGATAAAAAATATGTTATCTGTAATGCAGATGAGGGTGACTCTGGTGCTTTCTCAGACAGATACTTATTAGAGGACCAACCTTTAAAAGTTATTTTTGGAATGGTAATTTGTGGTTATGTGATAGGAAGTAATGAAGGAGTTTTATACATTAGAGGTGAATATCCTAAATCTATTGAAGCAATTAATGGCTGCATCAATGAACTTAAAAAATTAAATTTACTTGGTGAAAATATTTTAGGAACTGATTTTTCTTTTGATCTTGGAATTTGTATTGGTCAAGGTGCTTATATTTGTGGAGAAGAAACAGCTTTGATAGCTTCTATTGAAGGAAGAAGAGCTGAAGTAGATGTAAGACCTCCCTTCCCTGTTACCGAAGGGTTATATAAAAAACCAACTGTAGTTAATAATGTTGAAACATTGGCTGCTGCAACTGGAATTTTGTTAAATGGATCAGAAAAATTTTCTTCGGTTGGAAATAAAAAATCAGCTGGAACAAAATTAGTTTGCTTAGATAGTTTCTTTAACAACCCAGGTGTTTATGAAATTGATATGGGTACGCCAATGAAAAAAATATTTAATGAAATTGGTGGTGGATATAAAGAACCTGTAAAAGCTTTTCAAATAGGAGGTCCATTAGGCGGAGTTGTTCCTTTAAGTGAAATAGAAAATTTAAATTTAGATTTTCAAGAGTTCACTGCAAAAGGTTTTATGTTAGGTCACGCAAGTGTAGTTAGTATTCCAAAAGATTTTCCAATGGCTGAATATATTCATCACTTATTTGAATTCTCGGCAGAAGAATCTTGTGGAAAATGTTTCCCAGGAAGACTTGGATCTTACAGAGGTAAGGAGATGTTTGATCAAGCTAAGAAGAAAACGGCTAAAATTCCATTAAAATTACTAGAAGAATTGCTGGTTACTATGCAAAAAGGATGTCTATGTGCTCTTTGTGGAGCAATCCCAACTCCAATTCAGAACATCCTAAAATACTTTGGTGATGAAATGAAAAATGATATGGTGAAAGATAATTAATGAGCTCAGAAAAAAGAAAAATTGCTTATATTGATGGAAAACCATACGAAATTGGTCCTAAACACACGTCTATTTTAAAATTTGTAAAAAGCTATGTAGGTGAAAAAAAAGTACCTACTTTATGTGATGATCCAAACCTAGCTCCTTATGGTGCTTGCAGAGTTTGCTCTGTAGAAGTTGCTTTAGAAAAAGATGGTCCAACAAGAGTGGTTGCATCTTGTCATACTCCAGTTGCTGAAAACCAACATATCTTTACTTCAAATGAAGCTTTAACAAGTCTAAGAAAAAATATTGTAGAATTAGTTTTAACAGACCATCCAATGGAATGTGATAATTGTGAGGTAAATAATAATTGTGAACTTCAAACTGTTGCTAATGACTTGGGTATTTCTGATCACAGATATAACAGTCCAAAACAACATAAAGGTATTCCTAGAGATACATCTCATGATTACATGAGAATGAATTTAGACAATTGTATCAATTGTGGAAGATGCGTTAGAGCTTGTGACGAAATTCAAGGTTCATTCGTTTTAACAATGAGTGGAAGAGGATTTGAATCTAGAATAACAACTGATAACGATATGATGTTTGGAGATAGTTCATGTGTTTCTTGTGGTGCTTGTGCTCATACTTGTCCAACAGATGCTATCTCAGATGTTTTTCAATCAAAGTCTGCTGCAGTAGATAAAAAAGTTAGAACAACTTGTTCATACTGCGGTGTTGGTTGTAATTTAGAGGCTTCAATTAAAGATGATAAAGTTGTAGCTATTGATACGCCTAAACAAACACAAGTTAACGCTGGACATACGTGTATTAAAGGAAGATATGCATTTAGTTTTTATGATCATCCAGACAGATTAAAAACACCTTTAATTAAAAGAAATGGAAAATTTGAAGAAGCTTCGTGGGATGAAGCTTATGATTTTATTAAAAAAGAAATGAACAGAATTACAAAAGATAATGGTCCAGATGCCTTTGCTGGAATTTCTTCAGCAAGATGTACGAATGAAGAAAATTATGTTTTTCAAAAAATGATTAGAGCTGCTGTGGGAACTAACAGTGTAGATTGTTGTGCAAGAATTTGTCATTCACCAACAGCTTGGGGAATGCAACAAACTTTTGGTACTGGAGCAGCAACTAACTCTACAGAAGATATTTATCATGCAGATTTATTTTTGGTAATTGGAGCTAATCCAACAAATGCTCATCCTGTTACAGGTGCAAAAATAAAGCAGCAAGTAATGAAAGGTAAAAAATTAATTGTACTTGATCCAGTTACAACTGAACTAGCTAAACTTGCTGATTATCATATTAAACTAAGACCTGGAACCAACGTTGCAGTTCTAAATATGATGTTGCACTTTATTATTAAATCAAAACTTTATAATGCAGATTTTATTAGAGATAGAACTGAAGGTTTTGATAATTTCTTGAAAGAAATTGAAAGACAAGATGTTGATCATTTAGCAAAAGTAGCTGGTGTAGATAAACAACTAGTTAAAGAAGCAGCAATTGCATATGCTACTGCAAGAAATTCAATGGAGTTCCATGGTTTAGGAGTTACTGAACACGAACAAGGATCTAAAACTGTGATGTTAATTGCAGATCTAGCAATGATTACAGGAAACATTGGACGAAAAGGTGTTGGAGTTAATCCTTTAAGAGGCCAAAATAATGTCCAAGGTGCAGCAGACATGGGATGTCAACCACACCAGGGTGCTGGATATTTTCCTGTAGCTGATGAAAAACATCAAGAATTCTATACAGAAAAATATGGAGTAACTCACCCAACTAAACCAGGATTAAAAATTCCTCAAATGTTTGAAGCTGCAATAAACAAGGAATTAAAAGGTTTATGGATCATTGGTGAAGATATTGTTCAAACAGATCCTAATAGTGCTCATGTAATTGAAGCTATGAACTCTTTAGAACTTTTAGTTGTACAAGAAATATTTATGAGTGAAACAGCGAAATTAGCAACTGTTGTTCTGCCTGGTACAACTTTCTTAGAAAAAGATGGAACTTTTACAAACACTGAGAGAAGAATTCAAAGAGTGAACAGAGCTGTACCTCCTCTTCCAGGAACTAAACCTGATGGATTAATCGTAACTGAGATGATGCAGAAATTAGGTTTTGACCAGCCAACTTATGATGCAGATCAAGTTCTAGCAGAAATTGCTGATATCGTTCCTTTCTTTAAGGGAGTTACCAGAGAGAGACTTGGAAAATTTGGATTACAATGGCCAGTTCAAGAAGATGGAACTGATACGAAAATTTTACATACAGAAACATTTAAGTTAGGTAAAGGCAGACTTAAAAACTTTGATTGGAAAGAATCATCAGAAATAGAAGCTAATCAAAAAGACTACCCTTTGATTTTAACTACTAGTAGAGTTTTACAACATTACAACGCAGCAACAATGACTAGAAGAACAAAAAATATAAATATTGTTGATGAAGATGTTTTATTAATTCATCCTAAAGATGCGGCTCATAGAGATTTAAATACTGGTGATATTGGAAGACTTTATTCAGGTAGAGGTGAGGTTGCTCTTAAAGTTGAGGTTACAGATAAAGTTAAAGAAGGAATTGTGTTTACTACATTCCATTTCCCGGAACATATGGTTAATATGGTTACAGGTCATGGTAAAGATGAAGAAACAATGTGTGCAGAATACAAAGTATCTTCTGTTGAAGTACAAAAAATCTCTAATCAATTTAAAACAGAAGTTAACCCAAAAGAAAATCAAGCTGAAGTTAGTTAATTAAAATGACCATTGGTTGGCATTTTGATAATACATATTCAAAGTTATCAAATACTTTTAAAGAAAATATAAAACCAACTCCTGTTCATGATCCTGAATTAGTAATTTTAAATGAGGAGCTGGCGTCTACTTTAAATTTAGATTTTTCAAAAACAGACAAAAAAAAATTAGCTGAAATATTTTCTGGAAACTCCATACCGGAAGAAACTAATACCATTGCGCAAGCATATGCGGGTCATCAATTTGGACACTTTGCTATGTTAGGAGATGGTAGAGCAGTTTTATTGGGTGAGCATTTAGTTAATAATGACAATCGTTTTGATATTCAGTTTAAAGGTTCAGGAAGAACTTCTTTTTCTAGAGGGGGTGATGGGAGAGCTGCACTTGGACCTATGCTTAGAGAATACATTATCAGTGAAGCGATAAATTCATTAAATATTCCAACTACTAGAAGTCTTGCCGTAGTTAAAACAGGAGAAAAAGTTGTAAGAGAAAATCTTTTACAGGGCGCTATATTAACAAGAGTTGCATCAAGTCATCTTCGGGTTGGAACATTTCAATATATAGCTGCAACTCAAAACATTGAAAATTTAAATACTTTAGTCGACTACACAATAAACAGACATTATCCAGAAATTAAAATGTCAAATTCAAAAGCATTAGACTTGTTAAATCTTGTAATGGAAAAGCAATGCCAACTAGTAATCAATTGGATGCGCGTTGGATTTATTCATGGAGTTATGAATACTGATAATATGGCAATTTCTGGTGAAACCATTGATTATGGTCCTTGTGCATTTATGGATCATTATGATCCAAAAACTGTGTTTAGCTCAATTGATAAATTTGGAAGATATGCCTTTTCTAATCAACCACCGATTACAAAGTGGAATTTAGCAAGATTTGCAGAATGTTTAATTCCTTTAATTGACAAAAATGAAGATGCTGCAATTAAATTAGCGACAGATTTAATAGATAATTTCCAAAAAATTTATGAAGATAAATGGTTAAATATGATGAGAGATAAGCTTGGTCTATTTGGTGAGGATAAAAATGATAAAAAGTTAATTAATGATTTGTTTAATTGGATGGAAAAAAATAAAGCAGATTATACAAATACTTTTTGTAATCTAATGGATATCAATTCTGATGAAATTTACAAAAATAACGATTTTATCGACTGGAAAAATGAATGGAAAAAAAGATCTGAGTTAAATAATTCAACTAAGGAAAAACAAAGCAAACTTATGAAATCAAATAATCCAATTGTAATTCCTAGAAATCATAAAGTGGAGGAAGCTTTAGATGAAGCAAACAAAGGGAGTTTAGATAAAATGAAAAAATTATTAGCTATTTTAAAAAATCCTTATAACAGTCAAAATAATATTGAGGAATATCAAGCTCCTGCTCCAATGAGCAATGAAAAATATCAAACTTTTTGTGGAACTTAAATTATAGAACGTAGGGCTCTGGCCTAGCAGATTTACCCAAAACTCTCTCAACTGCAAAATCACTTATATCAATTGTTTGGTATGATCCTGTTGTGATTAATTCAGTTAAGGCTCTACCGATACCTGGTGCCTGCATTAACCCTCGACCTGTAAATCCGGAAGCCATGTAAACATTTTCATATTTTGGATGTTTACCAACAACTGCATTATTATCCAATCTATTACAATCATAGTAACCAGCCCATCCACCAGTTAACTTTAATTCCTCAAAAGCAGGTATTCTTTTAGCAAGAGCTGGCCACACTAATTCTTCAAAGTCATTCCAGGCTGGTTCTAAATCCTCTGCATCGAATACGGAAATAGGTGAACCTGCTAAATATTCTCCTCCTTCTGGTCTCCAGTAAACACCTGTAGTTAAGTCCCCGCTTAAAGGCATCTCTTTTATATAAGTTGGGCATTTAACTCTAAAAACTGTGTGCTTTTGTGGAACAACTGGAATATCCTCTAATAATTCTTTTGTCCAACAACCAGCAGCAGAAACAATTGTTTTAGCATTAATTTCGGAAATACTTTTTACCTCACCTTTAATAAATTCAGCTCCAAGTTCTATAGCTTTACTCTTTAAAGCGCTATGAAACATAAATGGATCTATCCATCCTTCACTTTGGTTATCTGTATAAGTTGCTGTTTCGATTCCCTCACTATTAACATAAGGAAAAACTTTTGATAATTCTGAGCCTTTAATATTTTTTGTTCCTGCGTCACAATCTTTATGGTTTTCTAATGCTCTATATTGCTCTTCAGCATGTTCAGGTCCAAACATTAAAAGATATCCATTAGCTACCATACTAGCTGTAGGATTGGGATTTTTTTCTGTTTTTAATAATTCTGGTAGTTGAAAAATAAATTCTCTTGCAAATTTTCCTAACAAAATATTTTCTTTTTGGAAAAATTGTCTTCGGAATCCACCGAGGGATAATGGGAATGAAGCTGTTTTATAAGTAGGATCCCTTTCAATAACTTTTACTTTTCTACCCTCTTTGGACAAAAAATAGGCTGTTGCTGCCCCAATTATTCCACCACCAATTACTACAACATCATCCATATCTAATTTAATATAATTAAGCTTGTATTGAGAAATAGTGCAAAGCTACACCAAAGTAAATATGGAATCATTAAGTAGGCGCTCAAAATCTTGACGCGTTTAAATCTTAAAATCAGGTTAATTATCAATGCTATTAAAATTATTAATACCAATAAAGCCAAGACCATATTATGAAAAACAAAAAAAACTACACTCCAAGTTGTATTGAAAATTAAATGAATGAAGTAAATAAAAACAGCTTTCATATCTCTATTTTTGGAATGCCAATAAAGCCATATAGAGACTGTCATCATTAAATAAAGGGCTGTCCAAACAGGACCAAATATCCAATCAGGTGGATTAAATGTTGGTTTATTAAGTAGAGAGTACCAAGGTTCTTTAAATTTAATGGTAGCCAACCCTCCAATCAATGAGGCAGAGAATGTAATAGCAAGAAACGATAGAAATGTTAAAAATTTGTTTTTAAGCATGTTAAATATATACATAACAAAAAATGAGTAAAAAAACTATTTGGATTACAGGAGCTAGTAGTGGCATTGGGAAAGCAACTGCAATTAAATTTGCTGATGAAGGATGGAAGGTTCTTATTTCGGCTAGAAGAGCTGAATTATTAAATGAACTTTCAAAAAATGAAAATATTTTTTCATATCCTTTAGATGTTACAGATGTGGCTCAAACTAAAGAAGTATTTAGTAAAATAATCAATGATCATGAAAATATTGACTTATGTTTGTTTAGCTCAGGAACTTATGAAAGAAAATCTGAGAAAGAATTAATAGTAGAAAATATCAAACATGTTATGGAGGTAAACTTTATTGGAGTAATTAATTGTGTAAGTGCGGTTGAAAAATTTTATAAAACCAAACAAAACGGTCATGTTGCAATTGTTTCATCGCCAGTTGGTTATAGAGGTCTTCCAAAATCATCAGGATATACCCCCTCTAAGGCTGCACTTAATAATTTCACTCAAGGAATTTATTTTGATTTCAAAAAATTTAATGTCAAAGTTACACTAATAACTCCTGGATTTATTAAAACTGCTCTGACAGATAAAAATGAGTTTAAAATGCCTTTTTTAAAGTCTACAGAATATGCAGCAGATGAAATTTATAATGGATTAATTAAGAAAAATAATTTTGAAATAATTTTTCCTAATCAAATAAAATTAATCTATAAAATAATTCAAATACTGCCAAACAAAATCTATAATTACTTAATTTCTAAGTACGTAAATCGTTAATCCTTTACAAACACAACTGTAAGCTCAGCTACTTTAAAACCAAACTTAGTCATGGTTGCTCTATTTATTGCAACTCTATCATCTTGCTTAAAAATCCAGTCATCAAAAGTTATTTTTATCTCTTTACCTTTGACTGGAACTAATAAAACATATTCGAATTTAAAAGCTGGTCCATAAGAAAAACCTTTTGCTTTACCTACAACATCACCTGCTGTTCCCTCATAATTGTGTTCATCAATTTTGTTTATTGTCCATTCTCGATCTTGAACTTCACCATCATCCCAATTAAATTTTTCTTTAAGAACTAACTGCTTTCCATCCCAAGTTCCATTTAAATCTGCTGAAAATTGTCTTGTAACTTTTCCTGACCTATTTTGTAAAACACCCCAAGCCTTTACATTTCCAGATAAATATTCTTCAATGATTAATCTTGGTTCTTTATTTTTAAAATCCTCTGGTTTCATAGCACTATTATTCGAGCAACTTGTAATTAAGAATAATAAAATTATCAACGAAATTGGCTTAATAATTTTTATATGTCGCATAAATATCTCCATTATTTTATTTATTTTGCATTGAAAACTGAATCAGATCTATATTTTTTGATTTAAATCCTGCCTCACAATAAGAAAGGTAAAACTCCCACATTCTTTTAAAAGTTAAGTCAAAACCTTGATTTTTAATTAAATCCCATTTTTTTAAAAACTCATTCCTCCATAAAGATAATGTATTTGCATAATGGTCGGCATAAGAAATATATGAATTTATAGCTAATCCATTATCAGAAACATATCGGTTAATGCTGCTTTTATTTGGCAAGAAGCCTCCTGGGAAAATATATTTTTGAATAAAATCTTGTTTATTTTTGTATCTATCAAATAATTGCTTGAATTCCAACCTTTCCACCTTCAGATAAATTATTTTTTATAGTTTTAAAATATCCTTCCAGATAATTTTGTCCAACAGCCTCTATCATCTCTATTGAAGCAATTGAGTTATATTTGTCATTTAAATCTCTGTAATCTTTTATTTCAATATTAACTTTTTCATTTAAACCACATTTAAAAATTCTTTCTTTAGCATAATCAAATTGTTTTTTAGATATTGTGATGCAGTCAAGTTTTACATCATATTTTTTACCTAAGTATTCAGCAAAACCACCCCAGCCACATCCTATTTCTAAAACTTTATCACCATTATTCGGTTTTATTAAATCAATTAATTTTTGATATTTATTAT
>CACCIO010000015.1 GCA_902546085.1 uncultured Pelagibacteraceae bacterium | reverse complement strand
AATCCATAATCACAGGTAAACTCTTCACCTTTTCTAATATCTTTGATTGCTTTGACCCAAATTTTCAATCCCTTTCCATCGTAATCACAATTATTATCACAAGAATGGTTTATTAAACCTGCGGTATTCCATGGAAAATCTCCATCTAGATCGTATCTTTTATTTATTGTGAATAAATATATTGGTTTACTATTATCGTACTTATCAGAATCTTGTGTTTGTTTTTTTGTTATAAGTTTTCCAACATAGTTAATAATTTTAGTTCCTTCTTTAATATCGCAAGTAGCATAAAGTCCTCTCCCTTTATTGTCAATTCCAGATCTTTTTATTTTATATAATTTCATGAAGATTTTTATTTAGAGTTTTCTAAAGAATTATCAATTAAATTCTAAAAGAGCATCAACGTGTCTTTTAGTGCTGTCTCTAAGTGCATTTAGGTCATAACCACCCTCTAAAATTGAAACAACTTTTCCATTACAAAATTTTTTAGAAGCCTCTAATATTCTTTTGGTAATAGTGAAATAATCATTTGTTTTTAAATTAAATTGAGCAAGAGGGTCATCCTCATGAGCATCAAAACCAGCGCTAATCAATATAAAATCTGGTTTAAAATCTTCTAATTTTTTCAATACACGGTCAAATACGTTTAAATATTCTTCTGAACTTATGCCAGCTGGCAAAGGTATATTAAAGATATTGTTAAATTTACCTCTTTCTTGTTCTGAACCAGTTCCTGGGTAGTAGGGATATTGGTGTGTTGATATAAAAAGAACATTTTCATTTTCATAAAAAATATCCTGTGTTCCATTACCATGATGAACGTCAAAATCTACTATAGCAACTTTCTTATATTTATATTTTTTCAACAAATAATTTGCACCAATACTCACTGAATTTAAAATGCAAAAACCAGCTGCTTTATTTTGTGAACTATGATGTCCAGGAGGTCGAACACCACAAAATGCATTTCTAAATTCTTTTTTTTCTACTCCATCAATTGCAGTAATTATTGATCCAACTGCATCGAAAGTTGCGTCTTTGCTTCCAGGTGAAATAATTGTATCTCCATCAAGTGAAGAAAAACCTTTTTTTGGAAAAGAACTTTTTACTAACTTTAAATAATTCTTTTCATGTGTCATTAAAAGAATATCATCTGAAACTTTAGATGGTTTCTTCCATATAAGATTTTTATTATTAAGTTTTTTAAAATTTTCAACTATGACTGATACTCTTGCTATTTGTTCTGGATGCCCAGGACCTGTATCATGATTTTGAGATGTATCTGATGTAATTAAACCAGTTTTCACTTAAAGTAGTTATCTAAGATTTTAGTATAAATTAAAGTTAATCTTTTTAAATCAGATAAGGACACACATTCCCCTACCTTATGCATAGTTTTTCCAACTAATCCAAATTCTAAACATGGAGCTATTTTTCTTATGAATCTAGCATCCGACGTACCACCAGTTGTTGATAATTTTGGTTTAATTTTAGTAACTTTTTTAATTGTATTTTGAATCATAAATGTAGTTTTATTTGGTTTAGTTAAAAAAGCCTCACCAGAAACATTATATTCAATTTTAAATTTTGATTTATTTTTATTACAAATTTTTTTAATTATTTTATTTATTTTATTCTTTAATTTGTAAGACGTATGTTTGTTATTAAATCTAATATTAAAAGAAGCACTAGCTAATCCTGGAATTACATTATCAGCTGAATTATCAATGTTAATTTTTGTTATTTCCAAATTTGTAGGTTGAAAATCTTTTGTTCCTTTATCAAATTTAATTTCTTTTAACTCTTTTAGTATTTGGACTAAAGCTGTTGATGGATTGTTCGCTCTATGTGGGTAAGCAACATGACCCTGAATACCAATAACAGATAATTTTCCAGTCATACTACCTCTACGACCAATTTTTATCATTTCTCCTAGTTTATTTGGATTCGTGGGTTCACCTACTAAACAAAAGTCTATTTTTTCTTTTCTTTTTCTCAAATACTCAACAACTTTTTTTGTTCCATTAACTGCAATTCCCTCTTCGTCCCCAGTAATTAGAAGACTAATAGACCCACCAAATTTTTTATTTATTTTTGAAAAATTATTTACTGCGGTAACAAATGCAGCTATTGAGCTTTTCATATCATTTGCACCTCTACCAATTAAGTATCCTTTCGTAACAACAGGTTTAAAGGGATTAACGGTCCAGTCATTTAAATCACCAGGTGGTACCACATCTAAATGACCTGCATAACAAAAATTTGGACTTGCCTTTCCAAGTCTTGCATAAAGATTTTTTACAGGATAACTATTTTTATCTTTGAACTCGAGAATTTTAGTCTTAAATCCAATTTTTTTTAATTTTTTTTCTAAAAATTTAATTACACCGGCATCGGTTTTTGTAACAGATGGAAACCTAATTAGCTCTTTAGCTAATTGTAATTCATTAAACTTTCGCATAACTAATCTCTTAAAAGATCATTAATAGATGTTTTAGATCTTGTTTTTTCATCAACCTGTTTAATTATTACCGCACAATACAAAGAAGGTCCTTTTGGATTATTTTTGTCAGGTAAAGTGCCTGGAACTACTACTGAGTAAGGAGGAATTTTTCCATAAGTTATTTCTCCAGTTTTTCTATTAACAATTTTTGTTGATTGACCAATATACATACCCATACTAACAACTGATCCTTCCCCAACTATTACTCCTTCCACAATTTCCGACATAGCTCCGATCATCACTCCATCTTCTATAATTGTTGGTAGTGCTTGAGCAGGTTCCAATACGCCACCAATTCCTGAACCAGCAGATATATGACAATTTTTACCTATTTGACTACAGCTCCCAGCCCTTGCAAAAGTATCTATCATAGTTCCTTCATCTATGTATGCTCCGATGTTTACATAACATGGCATCAAAATAGCATTTTTTCCTACAAACGATCCTTTTCTTACAGGTGAATTTGGGACCATTCTAAAACCAGCTTTCTCATGATCTTCTTTCGTCCATCCTGCGGTTTTACCCTTTAATAAGTGAGCCTTATCATACCAACTGCTATATGGACCATTTAAATTTTCCATTGGGTAAATCCTAAAACTCAACATGATTGCTTTCTTTAAATGTTGGTGTGTAATCCATTCACCATTTATTTTTTCAGCAACACGAGATTTACCACTATCTAAATCATTTATAACTTGATTAATTGCGTCCTTTAATGACTGATCTGAATTTTGATTTACTTGGTCTTTATTTTCCCAAGCTTCATTTATAATTTTCTCAATACTCATAGTTTTATGAGTTTTTTAATAACCTTATTTCTTTTAAAAATAAAGAAAGATTTTCAATTTTGTAATCAATATACTCTTCATCAGACTCTTTTTTCCCCCAGTATTCATCATTGATTAACCAAACTGTTTTTGCTCCTCTTTCTTTTCCAATTGAAAGATTTTTTGCGATATCTTCAATATAAAGTGTCTCAGTTGGATCGATTTGAAACTTTTTGATCATAAGATCAAATGCTTTTGCTGAAGGTTTTGGACTGTATTCGGCATCAACAATATCGAATACATCATCAAATTGATCATCAATTCCTAAGTGAGTAGTAATATTTTTAACATGTTCTTTGCTACCATTTGTAAAGACAAATTTTTTAAGATTAATATTTTCTAGTTCATTTCTCAAAATAGTGTCTTTTTCTAAAAAATCTAAATTAATGTCATGTACGTAGTCTAAAAATTCTTTTGGAGGTATATCATGATGGATCATTAGACCATTAAGGCTAGTGTTATATTTATGAAAATAATTTGTTTGTAACTCTTTTGCTTCTTTTAAATCTACATTCAATTTATTTGAGATATATTGGGTCATTTTTTTACTGACTTGTCCAAATACTCCTTCAAGATCAGCATACAGCACACCGTCGCAATCAAACAAAATGTTCTTTATATTTTTTAATTCTTTCACTGTCTTATTAAGGTTCCTGATCCCTTATCAGAGAATATTTCCCATAAACATGAATGTGGCTTTGTACCATTAATTATACCTACAGCAGTTACACCGTTATTAATTGCATCTAAGCAGGCATTTATTTTGGGTATCATACCCTCAGTAACAGTTTCGTCTTTAATCATTTTCACAATTTCAGATGAAGAAATTTCTTCTATTAGTTTTTTATTTTTATCTAGAACACCATCTACATTCGTCATCAACAATAGTCTTCTAGATTTTAAGGATTTTGCTACAGCCATTGCAGCTGTATCTCCATTAATATTAAATGTTTGATTTTCTTTCCCTAAGCCTAATGGTGAAATTATAGGAATTTTATTTTGATTAATTACATTTAATATTTGTTCATTGTTTATCTCATTTGGTATACCTACAAATCCTAGCTCTTCTGCCTCTGGTATAGTTTTTATAATGTTATTTTTTTTTGTGTGAATAGATATTGCATCTGTTCCCTTGTCTTTTAAGGAGTTAACAATATCATTATTAAAATCAATCAAAACAGATTCAACAATATTAATTATATTTTTATCTGTTACCCTTAGTCCTCGAATAAATTTTGATTGAATATTAAATTTTTCTAGCTCTCTTTTAATTCTAGGACCACCACCGTGAATTACAACAGTTGCAAGGCCCAATTTATTTAAGACACTAAGATCTGTTATAAAGTTATTAAATACGTTTCTATCAATTAACACGTTTCCACCATATTTAATTACTATTACGTCATTCTTGTATTTTTTAATATATTTGGTTACTTCATTTAATGGTGGTCCATCTTTAGGTAATATATTTTCAAGATCCATTAGTTATTTTTAAAATTATTAGGTTACAGTTTTAACTGTTGTACGTTTCATTATAACAAGCTGCTGAGCCATCGTTAAAATATTATTAACTGTCCAATAAATTACTAGCCCACTTGGGAACGGTGCAAGAATTACTGTTAAAAATAAAGGGAAGAACATAAATATTTTTGCTTGCATTGGATCTGTTGGAGCCGGATTTAACTTTTGTTGCACCCACATACTGACCCCCATAGCGACGGGCCAAGCTCCAATAACAAGGAATGATGGCACATCAAATGGAAACAATCCAAATAAATTAAATATAGATGTAGGATCTTTAGCACTCAAATCTTGGATCCAACCATAGAAAGGCATGTGACGCATTTCTATCGTTACAAATAAAACTTTATATAAAGCAAAAAATACAGGTATTTGAATTAAAATTGGCAAACAACCAGACATGGGGTTTACTTTTTCCTTTTTGTAAAGAGCCATCATTGCTTGTTGTAATTTCATTTTGTCATCTTTGTGTACTTCCTTAAGTCTTGTCATCTCAGGCTGTAGGGCTTTCATTTTAGCCATACTTCTGAATGAAAAATTAGCAAGTGGAAAAAATGCTATACGAATACAAACTGTAACAGCAATAATTGCCAAGCCATAATTACCAAATATTTTAAAGAAATACTCTAAAGCAGTGAACAGAGGACGTGTTAAAAAGTATAAGAAACCCCAATCAATCGTAAGATCAAATTTATCAATTTTTAAAGACTCTGCATACCCATCAATCACGTCAACCCTTTTTGCAGCTACTATTATTTGTAAGCTTTCTTCTATAGAGGATTTTCCAGTTAACTCTAATGGTTCAGTTGTTACAAAGTTTATTCGGTATTTATTCTTATAATCCATTGTAGTTTTGAATTCTTTTTTTCTTGGCGGAATAAGTGTTGATATGTAATATTTATCTCCGATTCCTAACCATCCTTTTTGTGCAGTTTTGGAGAACTTTTTTTCCTCAATATCGTCGTAATCTTCTTCAATTAATTCTTCATCTAACGTAGCGATAGGTCCCTCATGAAGAATGTAAAAATCAGTTAAACCTTCTGGGATTTGATTTCTTATAATTTGTCCATAAGAATAGAAGTCATAGTTTTTATTCGTAGAATTTATAACTCTTTGTTTAATTGTGAATAAAAACTTATCGTCTAATGCAATTTCTTTTTCAAAAGTTATCCCTTGATCGTTTGTCCAACTTAGTTTTATGGGAGATTTATCTGTTAATTTATTATTTCCTTTGACTGTCCAAATAGAGTCTGCATTTGGAATATCGATATTTTTATCAGTGGTTATAAAACCACTTTCAATTATATAACCTTCTTTAGAGCTTCGCGGTGTAAGAAATTTTACTTTCTCATCACTTTCTAAACTTATATTGTATTCTTTAAAAGTAAGATCATCAATTGCAGCTCCTTTTAAAGAAATAGATCCAACAATACTTTGATTCTCAAATTGAATTCTTTCATTTTGACTTAATGCTTCCTCTCTTGAAATTTCGGTTACATTTTCTTTTTGATCAAGACTAGGTGCATCTGAATTCTGTTCAGTTTTAGTTTTTTCTGTCAAATTTTCTTTTGTTACAGGAGGTGGTGCAAAAAATAGTGAATATAAAATTATCACAGCAGCTGATAAACTTATGGCAGCAATAATATTACGAGTATCCATTATTTATTATCCTTTATTTCTTTTTTAACTGGATCATATCCTTCGCCACCCCCTAAAAACTTTATTGGATGGCAGGATGAAATTCTTTTTATACTCATTAATAAACCTTTAAAAAAACCGTGTTCTTTTAAAGCATCTATGCTGTATTCAGAACATGTTGGTAAATATCTACAAGAATGACCTAATAATGGGCTAATCAGATATTTATAGGCTTTTATAAATTTAATTAAAATTAAAGTAAATATATTCATTATTTTATTTTTTTAAAATCCTGAAAAAGAGTTTCTTTTATAAATTTGTATTCATTGTTTAGCATAGAAGACTTAGCGATAACAAGAAATGAATAATCAAAGTTTATCTTTATTTTTTTAACAGCTTCATTCATGATGTTTCTTAATCTTCTTTTAATTTTATTTCTCTTTACTGCATTACCAATTTTTTTTTTAGTCACAAAACTGATGTTTAGTCTTTTTTTATCTTTATTTAGTAATTTTCCAAAAAAAATACTTACATATTTATTAGCAATCTTTTTTTGTTTAAGTAAAATTTTAAATTCTTCGTTTTTTGAAAGAGCAAGTATTTTGCTTTTCATTATTCTATACAGAAACAGTTAGTGATTTTCTTCCTCTTGCTCTTCTTCTAGCCAAAAGTTTTTTACCACCTTTAGTTTTCATTTTTGAACGAAAGCCATGCTTTCGAGCTCTTTTTTTATTTGAGGGTTGATAAGTTCTTTTCATAATTAGATTTGATACAATTTTTTATAATTTTGCCCCTTTATATTAGTAATAATTAAAATAGCAAATAGAAGATTAAGCATTAAAATAAGAGGAATCATGGAAAATATAAAAAAAATTAAGTTAATTATTGGTTTGTCTTATTTGATCTTAGTTTGTTTGTTTTTATATTTTCTTTTTTCAAATTTTAGTGTTCAAGAAATTACTTCTTATGATTTTTTGAGAGATAATAGGACTTATTTTATTGAAATTAAAAATTCTAACTTATTTTTAATATTTTTTATTTTCTTAGCAATTACTATTTTGTGGGTATTCCCCTTTTTAGGCTTTGGTTCTCCTATTGCATTAACAGGAGGTTTTATCTTTGGAAAATGGATTGGTTTAATTGTAGTTGTTCTAGGTTTAACAATTGGTGCAACTCTTTTATATATTTTTGGAAATTATTTTTTTAAAAATTTTATTAGAGAAAAATTTTTAAATAAGTTTAAAAATTTAGAACAAAATTTTAAAAAATCGGAGTTTACTTACATGCTGATTTATCGTTTCATTGGAGGCATTCCTTGGCAGTTAAGTTGTTTACTACCAGCTCTTTTCAATGTTAAATTAAAAAATTATTTTTTCGCAACGCTTATTGGAATAATACCCTCAACATTTATAGTTGTATCAATTGGGAGTGGGTTTGAGAAAATTATTGATAGAAATGAGGAAGTTCCTTTAATCAGAGACATAATTTTATCACCAGAAATATATATTCCAATTTTAGCTTTTTTTGTTTTAGTTTTAATTACAATTCTTCTTAGAAAATTTTTTTATAAAAATTAATGGTGCTCCCACCCTGTACTGACCAGGGAACTAGTCATTACCAATGACTTGTTATACCATTTAACTACAGGAGCTTAGTGACAAATTGTATTTTATTGATAATAAAGCATTTTTTTCAAATTATTGCCTTAATTTTTTGATGAATATGATTTATATCTATTTTAGAAAAATGTTATGGGAATTCATTACGATTACAAATCGACTAAAGGCAATAAGCTTATGGAAAAGCAAGCTAAAAGAGAAAAAAAGCTTGCTGAAAAAAAAGCTAAACGTTTAGCCAAAGAAGGCCCAAAAAACCAGGAAAACAAAACACCTGCATTAGATCCAAATAAACCAATTTCTTTAGACTTCTTGACAAACCCAAATAAAGAATGAGTTCAAAAAATAAAAATGAGCGTTTAAGCTTGGCGCTTAGAAAAAATTTGAAGAAAAGAAAAATATTCCAAAAAAAAAATAAAAAAAAAATAAATAATGTCAATTCAACCTGATTCTTGGATAAAAAAAATGTGTAAAGAACACAATATGATAGAGCCATTTTTGGATCATCAAGTTTCTGAGGGAAAAATTTCTTATGGGTTAAGTAGTATGGGATATGACGTAAGAATTTCAGATGAGTATAGAATTTTTACTAATGTTAATAGTTCTTTAGTTGATCCGAAAAATTTTTCAGATGATAACTTTATAGAACGAAAGGGGCCATACTGTATTATCCCACCAAATTCATTTGTTTTAGCTAAAACAGTAGAATATTTTAGAATACCAAAAGATGTTTTATGTATTTGCGTTGGAAAAAGTACTTATGCAAGGACAGGAATTATTTGTAATGTTACCCCAATTGAAAATGAATTTGAGGGCAATATTGTAATTGAGCTAAGTAATACAACTCCTAATCCTGCAAAAATTTATTCAAATGAAGGAATAGCACAATTTTTATTTTTCAAATCAGATACTGAGCCAGAAACAACTTATAAATCAAAGAACGGTAAATATCAGGGTCAAACTACAATTCAAGTTGCTAAGATTAAAAAGTAATTTATGGATAAATTTCTGATTAATGGCCCTTGTAAAATCAAGGGTAGCGTCTCAATTTCTGGTTCGAAGAATGCATCTTTACCGATATTAGCTGCAACATTATTATTTGATAAACCTGTAGTTATCAAAAATTTACCAAGAGTTCGAGACATTAATACAATGTTAAATTTGTTAAAGTCTCTTGGTTCTAAAATAATTATATCAAGGGATAAAAAAACAGCAAAAATTTTAAATAAAAAAAATATGAAGACTTTTGCCAGTTATTCTTTAGTCAAAACAATGCGTGGTTCTATTTTAGTTTTAGGTCCACTTATTTCAAAATACCATAAATCAAAAACTTCTTTACCTGGAGGATGTTTAATTGGTGCTAGACCGGTTAATTATCATCTAGCAGCATTAAAAAAACTTGGTATGAAATATGAATTAAAAGATGGATATATTCTAGCAAAATCAAAAGGAAAACTTAGGGGCACAACCATAAATTTTCCAAAAATAAGTGTTGGGGCAACAGAAAATTCTATAATAGCAGCATGTTTAGCAAAAGGTAAAACAATCTTAAAAAATTGTGCAATAGAACCTGAGATTAAAGATCTTACAAATTTTTTAAATAAAGCTGGAGCAAAAATAAAATGGACAGGAAGAGTTTGTAAAATCATAGGTGTAAGTTCTTTAAATGAAACTGAATATTCTGTAATGTCTGACAGAATAGAAGCAGGCACATTTTGTGTAGCGGCAACACTTGCAAAAGGTAATTTACAAATAAATAATATAAATTCTAAAATTATAGGTACAGAAATAAAATTACTAAAAAAAGTTGGTGCTAAAATTAAAAATAGTGAAAATAAAATCTTTATTAAAGGTCCCGAAAAAATAAAATCAATAAAAAGCATCAAAACTAGAGAGTTTCCAGGCATTCCTACAGACCTTCAAGCACAATTGATGGTTTTAATGTGCAAAGCAGTTGGCAAAAGCTCGATAACCGAAAGTATTTTTGAAAATAGATTTATGCATGTTGCAGAATTGCAAAGACTAGGAGCAAAAATAAATATTAAAAATAATACTGCTACGATAGAAGGAAATACTAAATTCATTGGTGCCGAATTAATGTCTAGTGATTTAAGAGCTTCTGTCGCATTGGTTCTAGCGGCTATAGTTTCTAATGGTAAATCATATATTAACAGAATTTATCATTTAGATAGAGGTTATGAAAAAATAGAAAATAAATTAAGAAAAATAGGTGTTAAAATTAAAAGATTAAAATAGTGAATAAATATTTAGCAAAAATAATAGCAAATGACCAAGAAGGGTTACAGATGATTTCAGCTTGTAGTTCAAGGGCTAAGGTTAAAATTGCAGATATAAAATATCTCGCATCTAACAAGGTTTTTTTATTGTCAATTGAAAGAACCAAGGTTGAAAGTGATCAGAAAGATAAAAAAATCAATAGCATTTGTAGGTTTGATTTTGTTGATAAAGTAAGATCAAAGAATATTGATCAATCAAATCAAGAAACAGTTTTAGAACTTGTAGGTATAGATTATTTGAAAAATAATGATGTTTATGAAATAAATCTTATTTTTAATAACAATGCTCATATTGCTTTAACTACAGAAACTATTGAAGCAAGATTAGAGGATCAAAGTGAAATTAAATAGTTATGAAGATACTGAATAGTAAAAGTAAAAATTTTGATAAATTATTAGAGAATTTGCTTTTACAGAGAAAAAAAAAAATTCAATCAGACTCTGTTTATGTAACAAATATAATTAAAGATGTTAAAAAAAATGGAGATAAAGCATTATTAAAATACGAGAAAAGATTTAATCAAAACAACATAATCATTCCAAGCTCAAAACAAATCAAAAAATCTATAAATTCACTTGATAAAAAAGTAAAGAGAGCAATCGATATGGCTTATAGTAGAATTTATAAATTTCATTCACTTCAAAAATTTAAAAATATTACTTATACAGATAAATTAAAAAACAAACTTGAATATAAGTATGTGCCTTTAGAGTCTGTTGCAATTTATGTTCCTGGCTCTACTGCTTCATACCCATCGAGTGTGTTGATGAATGCTATTCCAGCAATTGTAGCAGGTGTTAAGAGAATAGTTATGATTAATCCAGGCCATAAAGGAAAACAAAATCCAGCTGTATTATACGCCGCAAAAAAATGCAGAATAAAAGAAATTTATTCTATCGGGGGCCCTTCTGCTATTGCAGCAGTATCTTATGGCACTAAAAAAATTAAAAAAGTTCATAAAATAGTTGGTCCAGGGAACGCATATGTTGCGGCAGCAAAAAAAGAAGTTTTTGGTGTTGTTGGAATTGAGAGTATGACTGCAGGTCCTTCAGAAGTGACAGTCGTTTGTGACAAATTCTCAAATCCTGAGTGGGTTGCAAGTGATTTAATTGGACAAGCTGAACACGATGTTCTTGCACAATGTATTTTGATTTCAAAAGATAAAAATTTGCTAGATAAAGTAAAAATTGAAATTACTAAACAATTAAAAGAAATTCCAAGAGCTTCTGTTGCAAGAAGAAGTTTGATTAATAATGGAATTCTTATGTATATTTCTTCAGACGCTAAAATAACAAGCGTTGTAAATAAAATTGCACCAGAACATTTAGAATTAAATATTAAAAATTATAAGTCGTTAGTTCCAAAAATAAAAAATTCAGGTTCGATATGTTTAGGAAAATATGCAGTGATGGCAATGACTGATTATAATGTTGGATCAAACCATGTGTTACCAACTAATGGTTCTGCAAAATACTCAAGTGGTATAAGTGTGAATGAATTTTATAAAAGGATTTCATACATAAACTTATCAAAAAAGGGTATTGAAAGTCTTGGACCATCAGTTATAACACTTGCAAATTACGAAGGGTTGATTGGACACGCTCAATCTGTTGTAAAACGAATAAGGAGAAAATAAATTTGTCAAAACAAGACTTACTGGAATTTAAAGGTACAGTGATAGACCTACTTCCTAACGCTATGTTTAGAGTAAAATTAGAAAATGGACATACCGTTACTGCCCATACAGCTGGTAAGTTAAGAAAAAATAGAATTAGAGTTCTCCAAGGTGATAATGTGACAGTTGAAATGACACCTTACGATCTTACTAAAGGAAGAATTATCTTTAGGGGATAAATAAGGCTGAGTAGCTCAGGAGTAGAGCAGAGCCCTGAAAAGGCTTGTGTCGGAGGTGCGAATCCTTCCTCAGCCACCACCAAAAAGTTTCATCTTGAAATAATCGTAAAAGAAATTAACTTTAAGAGATAATAAATAACAAAAGGACTAAGAAATAAGATGAGTACACTACAAGGAAAAATTAAATGGTATAATGGTAAAAAGGGATATGGCTTCATTGAAAGAGATGATAAAGAAAAAGATGCCTTTGTTCACGCTTCAGCGGTAAAAGCTGCTGGTATGAGATATCTCAATGAAGGTGATAAACTTGAATTCACATTAGAAGATGGTCCCAAAGGTCCTTCTGCAGTTAATTTAAAAAAAATAGACTAATTTAGAAATTATTTTAAAGGGCGTTTTATCTATCAAATAGATAAACGTCCTTTTTATATTTAGACCTTGAATATTAATTTTTTTTGTCTAAAAGACTGCTTATGAATATAAATATTACATACAGAAAGACTTTTAGAAGCACTCACAGAATCTGTTTCCATAGCCAGTAGGCTATTTATTTATATTATAATTTTAAATCCACATAAAATAAGATAAAAACAAAGAGGATAAGCCCGGGTGGTGTAATGGTTAGCACGGAAGTTTGTGGAACTTTAAGTTTGAGTTCGACTCTCAGCCCGGGTACCAAAAAATGAATAAAGAAAAAAAATTAATTCCTGGATTACCTTCAGGATTTGAAGATCGTTGGGATAAAAAACTTCTTCTCAAAAAAAAGCTTTTAAAAGCTATTGAGAATAATTTTATTAAGTTTGGAGCAGAAGCTCTGGAAACCCCTTCGTTTGAGATAAGTGAAAATATAGGATCTTTTTTGGCAGAGGATGACGCTAATCCTATGTCTGATGTATTCTCAATTCAGGATGGAGAAAAAAGCATTACTCTTAGGTATGATCTTTCTAGCCCACTAGCTAGATTTGTTGCACAAAATAATCAAGAACTTCCATCAATCTTTAAAAGGTATGCCATTCAAAATGTCTTTAGAAATGAAAAGGCTGGTAACGGAAGGTACAGGGAATTTATGCAAGCAGATTTTGATATTGTAGGTAATGTTAATCCTGCCCAGGCAAATGCTGAGCTTTGTAATTTAATATCGAGTACTTTGTTAGATTGTGGTCTAAAAAAAGATCAATTTACAATTAACATCAGTAACAGAAAAATAGTTCAAGGATTAATTGATGATTTAAAAATATCAGAAGAAAAGCAAGTTAAAGTAATTAGAGCAATTGATAAATTGGATAAACCAGGTTTTGGTTTAAAAGGTGTTGAAGATCTCCTTAAAAAAGAGAGAAAAGACATAAGCGGTGCAATCACTAAGGGTGCAGATCTAAACGATGAACAAGCATCTGAAATACTTAATTTTTTAAAAATTAAAAATTTAAAAGAATTAAAAGAAACATTAAAAAATCCATTGTCTCAAGAAGGTATAAAGGAATTAGAAGAAGTATTTGAAGTATTAGGTTACAGTTCAAATTTGAATCAGGTCAAAACAAATTTTACAATTGTTAGGGGATTAGCTTATTATTCAGATTTCATTGTTGAAACAAACCTTAATTTTAAAGTTACAAACAACAAAGGTAAAGAGATCGATATAGGCAGTATTTGTTCTGGTGGAGCCTACGCAAAATTAATCTCGAGATTTCAAGGTGTGGATATTCCAGGCACTGGAATTAGTTTTGGAGTTGATCGTTTGTTATTTGCTTTGATGCAATTAGATCAAATTAAAGTAGATAGTCAAAAACCAGTTTTAGTTTGTGTAATGGATGAAAAATATCTTAAAAATTATTATGAAATTTTAGATCTATTAAGAAATAATAATATCAATGCTGAAATTTTTTTAGATACAAAGAAAAATTTAGGTAAGCAACTAACCTTAGCAAATAAACGTGAGTTAGATGTTGCTATAATATGTGGTGAAAATGAATTTAATGAAAATACAGTCACAATAAAAAGCCTCAAAGGTGTTAAGGGTGAAAACAATAAAACCTTTCCAAAAAAAAATTTAATCGATGAAGTCAAAAAACTTATCTGAAAATATTCTTAGATCAGTAAAATCTAAGGGTTTTAAATATATTGATTTACCATCAGTAATTGAGGTTAATCACATTGTTCAAAGATCGGGAGAAAATTTTAGAAAGTTTATCTTTTCTTTTACGGATCAGAATGGAAGTGAGTTATGTTTAAGACCAGATTTAACGATTGCATCTTGCTTAAGATATTTAGAAAATAATTTAAAAGGTAAGGAAAAAATTTTTTACAGTGGTCAAGCTTATCGAAAATCACAAATCAAAAAAGATTCAATTATTAGAAATCAAATCGGATTTGAAATTTTAGGATCTAAGGATGAAAAAAATGATGATAAAGAAATTATAAATACATCTCTAAAATCACTTCAAAATATCAAATATTCTTCAGGAACGCTAACCATTGGAAATGTTGAAATATTTAATTTGTTAATTTCAAAATTAGATATTCCAAAGAGATGGAAGCTAAGATTATCAAGGCACTTTTGGAGAGAGGAATATTTTAATGATTTATTAAAAAGATTAGAAACTAATTCAGATGTAGATCCAACAATTGTAGAAATAGATAAAAGGCGTTACGTGAAAATGCTTAAAGAAGATTTATCAAATATTGTGGCTGGAAGAACAATTAATGAGATATTAAAAAGATTTGATCAAAAAATAAAAGATCCAAGAAGAGCCAGCAAAGGAAAAAATGTTTCAAAAATAATAAAAGATTTTTTAAAAATTAAATGTCCGATAAATAAAGCAGCAATTGAGTTAAATAAATTTTTTAAAAAAAACAGAATAAATTTAGCTGTAGATCAAAAATATTTTCCAATTTCCAATAACAAGGTTTCAAAATTAAATGTAATATTTTCAGCATCTTTTGGAAGGCAGTTAGAATATTACACAGGAATGGTTTTTAAAATCGATATTAAATCAAAAAACTCATTTAAAAATATTATTAATGGTGGCCGTTATGATGGTCTAATTTCAGACTTAGGATCAAAAAAACAAACTCCAGCTGTAGGTGCTGCTTTAAATTTAAATTACTAATGACAAAGAATATTTTTAATATTGGAATTCCAAGCAAAGGTAGACTTAGAAAAGATGTTTTAAATATTTTTAAAAAAAATAAATTAAAACTTATTTCTGAAAGAGGAGAAAGAGATCTTTTAGGATCAATAAAGCAATATAAAAATATTAAGATTTTATATCTTCATGCAAGAGAGATTATTGAAAGACTTGGAGACGGGTCTTTAGATATAGGTTTTTCTGGTTTTGACCTATTAAAAGAGAGTAAAGTAAACACTCAAAAAAAAATTAATGTTTTAAAAAGATACAATTTTGGTAAAGCTACATTAGTAGTTGCAATTCCAGATCCATGGATAGATGTACAAACCGTTGCAGATTTAGAAGAAATTGCATTTGAATTTAAAGATAAGAAAAAGAAAAGATTAAGAGTGGCAACAAAATATCCAAATTTAACAAGGGAATTTTTGTTTTCAAAGGGCGTTACTCAATTCAAATTAATTGATAGTTTGGGTGCAACTGAGGCTTATCCTTTTACAGGCTCTTCGGAAATAATTACAGATATCACGTCTACTGGAGAAACTTTAAAAGCAAACAATCTGCGTATTTTAAAGGATGGAGAAATACTTAGATCAGAGGCTTGCATGATGATTTCTAAGTCATCAAATAACAAAACAGGCCTTAGAAAAATATTAAAATTACTTTCTAAAAATTAAGTCTTTCCAATAAATTAGTATAATTTTGATAATATTAAGATTTCTAATAATCGCATAAAGCGTAACAATAACACAAATTATGAAGAATATTTTTAATACTAAAACTAATTCCATAAACTATTCTTAAATATTTAAATACATTAATCAAATTTTTACTATAAAATAAAAGAATTAGAATCATGGACACTATATTATTAATTTTGCTAGTTTTATTGTTAGGAGGTGTTTTAGCTATTCTTTATCTAAATTTAAAAACTAAGCCAAAAGAGGAAAACGAAAATAAGGAAGCTGAGGAAATAGCTAATTTAAAATCAGAAATTTCAAGTTTAAAGGATACTTTAAATACCACGATTAATAGCTCACTTGGTGCAATGTCGACTTCATTTAATAACCTGTCAACTGGGGTTACTAAAGATATGACTGAAACTTTAACTAAGGTTGAGGAAAAAGTTGGTAATTTTAACCAACAAGTACAATTGTTAAATCAAAGCCAAGAGGGGATAACAAAAATTTTAGCTGGAGTTAAGAAATATGGAACTCTTGCTGAATTTAGCCTAGACGCTCTTATTAAAGATTTGCTGCCAGCCTCTCAATTCATGACGAATGTAAAAATGAAAGAGGATACCAGTGAAAATGTTGAATTTGCAATTAAGCTTCAAGGAGATGTTTTGGTTCCTGTTGATAGTCATTTTCCAATAGAAAAATTTAAAGCAATTACCGATGGTCATGATGCGGAAGATAAAAGGGCCGTTGCAGATGCTAGAGCAAAATTAGCCTCAGCGTTTAAAGCAAAAGCTAAAAGCGTTAATGAAAAATATATTGTTCCACCAAAAACTACTGATTTTGCAATTGTGTATGCTCCTACAGAAAGCTTATACAAAGAGTTAACTGAATACCAAGATCCAAGTACAAAAGAATTATTAACCCAAGAGTTAATGAAAAAATACAAAGTTGTAATATGTGGGCCTAATACTCTTTCTGCCTACTTGCAATCTTTACATATGGGATTTCAATCATTGAAAGTACAAAAAGGTGCAACTGAAATTTATAATCATTTAAAAACAATCAGTACAAGATTTTCTAAACATTTTGACAACATTATAGTTCTTAGAAAAAAATTAGAAGATGCTATGGGAGTTGTTGATAAATTTGGAACGGATGCAAGATCAATTTCAAGAACTTTAGAAAACATTAAAGATCCCGAGCAGGTTGAGAAAGCTGTACAAACTGAAAACGTGGAAAAATTTGTTGAACGAAATAGGCAGCTTAAAAATTAATTTCTTTTTTTCACTAATAACGTCTATAAGAAATCTCATGCAGTGGAATAAAAAGTATGATTATCCTAAATCTATTAGATCGACAGAGGATGGTATAAGAAGATACCTTATAGGTGAAAAAAAATTACCAAGCGTCACCTCAATTTTAGATGCAACTCGATCTGAAGAAGATAAAGCAGCATTAGCAAATTGGAGAGAAAGAACTGGGCAAAAAGAAGCTGAAGCAATTTCAAAAGCAGCAAGCAGTAGAGGTTCAAAGATGCACGCTTATCTTGAGTCATATCTTTTAGGACGTGAAAATATGAGTTTTTTTGATGATGATGAAAAATATAAAATCATGGCAAAACAAATTATAGAAAAGGGATTGAAAAATAGATTTGAGGAAATTTGGGGTGTAGAATGCACTTTGTACAAAGAAAACTCTTATTCTGGCACTTGTGATGCTGTTGGTATTTTTGACGGTAAGGAGTCGATTATTGATTTTAAACAAGCTAACAAACCTAAAAAGGCGGAATATATAGACTCATGGCTTCTACAAACAGCTGCTTATGCATTAGCACACAATAGTGTTTACAACTCAAATATAACATCTTGTGTAATTCTAGTTTGCACAGTAGATAATTTGTTCCAAGAGTTTAAAATTCAAGGTCACGATTTAATTATTTATCAAAACTTATTTTTAGGAAGATTAAAAAAATTTAATGAACTTTATAACTTAACTTAGGATTTTATGGATAAAATAGTAATTTACGATACAGAAACAACAAATAGCACAATTTGGGGCTCAATAATTGAAGTAGGTGCTGTAGTTGTCGATAAAAACCTAAAAGAAATTGGTAATCTAAATATTCGAGGCAGAATGCCCGAGGGTGAGGTTCCAAGTGCAAAAGCCTTATTGGTTAACTCAACAAGTATTGATTTACTTACTAAAGGCAATTATTCGCATTACGATTTTTTAGGAGCTGTAGAAAATTTTTTCTCTAAGGCTAGTCCAGCATTGTTTATGGGTTGGAGTAACTTAAATTTTGATAGGAGAATGTTTCATTTTAATTTTTTTAAAGGGAACAGATATCCTTATATTACTCATTCTTCGCCTAATAAAGAACATGATGGCTTACATGTTGCAAGAGTAGCTCAAACCTTAAATCCTGAAACATTAAAGACTGAATTAACAGAAGCTGGCAACGAAAGTCTAGCTTTAGAAGGCTTAGCTAGACAACAAGGATTTGATACATCTCAACAACACACAGCTTATCATGATGCATTCACAAGCTTAAAAATTCTCAGAATTATAAAAGATAAACACAAAGATAATTGGGAAAATTTTTTAAGCACATCGACAAAAAATAGTGTTGAAACTATCTTAAAAAGTGAAGGCATTTATTCAATATTTGAAAATGTTAAGGGGAAAAATATGATGTACCTTGTCTCAACATTACATCCAGATCATTGTTTTCATCCATCATATGCATCTTGGGGATATTTATTTGACTTAAGAAGAGATCCTGAACCTTTGTTAAATTTATCAATAAATGATCTTAAAGTTTATTTAAAAAAGTTTAGTCCAAAAGCATTTAGAGTAATCAAAACTAACAAAGCTCCTGTAGTTTTAGATAAAAATTTTGCATTAAAAGAGAAGGCATATGCTGATTTAGATTTAGAAACAATCCAGAAAAGAGCAAAAATGGTGAGAAATAGTGAAAATTTTTGTAAAAATATTCAAATCATTAATAGAGAGGCCGCTGAAGAAAAAGCTCAAACTCAAACTCAGGAAGATCTGTTACCTGAAGAAACTTTATATGAAAAATTTATTCCTAATAAAGATACCCAATTGTTTAAAACTTGGCATAGTTCTTCTTGGGAAGATAAATTAAGAATGTTGGATAAGTTTCAAGATAAAAGATGTAGTTGGTTTGGGCAAAAAATTATTTATCAAGAAGCACCACATATTTTACCACCAGATTTATATAAAAATATTAAAATTGAAATTGCTAGACGAATTTTAAGTAAAAATAGAGAAAAATGGCAAACCATAGGAATGGCTTATCAAGAAATTGATACCTTAAGAGATCAAGCATCAAATAGAGATGATGAAGAAGAACTAAAAAAATTAGATGATATAAATGAATTTATTATGTCTATAGAAAAAAAATATGAAATTGCCTAGTTGACTTTAAGGCCCTAATTAATAGAAAGGACATATGCTTACAAATTTTAAAGACGAAGATTTTGATACTAAAATTAAAAATGAAGACGTTTCAGTCATTCAGTTTTCAGCTGAATGGTGTGGCCCATGTAAGGCACTAAAACCAGTAATGGATAAATTATCTGATGAATATAAAGATAAGGCTGGTTTTTATTATGCTGATGTTGAAGATGGTGGAATAAATACAGGAAGTGCAGCAGGGATCAGAGGTGTTCCAACAGTTATTATCTATAAAAAAGGTGTTGAAGTAGATAGAAAAGTTGGTGGAGTTCCCGAAAGTCACATGAAGGAATTTTTAGATAAAAATATCTAATTTAAATTTAAAACTTCACCCGCAAGATATAAAGATCCAGTAATTAGTATTATATCGTTTTCTTTTACTGGGATTGACTTTATGGCTTCCTCTATACTTTCCTTATAATATATATTTGAAAAGCTATTTAGCTTATCTTTAAGCTCTTCGCCTTTTATTGAATTAGGTTGATTAGGTATATCTATTGTAGTCAATGTAGAAATATCCTTAAAGAAACTCATATATTTACTATGATCTTTATTAGCCATCATTCCAAGAATGATATGTTTATTACAATCTAAACTTTCCAAGTATTCATTCAAAACTTTTGCTCCCAAAGGGTTGTGAGATCCATCAACAAAAAGTTTGTGATCTTTTACAAACTCTTTGAGTTTTCCAGATTTAATTTCTTGTAATCTTGCAATACAATTTATTTTTAAAATACCTTTTTTAATGTGGTCATCTTTAATGTTTAAGTCTTTCAAAATTCTTAGGGTTGCAATCGCTGTTGAGACATTTTCTAATTGAAATTGACCTTTAACATTTGGAATAGGTAATTTTATTCCCCCAAATTGATCTTCATAATTAAAGAATTCATTTTCTTGCATTGTAAAACTATAATTTTCATTATGGAATAACTTATTTGATCTATTACTTGATATTGTTTTTTTAATATTTTCTTTGATTTTATTAGTACTTTGTTTTGCAACTATAATATTTGAGTTTAAAAGGCTTGATGTTTTTTCAAAAATAATTCTTTCAACGGTTTGTTCATTTTCTGGCAACCAATCTAAATGATCAAGACCAATAGAAGTTACAATGCTAGCAAGGTTATTTTTTAAGATATTAGTAGCATCAAATCTAAAGAACAATCCACTTTCAATTAAATTGATATTATCTGGATATTGAGATGCTTTTAAAAAATATGCTGCAGTTAGTATTTCAAAAAAAGTAATTGGTTGACCATTGTTAGCTTCTTCAATTTCTTCAAGTAAATTTGCTAAATCTTCATCATTCAATTCTTCATTATTAAAAACAAACCTCTCATTAATACTTTTGATATGAGGACTTGTGTAGATATTACAATTGAAATTTGCTTCCTTTAAAATAGAAAACATTGCTTGGATTGTTGAGTACTTTCCATTAGTACCAACAATTGAAATTGCTTTGATTTTATCTTGAGGATTTCCTAATCTTTTGCAGAGACTTTGAATACGATCTAGACTTAAATCTATTTCTTTAGGATGCAGCTCTTGTAAGCGACTGACTATCTTCTGAAGTTTCATTTTGTTCAGCACTTATATCAGAATTTTTCTTTAACAATATTGATAATAAGGTTCCAATTTTTGATGCAAGATCTTTACGCTCAACAATTAAATCGACAAAACCAGTTTTTTCAACATATTCACTTTTTTGGAAACCTTCTGGAAGTTCTTCTTTAACAGTTCCTTGTATTACTCTTGCACCTGCAAATGCAATTAAAGCTCCTGGTTCTGCAATATGAATATCACCTAACATAGCGTATGATGCGGTAATACCCCCTGCAGTAGGATCAGTGATACAAACTAAATAAGGAAGACTGTTTTTTTTTAATTCATTAATTGCAAGTGTTGTTCTTGTCATTTGAGATAAAGAAATTAAACTTTCCATCATTCTCATTCCTCCACCAGCACTAATACATAAAAAAGGTGTTTTATTTTCTATCGCATGCTGTATTCCATATAAAAAAGCCTCACCTTCTGCTGCCGCCATTGAAGCTCCTAAAAAATCAAAATCAGAAGCTACAGCGGTAATTTTAATATTATTTATAGTTCCAGAAGCAACCGTCATTCCACATTCTAATCCTGTTTTTTTTCGAGCACTTTTTAATCTTTCTTTATAAGGTTTAGAGTCTGTCCAATTTAGTGGATCATCTTTTGGTATTGGGGTTTTAAAAACCTCGTAATTGTTTTTTCCAAACAATATATCAAATCTTTGATGAGGTTTTATTCTATGATGACGTTTACAATCAGGACATACCCATAAGTTTTCCTCTAAATCCTTTTTTAAAATTGGACCCTTACAACATGATGTCCAATCACTTTTTGCAATATCTTCTTTCGTAGCTCTTTCACGTATAGCAGTTTTAATTTTTTCACCTGCTTTAATAATTTTAGTTATCCAGTTCATTGAATTTTATTCTTTAATCTCTTTACGATATTAGTAACATTTGTGACAGCATTTTGTCTCTTTTCAATTGATTTAGAGATTTCCTTACAAATTGCACTACCAACCACCAAACCATCAGCTTTTTTAAGAGATTGGATGGTTTTTTCTGTAATTCCAAAACCAATAACAACATTTTTTGATTTATTTTGTTTTTTTATTTTATTGTATTTTTCTAATATTTTCCTTGGAGACACTTTAAGCTTTCCACCTGTGGTGGATAACATGCTTATATAATAAATCATGTCGTGTGAATCTTTTATTATTTTTTTTAGTCTTATTTGAGAAGTAGTTGGTGCAACCAATTGAATAAAATTAATTCCTTTTTTTTTGCATTTTGATGCAAAATTTTTATTTTCAGGATAAGGTAAATCAACAACTATCAGCCCATCAACTTTTGACTTTTTGCATGTTTCTAAAAATTTATTTTCATTATATTGGTAGATCATGTTGTAATAGCCCATCAGTATAATTGGTTTATTTTTTTTAATTTTTTTAAAATTTTTTACAATTGAAAATACATCATTAATTTTAATACCATTTTTAATTGCCCGATAAGCGCTTGTTTGTATTTGTCCTCCATCAGCTATAGGAGTGTTGTGTGGAAAACCTAATTCACAAATATCTGCATAATTTGATATTGATTTTAATATATCTAAAGATTTTTTTTTAGTATTATCTCCGGCGACAGTATATGTAAGCAAAGCTGGTCTATTCTCTTCTTTTGCGGCTGAGAAAGCTTTACTGATTAATGAATTCATTAATTCTTACCCAACCTCTCTCTTAAGATATCTCTGTCTTTTTTAGCATCACCACAAGAGTTAACAATAATAATTGTTTCTTTACTTAATCTTGGTGCAATTTTTATTGCCTCAGCAAACGCATGGCTAGGTTCTAAACTTGGATTGAGTTTTTCAAATTTAGTTACCATCACATGTGCTTTTAATGCATCTTCATCTGTTGCATAAGTGTATCTTGCTCTTTTTGTATCTTTTAAAAAACAATGTATTGGACTTACACCTGGGTAATCCAATCCAGCACTAATTGATTCAGTGTCATTTATTTGACCTTCATTATTTTGACAAACATAAGAAGCTGCACCATGTAAAATTCCAATTTTGGCATTTCTACTTAGAGGAGCGGCATGGAGTTTTGATCTTTTTGGACCTCCAGCCTCTACACCAACCAATTCTATTTGCGATTTGTTAAAATCTATAAATTCACTCCAAAAACCATATGCTGAACTTCCACCTCCCACACAGTTAATTAATTTAATTTTTTTTGGAATTTTTTTGAATTCTTTTTTAATTTGTATTTTTAATTCTCTTGAAATTTGTGCTGTACTCCATCCACAAATTTTTACAAATATATTTGGACCAACTGTACTTCCAACACACATGTGTGTAGTGTCACAATTTGATACCCAATATCTCATACACTCACTGACTGCATCGACCAAGGTTTGACTACCTGAATATACAGGAATTATCTCAGCACCATTTTTTCTCATAGCATCACAATTTGGTTTTTGCCTCTTGATGTCTTTTGCACCCATGAAAATTTTACATTTGAGGCCAAACTTCTTTGCAGCCATACTTAACATTTTACCAGCGTAACCAGCACCGGTGTCACCAACTATATATTTTTTTCCCATGGCCTTACAAATTAAGGCATGAACAGTTGCATTGTATATCTTGTGAGCACCACCATTAGCTTCCGATACAACTTTGGCCCATATTTGAGCACCGCCCAAATGATTAGATAAATTTTCTAATTTTACAAATGATGTGGGTGATCCTATATAACTTTTAAAGTAATAATCTCTCGTTTTTAAAAATTTCTTATTATTTCTTAATTTTGAAAACTCACGTGTTAGATCCTCTACAGGTTTTTTTAAAGTTTCAGGAATAAAACTTCCTCCAAATTTACCACCCCAAAAACCGTTACGATCAT
>CACCIO010000014.1 GCA_902546085.1 uncultured Pelagibacteraceae bacterium | reverse complement strand
AAATACAGCTAAGGTTCCAAATACTTCAGCTAGCGCTGCATCTTCAACCACAGACCTTAATGGTGCTGCAGCATTAAATGCAGTAGCAAAAATTAAATTAAATTTAGAAAAATTTATTAAAAAAAAATATAAGATTTACAATCAAGAAGCAATTTATAAGGATCAATATATAATATTTGGAAACAGACAATTTGAATTTAAAAGTATTATTCAAGAAGCATATTTAAATAGAATTTCTCTTTCATCCTCAGGTTTTTATTCAACTCCAAAAATAAACTTTGATAAAAAAAAATTTAGAGGAAGACCATTTTATTATTTTTGTTATGGTGCAGCTGTTTCAGAAGTAACTATAGATACACTGACAGGTGAAAATATCCTAGAAAGAGTTGATATTTTGCATGATGCAGGGAAACCAATAAATCCTGCACTTGAATTAGGTCAGATCGAAGGGGGTTTTGTTCAAGGACAAGGTTGGTTAACTATTGAAGAACTAAATTGGAAATCAAATGGTCAGATCACAACTTTCTCTCCATCAACGTATAAAATTCCTGCTGTAAGTGATATTCCAAAAAAATTTAATGTAGAAATTTTTAAAGATGGAATAAATAAAGAAAAAGTTGTTAATAAAGCAAAGACAACAGGCGAACCTCCTTTAATGTTAGCTATGAGCGTTTTTTATGCAATTAAAGATGCAGTTGCTTCAGTTGGAAATTATCAGCTTGCACCAGAACTTAATGCGCCAGCAACACCTGAAAGAATTTTAATGAGTATTAACAAAATTAAAAATGGAAGATAAAAAAAAATTTATGGCAAAAGCCATTGAACTTTCAATAAAAAGTGCGAACACTACAGGTGGTCCCTTCGGAAGTGTTATAGTTAAGGATCATAAGATTATTGCAGAGGGCTCTAACAAAGTTACTTCCATAAATGATCCAACTGCTCACGGAGAAATAGTAGCAATTCGAGAAGCCTGTAAAAATTTAAATACTTTTGATCTTTCTGGATGTGAGATTTATACATCTTGTGAACCTTGCCCTATGTGTCTTTCAGCAATTTATTGGTCAAGATTAGATAAAATATATTATGCAAATACAAGAGAAGATGCAAAAAATATAGATTTTGATGACTCTTTTATTTATACAGAAATCCCAAAAAAAATTGACGATAGAAAAATTAAAATGGTTCAAATGCTTAGAGAAGAAGCTTTAAAAGCGTTTGAAATCTGGGATAAAAAAGTAGATAAAATAAAATACTGATGGAATTCTTACCGTATACAATTAAATGGTTAGAGGTTATTTTAAGATGGGGCCATGTAGTGTTTGCAATATTATGGGTAGGTAACAGTTTTTTATTTAATTACTTAGATAATAATTTAAATAAAAATATAACTAGTGATGATGTAGATGGAGAGGGATATCTGATGCATTCTGGTTTTTTTTATAAACTTTCAAGGTTAAAAACCTCACCTCCACAGGAATATTTAAATAGATTAGTAATTTTCAAATGGCAAAGTTACCTAACTTTTGTAACAGGAATGTTGCTATTAGTCGTAATTTATTATTATAACGCTGGTGTATTAATGGTTGATAAACGTGTCCTGTTAATGCCACCTAGTTATGCTATTATTATTTCGCTTTTATCATTAATTATTTTTTGGTTTATATATGATCTATTGTGTAAATCTAAATTGATTGAAAATAATGTTCTATTTATATCTACAGCAATTATTTTATTAGCAGCCGTTTCCTTTGGTTTAACAAAATTATTTGGACCAAAATTTGCAATTTTAAGTGTTGGACTAATTATAGGAACCAATATGTTTGGTAATGTTTTTACAGTAATTATACCCAATCAAATGAACATAATCAGTAGTAGTGAAAGAGGTGAAAAATTTGATATGAGTTTATCTCTAGCAGCTAAACAGAGATCAATTCATAATAATTATTCCACTTTTTTAGTATTGTTTATAATGCTTTCTGGACACTCAAGTTTCTTAGTTTATCATCAATATAATTGGTTAATATTATGTGCATTAGCAATCATTACTGGAGTAGCACGACATTATTTTAACTTAAGAGGTAGAAACATTCATAGGTTGTATATTCTAATATCTTCAATAATTGCACTTATCGTTCTTGCAGTTTTAGTTTTATTATTTAAATAAATAGATATTAAAAGATTATGACTGAAAAAATGATAGTCAGCTGGGATGAGTACAACAAGACTGTTGAGAAGTTAGCAATCCAAATTGATGAAAGTGGATATAAACCAACAATACTGATTGGGATCATGCGTGGGGCAGCACCAATGATAGATGTATTAAGCAGAATATTTAAATTAAAATGTGCATATCTTGCAGTTGAGTCTTACAGTGGTAAAGGAGTGGAAGATGAGCAAGGAGATATCGTTTTTTCAAGGGAAATGAGTTCTATAGCACCTAATATGGGCGGTAAAATACTTTTATGTGATGATTTATCTGATACAGGAATAACTTTCAATAAAAGTATAGATTGGTTAAAAAAATATAAACCGATAAAAGATAAAATAGAAGATATTAAAACTGCTACGTTGTTTAAAAAAAAGAAATCAACATTTGAGCCAGATTTTTGTGCAAAAAAACTTTCTGGTAATCCTTGGATTGTGCAACCCTTCGAAATTTATGAAGAATTAAGAATTGAAGAAATTAAAAAAAAACATCAAATATAAAAAAGGCCAGTTAAAAAAACCGGCCTTTTAAATTTTTATAAGTTTAAGAGCCTACTTTGGTATATCTCCTTCAACACCTTTAACATAAGTCATCATACCTGCTAGCATACCATCATCTGCAGTTTTCCCTTCGGCTACCATCAAATTCCCTTGTTGGTCATAAATTGGTCCAGTGAAAGAATGAACTTTACCAGATGCTAAATCTGCTTGAAGTTTTTTAACTTTTGCTTGTAGGTCACTAGGCATTTGTGAATCTAATCCTGAGATTACTACCATACCGTCACCTATACCATGCCATGTATCTTTTTGACTCCATGTTCCATTTGCAACAGCTTTAACTCTATCTACATAATATGGCCCCCAGTTATTTTCAACTGAAGTCAACACAGCCTTTGGTGCAAACTTATCCATATCACTTGCTTGTCCAAAAGCATATACTCCAGCTTTTTCAGCCATTTGAACAATAGCAGTACTATCTGTATGCTGAGCAATTACATCAGCACCTTGGTCAATTAAAGCCTTTGCTGCCTCTGCTTCTTTACCTGGATCGTACCAAGTGAAAGCCCAAACAATCTTAGTTTTAATATTTGGGTTAACTTTTTGTGCCGCTAAAGTAAATGAATTAATACCTCTGATAACCTCAGGTATCGGAAAAGATGCAACATAACCAATTACATTTGATTTTGTCATAGTTCCGGCGATTGTTCCCAAAATAGTTCTACCTTCGTAGAATCTAGCTGCGTAAGTTGCAACATTTGGATGTTCTCTTTTATATCCAGTTGCATGTTCAAATTTTACATTTGGAAACTCTTTTGCAACTTTGTTAGTAGGATTCATATATCCAAAGCTAGTCGTAAAAATGATGTCGTGACCAGAATTAGCTAATTGTCTAAGAACCCTTTCAGCATCAGCACTTTCTGGAACACCCTCTACATACGTTGTTTTAAATCCGGCAGCTTCAACAGCTTTTCTACCTACATCATGCTGATAAGTCCATCCATGATCACCAGTTGGACCAATATAAACAAACGCTGCTTTAACATCTTTTGCAACCGCAGCAACATTTAATGTAAATAATAAAACTAAAGAAGAGACGAAAGAACGAATTAAAAATTTATGCATAAATTTATTTCCCCTTTTAATTTTTTAATTATTTAAACTTAAATTATATTATCTAAAAAAAAATGATTATTTTTAGATTAATTGTCTTTATGAAAAGATTTCCCCAAGGAACTAGGAGTACTTAGTCTTATTTTTCTACTATCACGAGAAATTACAACTAAAACTATTATTGTAACTAAGTAGGGTAAAGCTGTCAAAAATTGAACAGGAATTCTTACTCCGATTGCTTGCATATGAAATTGAATAATGGTTAACCCACCAAAAATCATCGCACCTATTAAAATTTTAATTGGATTCCACGTTGAGAAAACTACTAGCGCTAGTGCAATCCAACCCCTTCCACCGGTCATATTCTCAATCCACTGAGGAGTGTAAATCATTGACAAATACGCTCCTGCAAGTCCACACATTGCGCCTCCATAAAGTATGCAAGCGTAACGAACTAATTTTACATTTATGCCTTGATTAGAAGCAGATTCTGGAGAGTCTCCCACAGCTCTAACTATTAATCCTACTTTAGTTTTTTTTAAAAAGTAGCTAGTTATGAAGGGTAAGGCAAAAGCAAAATAAAAAACAATTGAATGTCCAAATAATATTGGACTTAAAAGTGGTATTGTATCTTTTAAACCTTCAAACAGAACGGGAAATTCTTTCCCAGGAATACCCACAAAGTTTTTTCCAATCATTGCAGAGATTCCTATTCCAAAAATAGTGAGAGCTAAACCAGTTGCCACGTGATTTGTAATTAATGTTTGGGTAAGAAATGCAAAAATTGTTGAAATTAAAACTCCAGCTAACATTGCACCAAAAACTGCTATAATTAAACTTCCAGTAACTGTCATCAGTGCAAAGCCTGAAATAGCTCCAATGATCATCATTCCTTCGACACCAAGGTTTAGTACCCCAGATCTCTCTGTAATTAGTTCACCACAAGAAGCTAAAATTAAAGGAACTGCAGATGCCATTATTGATGCAATTATTAATCCAACAAAATTTACATCAATGATCATTTTTTTGTGTCTATAAATTTAAATTTGAAAAAGAGTAGGTAGTCAGAGGCAAGAAGAAAAAATAAAATCATCCCTTGAAAAACTTGACCTGTGTATTTGGGTATTTGCATAAAGATTTGCGCCGTTTCAGCACCCAGATAGGTTATCGCAACAACTAGAGACGCAAAAATTATCCCGACAGGATGTAAGCGACCCAAAAACGCTACAATTATTGCAGTAAAACCATAATCTGGAGATACTTCTCTATGAAGTTGCCCAATAGGTCCAGTAATTTCTCCTACCCCTGCAAGACCTGCACAAGCTCCACTTATTAAAAAAACGAGGATAATCATTTTTTTCCCTTTGTAGCCAGCATATTTTGCAGTTTTTAAACTAAAACCTGAAACTTTCATTTGGAAACCCAAATAAGTTTTGTAAAAAACAAACCAACTGATAACTACTGCAGCTAATGCTAAAAATATTCCAGCGTGAATTCTTAGTCCTTCAATTAATAATGGAAGTCTTGCAGAGTCACTGAACTGTCTAGTTTCAGGAAAATTAAATCCTTCTGGATTACTCCAAGGCCCAACTACTAAATAGTCTAAAATTAATTTTGAAACGTATACCAACATTAGACTTACTAATATTTCATTTGTATTGAAGTAAGTTTTTAATATTGCAGGTATTGATGCATATATCATACCACCGATTGCGCCGGCTAATATTACTAATGGTAGAATATAGAAACCTTCTTGATCATAAAATAATAATGCAATTCCTCCAGAAACTATAGCTCCAAAAGTTAATTGACCTTCAGCTCCAATATTCCAATTATTACTTTTAAAACAAAAAGATAAACCAATTGCTATTAAACAAAGTGGTGTAGCTTTTAACAGTAATTCGCTAAAACCATATCTGTCTGCAATTGGAACTATGAAAAAAAATTTTAGAGCTTCAAATGGTTTAAAACCTAAAATATAAAATATTATACCTCCTGCTACTAATGTGAGAAAAATAGCTAGGACAGGTGTAAAGAAAAATATAGCTTTTGAAGGCTGATCTCTTTTTACAATTTTAATCAATTTCCTCCTCCCATAAGTATCCCAAGTTTCTCAGAGGTAACCTCTTCAGCATTCATTATTTTTGACAATTTTCCTTTATGTATTACTGAAATTTTGTCACTTAATTTTAACAACTCATCAGTGTCCGTTGATATTAATATTATTGATTTATTTTGTTCATTGATTTTAATTAATGTTTCATGGATGTAATTTATAGCTCCAACGTCTAAACCCCATGTAGGATTAAAACAAATTAATAAATCTGGAGATGTTATTAATTCTCTTCCAATAATTAATTTTTGTAAATTTCCTCCAGATAAAAATTGGCTTTTTAAATCTATATTGTCAGTGTTTACATTAAAGTCTGAGATTATTTTTTTTGAATGCTCTTTAATTTTGCTTTCATTAATTAATCCATTATTAAAAAAATTTGAGGATTTAAAATTATTTAGAGCTACATTTTCAAAAATTGCCATTTGTGGAATAGCAGCTTGTTCAAGTCTATCTTCTGGAGAAAAAGCCATCAAATATTCTCGTCTCTCTTGAGGATTTAAATCCCCAATATAATTTTTATTAAATTCTATAGAATTCTTGTTAGATATGATTTCACCACTTAATACTTGAAATAATTCACTTTGGCCATTTCCTGATATGCCAGCAATTCCCAAACACTCTCCTCGATTTACAGAAAAATTAATATCAACTAAATTTGTTTCAAAAGGATCTTCACTTGTAAAATTAAGATTAGTTATATTAATTAATTGTTCTGAGGAATTATTTTCCTTTTTTTTCTTAATTGTTTTTAAATCTTGACCTACCATTTTATTAGCAAGAGACTCTAAGTTTTCATTCTTTATTTGGCTTACAGATACTAATTTTCCTTTTCTCATTACAGCAACTTCATCACAAAGCTGCATAACTTCCTTTAATTTATGGGTTATATAAATAATTAAAATTCCCTCTTCTGAAAATTTTTTCAGTGATAAAAATAATTCACTTGTTTCTTGCTCTGTTAATACAGATGTGGGTTCATCCATAATTAAAACTTTTGGGCTTCTTATAAGGCATCTTATAATTTCAACTTTTTGTTTTTGACCTGCTGATAAATTGAGAACAGGAATATCAAGATCAATTGAAAAATTGTATTTTTTCATAATTGTATCTATTTTTTCTCTTAAACTTTCTCTTTTTTCATCTGAGTCTATTATTAAGTTTTCAAAAACAGACAGAGTTTCAAAAAGGTTAAAATGTTGGAATACCATTCCAATATCATTTTTTTTTGCATCTGATGGTGAATTAAGTTTTAGAATATTTTCATTTAAATAAATTTTTCCTTCATCAGCAATGACAACACCTGAGAGAATTTTAACAAGAGTAGATTTTCCAGCACCATTTTCACCAAGGAGAGCATAAATTTTACCACTATTAAATTCGAGTGAAACATTATCGTTAGCAATACAACCAGGATATATTTTAGTTACATTTGAAATTTTAAGGTTTGTATTCATCAATTAGTTTAATGGTATAGAATTTCCACCCTTATTTTTCTGATATTGATTAGATAAAGTTAAATATTTTTTTTTAATTTCATCTAATTGATTTAAAATATTCTCTTTTTCTGAAGGATGTAAATTTTCAATAAGTAAATTTATGTTTTGACTTTTCCAATATGAATTTTCTTTATTATATTTTCCGTCACTAATATTAAAAACTTCTTTTAGTATATTAAGATCATGAGGGATATTAAATTCATTATTTGTTTCTAAATACGGAAACAGATAATAAAAATTATCAAATCCAGAAAAAGTAATTGCACTCAAGCACATACTACAGGGTTCATGAGAGCTTAAAAACATACAGTCTTTTTCCTTTGGCCTTTTGTTTATATCTAATTCATAAAATTTCTTAAGTGTATGCATCTCACCATGCCATAATGGGTTTTCTATTTCATTGTTTGTTTCTGCAACTATAAGTGATAAATCACTTTTTTTAATTATTGCTGCTCCAAATATTTTACTACCTTTAGCAACACCTATTTCAGTAAGTGGCAGGACTTCCTTTAAAAATATATTTAGTATCTTTTTTAGTGCTTTTTCATTCATATACTTGAACCATCAAATAAAGAACACAATTGTTACTATAATTAAATATAAATGTAATAAGAAATAAATTATTTATACAACTTAAAAGTTAATAATATATTTAATAAAAAAAAAAATTTGAACTAATGACAAAATTTAAATTGTTAATAAGTCTTTTCATTATAATAATTTTTTTTTCAGGGTGTCAAACTGTTAAGGAAAAAACAGATGCAATTGTTGAAAAAGAAAATGAAAAATTAAGTAAATTTCTTGGAAAAACTGCTAGTGAGCTTCAAATGGAGCTAGGAAAACCAGACGAAGATTTCAAAAACGCAAAAGGTAATTTTGAGCTAGTTTATAATAGTAAAAAATACCTTGTTCCTTGTGAACGAAGGTTTGAGATAAATTCAGATAACATAGTTGTGGGTTTTGTATCAAACGGTTGTTTTTAAAATTTGCTGTTTGAAACAAATTTGCTCATTATAGGTTTTTTTAGCAATACAAATGATCTTGTATTAATTAATCATTTTAAGATTTATTAATACTTGTGGGGAGAAGTCCCCACAAGCAAGGTTTAAGACTTATTTAATTTCAATAAGTTTCTTTTTTTTATGTTCTGGAATTATTCTTTCACAAGATATTGTTAAAAGACCATCTTTAAGTTCAGCACCATTAACTTTTACATCATCAGCAATAGTGAATGATCTTGCAAATTGTCTTTGAGAAATACCTTTATGAATAATTTCTCCATCAACATCACTGTTCTCAGACTTATTAACCTGTTTTGTTCTTACTGTTAATAAGTTGTCCTCGAACTCAACCTCAACATCTTTTTTGCTAAAGCCAGCTAATGCTACTTCAATTGCATAGTTGTCTTTGCCTGTCTTTCTGATGTTGTATGGTGGATAATTTGACTGCATTGTCAAATTCCCATTACCTAGCATATTTTCAAATTGGTCGAACATATCATCAAAACCAATTGAAAAAGGTCTAAGTGAGTTAAATATAGATAGATCCTTACTTGTCATAATATCCTCCTTTGTTAAGCAAGTTTATTTATGCAAGCCCCATTAGGCGACTTACTATGTTTATATGGGAATTAATTAGTTTTTTTCAAGATTTAATATGCTAAATTTTTTTAGAAATTTTTAATGCAAATGCATAGTCAATAGCAATTTCTTCAATTGCACCATCTCTTCCTGATTTCCCACCATGACCAGCGTTCATTTCAGTTTTCAAAAGTAGTAAGTTATTGTCTGTTTTATAGTCCCTAAGTTTTGCTGTAAACTTTGCAGGTTCATCAAATAAAACTCTATTATCACTTAAACTTGTTGTAATAAAAATATGTGGATAGTCCATTTTTTTTATATTGTTATAAGGCGCATATGAAAAAATATAATCAAAGTGTTCTTTATTATCTTTCGCATTTCCAAACTCATCAAATTCTCCAACTGTTAAAGGTAAAGAATGATCAAGATTTGTTGTTAATGAGTCAACAAAAGGCACAGCCATTATTATTCCTAAAAATAATTCAGGAGATTGATTAACTACAGCACCCATTAATAATCCTCCAGCTGATCCACCCATTCCAATAATATTTCCTTTTGACGTATAATTGTTTTCGATCAAATATTTTGCTGCACAAATATAATCTTCAAAAGTATTTTTTTTGTTAGTTAATTTTCCCTCTTTCCACCACTTCATGCCTTTTTCCATACCACCTCTGATATGGGCTGTGGCCCAAATTATATCTCTATTGATAAGACTTAATCTTGTAGAAGAAAAACTTGGGGACATAGAATTTCCATAAGACCCATATCCATACAATAAAACATTTGCAGACCCATCAATTTTTGTTTTTTTGTGTCTAGTAATTGTTAATGGAACCATTCTTCCGTCATGAGATTTAAACTCAACTCTCTCTACAATATAGTCATCTTTATTATGACCAGATGGGATCTCTTGTTCTTTAACAAGTTCTTTAGATTTTGTTGCTAAATTATATTTAAATACTCTAGAAGGAGTTTTAGGTGAAGAGTATCCTAAATGAACTTCATCAGTATTTCTATCTTTTTGAGTTAAGCTTACTCCTGGAACATAAACAGATTCATCAGAAAAAATTAATTCTTCTTCTATATTTGTAGAAATATTTTTGACAAATAATTTATCTAGTGCATCTGATGTTTCACCACGAATAATCCAATTTTTAAGGAATGTTAATCCACCAATTAAAACCTCATCTTTTGCTGAAATATATGTTTTCCAATTTTGATTTTCTAAATCATCACAAATATCAACTTTAAAGTCTTCGGCGTTCTTATTTGTGTGGTTATAAAATTTATTATCCCAAGAGTTAACAGAATAGAGAACACCTCTTTCTCTTTTAATAATAAGTTTTGGAGATGGGTTTAATTCATCTGATTTAAAGTAATATTGCTCTGAGGTATTGTGGTCAGAAGTATTTATAAAATAATATTTTTCATCTGAACTTTTCCCAATCCCTACTGTAAAAGCCTCGCTTTTCTCCTCAAATATTAATTCATCTTTGCCATCAAAATCACCTATTTTATGCCTATATATTGTTCTTGCTCTATGATTTTCATCAAGTTTAGAATAAAAAATATATTTATCATCTAAACTAAATGTTATCCCACCTGATGTTTCTGTAATTTCTCTTGAAATGATTTTGTTTGTTTTTATGTCTCTTATATAAATAGTGTAATACTCCGATCCTTTAAGATCCAAAGAATAACCTAAATATTTATCATTATTACTTACTTCTAAATCTCCTACACCAAAATATTCAGTTTTAAGTTTTTCTTTTTCTTTATCCCCATTCCATATCTCCTCAACATTTTCTGAACCAATTTTTTTTCTAAGTTTTATCGAATAATTTCCTTTTGTTGTAGTTTTTGTCCAATACTCGTAAGTATGATCTTTATAGGGCAAAGATTCATCTTCTAATTTAATTCTTCCTTTAATTTCATCGAATAATTTTTTTTGAATATTTTTTGTATCTTTTAAATGGTGTTCTGTGTAAGCATTTTCGTCTTCTAAATATTTTTTCACTTCAGGATCTAACTTGCTTTTATCTTTGAGAACTTCCAAAATATTATCTTGATGAATCCAGCTATAATTGTCTTCCCAATTAATATTGTGACAAGTTTTTATCTCTAGTTTTTTTTTAAGTTGTGGTACTTTCATCTAATAAGGAAATATATGAATATTATTATTTATCTACTTGTAATTTTAGTCATCTTATATTTTTTATTAAGATGGTGGTCAAATATTTCTCCAAAAAAAATGTCAAAAGGTGTGAGGCTAATAACAATTTTATTATTGGCTTTATTGGCAGTTTTATTTGCTATTGGTGGAAAATTTCTGCTTACATTACCATTAACTCTTGCAAGCCTTGCTTTAGTTAAACTTAAAGGCTTATCATTGTTTCAATTGCTTTCTCTTTATAGGCTTATACAAACTTTAAGAAATTCTGGAAGATTTTCTTTTAATCAATATCAAAATAATAACTCTTCATCATTATCTATATCTGAGGCATATAAGATTTTAAATTTAGATATTAACAAAAAACCAACTAAAGAAGCTCTAAACAAAGCTTACCAAAAAATCCAAAAAAAAATTCATCCTGATATTTCCCCAGAGACTTCTAGATTATCTGCAATAGTTAATGAAGCTAAAGAGATAGTGCTTAAGGATATTTCTTAATTAATTATTGATGATAGTTTTTCGCAGATTTTGTCTGGATTAATTTTGTCTTTACCGCGCGTGTTGTGAGAAACTGTTATTTCTCCATCAGGAATAATTGGATACATATTTGTGTTGTAAGAACCATAAATTAATGGAGTATCTGCCATTAGTGTAATTGTTTTAATTCCTAATGCTGATGATAAATGTGAGAAACTTGTATCATTGCATATTGCAACATTACAATTTTTAATAACAGGCAAAATTTCTCTTATATTGAGATTGTCCAGTGCAACACATTTTTCTTTAAATTTTGTATTATATATTTCAGTTAAAATCTTTTGTTCATCTTCATTTTTGCCTGTAGCTAAAAAGAATCTACATTTTTTAAATGTTTCTAATTTTTCCATTACTTTTAAAAAAGTTTTTGAAGGTATTCTTTTTGTCGGACCTGAACCACCTATACCCAACAAAATATTAAGATCATCGTTATTTATATTATATTTAATTATTGATTCTTGAACTAGATCATTATCGATTTGAATTTCTGGATTATCCCTCGTTTCACAATCTAAATATTTTTTAATTAAATTTTTAGCTGGTTCTGTAATATGTTGATTTTGTTTTTCAAATAAGGGGTATTGAAATATTTCTTTAATTCCTGCCAATCTACAAATTAAGTTATATCTCAAAGAAGAATTGAATATAAAAACTTTGTCGAAATTATATTTTTTTAAATCACTTGCTAATTTGAAAAATCCTTTTAAACCGTCGTGTTTCTGATTTACTTTATTGTCTCTTTCCAAATGAATTATTTCATCAATATAATTTGTATAAATTAAAAATTCCTTCGCTCTAGAATTTTTTTTTACAAGTAAACTTAACGGTACCTGAAATTTTTTTGAAATAGCTTTAATAAAAGGCAGGAAAATTACTGTATCACCTATGCCCATCTTGTTTTGAATAGCTAATATTTTCATGTTTAATTTATAAACTTTACTAATTAATATTTTTATATAAATTTTTACTATGAGTAAAATTAAAGGCATTTATGCGGCTTCAATGTCGATCTTAAATGATGATTTGACGCTTGATATAAAGAAAACCATTTTACACGCAGAAATGGTTATAGACAATGGTTGTCACGGAGCAGCTATATTTGGAAGTACAGGGCAAGCTCAACTTATACCTGTCTCTGAAAAAATAAATTTATTAAATCATCTGACTTCAAGCAAACATAAAGAAAAGTATATTATTGGTACTGGTTTAAATTCTTTAGGTGAAACAATTAATTTAATGAGAGTTTCTAAATCTTTAGGATTTAATAGATTCTTAATTATGCCACCTGCATACTATAAATACGGAGATAAAGAAGTAATAGAATTTTACAGCAAAATAGTAGAAGCAATTTCTGATTGTGAAATAGTACTATATAATTTTGAAAAACTCTGTGGTTACAAGTTCAGCATTGAATGTATTGAAGAGTTAGTAAAAAAATATCCAAAAAATATAATTGGAGTTAAAGATAGCTCTTATAATCTTTTTGAAAACTTAAAAATTGATAATTTCTCAGTTTTACCTGGATCAGAATCTAAATTATTTAAAGGACTTAAATTAGGTTGTTCTGGAATTATTACAGCTACATGCAATGCTACTTCCACATTGGCAAGAAAAGTTTACGATGATTTTAATGATGGAAACGATCAGACAGTAAATCAAAATCTTTGTGATGTAAGAGCAGAATTTGAAAAATATAATTTGATTTCAGGTTTACATACTTATTTTAGTAAAAAAGAAATATATTATAAAAATCTTTTACCACCACTTAGTATTTTAAACTCTAAAGAGGCATCAGATTTAACAAATAATTTAGAGAAATTAAAATTTTCACCAAACAATACTAAGGCGGCTTAGATGCAATTAGCAAGATTTTTAAATAATGTTTTTAAAAAAGATGGATTTATCTTAATTGATGCTAATTCTAAAAGTTATATTATTGGTAGTCCAAAAAGCGAAAATCCTCTTAAAGTGAAAATATTAAATAAAAACCTTCATTATAAATTATTATTTCATCCCGATTTATATTTTGGTGAAGCTTACACTGATGGAGAAATAATTATAGAAAATGGAACATTGACAGATTTTTTAGATCTTTCTTTAATGAATTTTGGTAGAGGTGAGATAAATGTTTTTAGTTCTTTAATCAATAAGTTGAGGGGTACTTATAGATATTTGACTAATTTCAATTTGATAAAAAAATCTAAGATGAACGTTTCACATCATTATGATATTTCAGATGATCTTTATAATCTGTTTTTAGACCCTAAAAGACAATATTCATGCGCATACTTTAAAAATGAAACAGATACGCTTGAAACAGCGCAAAATAATAAAATCCAACATATAATTAAAAAACTTAATATAAAACCAAATCAAAAAGTTTTAGATATCGGATGTGGATGGGGATCTTTAGCAATTGATATAGCGAAAAGTGTAAATTGCGAAGTGACGGGAATTACTCTTTCTGAAAATCAATTTGATTATTGTAAAAAAAGAGCAAAAGAACTTAATTTAGAAAATCAATTACATTTTAAATTAATTGATTATAGAGAGCTAGATGAAAAATTTGATAGAATAGTAAGTGTTGGAATGTTTGAGCACGTAGGAAGAAAATTTTATAGAAAATTTTTTTCACAGGTCGAAAAACTTTTAAAAGATGATGGGGTATCTTTAATTCATACAATAGGGTCAGTAAATCCACCTCGAGACCCACACCCTTGGATTACGAAATATATTTTTCCTGGTGGATATACACCAAGCTTGAGTGAGGTAAGTCCACATATAGAAAAGTCGGGATTAATCGTTGCAGATATTGAAGTTTTAAGGCTACATTACATGCACACTTTAAGACATTGGAAAGAAAATTGTCTCAAAAACAAAGAAAAAATAATTGAAATGTTTGATGAAAAATTTTTTAGAATGTGGGAATTTTATCTTGCAGGTTGTGAGATGGCATTTAAATGGGGTGATCAAGTTGTATATCAATTTCAATTAACAAAAAATTATTCTTCAACACCAGTTACAAGAGACTATATTTATCAATAAATTATTGATAAATATAAATTTCCTCAAATGAAAAAAAAGAAAAAAAAAATAAAAAAAAATTTTTCCAAAAATAAAAAAAAAATTAAAAAAGCTCTAAAAAAGATCAAGAAAAGCAATATTAAAAAAGTTAAGGTAAGACAAAAAAAAATTTCTAAAAACAGAAAAGTTAAAAAATCTAAAAAAGGAATAAAAAAATATAAATCTGCGTCACCAAAGAAACCAGATTTTCTTTTAAAGTTAGTTAACTTTCAAAATTCTCTAAAGCCTGAATTTAAGTTTAGATTAAATTTTGGTTTTGAAAAATATATCCAAGCATTTTTTGACAAGATAGCAGACACAATTTCACAATATAAAACTCTAAAAAAAGATGAAGCAAGAAGATTAAAATTAGAAAAACAAGAACAAGAAAGGTTAGAAAAGATTGAAATTTCAAAAGAAAAACAAAAAGAGGCTGAATTTAAAGTTAAATTAAAAGAACAAGCTTTAAAGGATGAAATTAGATTAGAAAAACAAAGAACAAAAGAAATAAAATTATTCTTAAGAAAAGAACAGGCTCTTTTAAGAATTGAACAAGCAGAAAAACAAAAGAAATTTTTACAACAATTAAAATTAGATAAGCAAATTGAAAAATTTAGAGTTAGAGAGGTTAAAGAATTAGAGAAATTAGAAAAAATTTCTTTAAGAGAAAAGAGAGAGGATTATGCTGGCTTACAACAAAGAATAGAAAAACTAAAAGAAAAATACCGAATTATTAGAGATCAAAAGATTAGGGAGAGAGTAGAGGCTTTAGGAGTTAAAATTCAAGGAGATGAAGATAGAGAAACACTTTTACAAAAAGAAAAAGAATATACTTTAGCTAGACAGAAAATTGAGTTTGCTCTCGAAAGTTTTTACAGAAGTGCTAGCAGTTTAGTATTTCAATTAAATAAAAGGCACATAACAAGACATATGTCCATCTTTAGATGTATAGATAGAAGATTTGAAACAGGAGAAATATTTGTTAAATGGGACGAAGCCTCAGATGATGAATGGCTTTTATTAATTTATATAAAAAATAATTCACCGGATGAAGGAATAGTTATTGAAGACAAAACCAATCCAGAAAAAAATATTTCTCATGAGTTTAAAAATAATGACATATTTAAGGCCTCAGATACTATGGTTGATGCTCTTACGCAGTTAATCGCAAGAAAAAGAGCCAAAAATATCAATTAAATTATCATACACAATTAAGTATCATTAAGAATGTTACTTTCATCAATATTAATGATTATTTTGTATTTAATATTTAGATATGTTCTTGCATGGATAAGGTATTTTAACAGTCTCGACTCTAGATTAGGCCAATCTACATGGCGATGGAGTTATGATTATCCAGTTATAGGTGAAAGGGATATTTCAGATTTAGATGATAAAACTTTTGTTAGACTGAGGAGAAAAAGAAATAGAGTTATAACTCTTATGTACTCAATTTTATTAATTATGTTTTTATTATCTATGTCTTTACTTAGTGAATTTTTAATATTTTTTTTAACTTAGTTTTTTAAGTTGTTTTTTATTTTTTAAATATAAAAAAAAGGCAACAATTTCGTATCCATATTTAAAGATTGTGAAAATTATTGGTAGTTTGAAAAATTTATATAAAAATTTATATTTTGGAATTTTTTTCCAAACATAAAGAAATGCTTCTGCACCTTGAATAATTTTACCATTCTCCTTAACATGTAATCTTCTTAATAATTCTTTATCATTTCTAGATGTTTCTTTTTCAGCATCTGAATTATTAGTTATATCTATCCAATCAATATCTTTGATATTTTCTTTTTTATATAAGTTAATTTCTGACCTACAGATTTTACAAGAATTATTAAAAAATACTTTCATTTAGCAATAATTAACTTTTAGTAATTAATTGTACATGCGTAAAATGATCAGTTGAAAATTATCAACAAACCACTATTTAAGATGAATGAGTAATTTCTTTAACAAATCTGATTTAACAAGACAAGATGCAGATAAAATAGTATCTGAAACACTAAATAATTGTGATGATGGTGAGCTATATTTAGAGGAGTCTAAATCAGAGTCAATTTTATTAGATGACAATAAAATAAAAAGCTCAAACTATAGTTCTGATTTAGGATTTGGCTTCAGAGCTATTTCAAATGAGGTTGTTGCCTATTCATATTCTAACGAAATATCAAAAGATTCACTAAAAAATTCCTCAGAAAATCTTAGATCAACACTTAAATCAATTAAAGGCACATATAATTATGAAATTCCAAAATCTAACAAAAAATTTTATGAAGATATTAATCCAATTGAACAAAAAACCTTAGACTCGAAATTAAAAGTTTTAAATAAAGTAAACGATTTTTTAAGAAAAAAAGATGGATCAGTAAAACAAGTAACTGCTAGTTTTGCTGGTGAGCAAAAATCAATTGAAATTATTCGATCAGGTGGAGAAGCGCTCACCGATGTACGTCCATTAATTAGATTTAATGTCTCTGTAATGTTAGAAAAAAATGGAAGAAAAGAAACAGGTGTATATGGAATTGGTGGCAGACAATCCTATGATGATTATTTAAAAAATGATAATTGGAAAAATGTTTGTGAAGAGGCTTTTAGAATTGCATCAGTAAATTTAGAAAGCAAACCAGCACCTGCTGGTGAGATGAAAGTAGTTTTAGGTCCTGGTTGGCCTGCTATATTAATTCATGAAGCAATTGGTCATGGTCTAGAAGGAGATTTTAATAGAAAAAAAACATCAGCATTTCACGATCTTATGGGAGAAAAAGTTGCAAGTGAAGGAGTAACAATTGTTGATGATGGCACGATAGATAATAGAAGAGGTAGTTTAACTATTGATGATGAGGGAACGCCAACTGAGCGAACAGTTTTAATTGAAAATGGTATTCTTAAAAATTTTATGCAAGACAGGCACAATGCAAGATTAATGAATACAAGATCTACCGGATCTGGAAGAAGGGAAAATTATAGACATATTGTTTTGCCAAGAATGAGAAATACAATGATGTTAAGTGGCAATCAAACTCAAGATGAAATGATCAAATCTGTTGATAAAGGAATCTTTGCAGTAAGTTTTGGAGGTGGCCAGGTGGATATTACATCTGGAAAATTTGTATTTAATTGTACCGAGGCTTACGAAATAAATAATGGTAAAATTGGATCTCCAATTAAAGGTGCGACACTTATTGGTGATGGACCGTCAATACTTAAAGAGGTGTCGATGGTAGGAAATGATATGATGTTAGACCCAGGCATAGGAACTTGTGGAAAAGCAGGACAAGGAGTTCCTGTGGGAGTTGCTCAACCTTCAATTTTGATCGATAAAATGACAGTTGGTGGAACAAAACTTTAAAGTATTATGGTTAAGGATCAAGAATTTCTAAAATCTAAAGCTTCATATTGTTTAGATTTGGCAAAAAAAATGGGAGCAACTGACGCAAGTGTTACAGTTGGTCACTCAATTTCAGAAACAGTTAATTTTAGAAATAAATCCCTAGAAGCTTCAGATAGATCAGATGGATTGGCATTAAGTATAGAAACTTATTTAGGTAAAAGAAGGTCATCAATTTCATCATCAAATTTACTATATGAAAATTTAAAAACTTTAATTGAAAAGTGCTTTGAAACTACAAAAATTACACCAGAGGATGAATTTAATTCTTTGCCTGATAAAAATTTATTAGCTAAACAAATTAGTAGTCTTAATTTGTATGATGAAACAAGATTCGAAAACGATAAAAAAATAAAATATTTAAAAGATTTAGAGGAGTCTGCTTCATCAAATAATCAAATCATAAATACAGAATCTAGTTTCACTGAAAATAAATCGAATTTTATACTTGCAAATAGTGACGGTTTTTGTGACGGTTATAAAACTTCTTCTTTTACGGCCTCTTGTGTAACAGTTGCAAAAGATGAAAATAGCATGGAAAGAGACTACGAGTTTTCTAGCAAACGTCATTTGTCTGATATTAAGCAAGCAACAGATCTCGGAAATAAAGCAGCCAAGCAAACTATTAGAAAATTGAGCCCTAAAAAAATTGGAAGTGAAAAGATCAGCATAATTTTTGATAAAAGAATTTCAAAGGGAATGTTAAGTGCTTTTGCAAGCGCAATATCTGCCTCAGCAATTGCAAGAGGCACTTCATTTTTAAAGGATAAAATTGATGAACAGGTTTTTGCTAATTCGATAAATGTAATTGATAAACCCGATATAATTAAAGGAATGGGTTCTCAAAACTTTGATTCAGAGGGTGTAAACTCAAATACATTACAACTTATAGAGGATGGAATACTTAAAAATTATCTTGTCGACACATACAATGGAAAAAAATTAAATTTAAAATCAAATGGAAGAAGTGGTGGAACTACCAATTTGTATTTTGAAAAAGGAAATATAAGTTATAAGGATCTTATGAAAAAAAATTCAAGAAGTCTTTATATTACCGAAACTATTGGTCATGGGTCTAATATTGTAACTGGAGATTATTCAGTAGGTGCAACTGGTTTTTTAGTTGAAGATGGCGAATTTAAATATCCTGTTAATGAAATAACAATTGCTGGAAATTTTAAGGATATGTTCAAAAATATTATTTTAGCTAATGATTTAGAATTCGAATATTCAGTCAATTCACCAACTATGATGATAGAAGGTATGACTGTTGCAGGAAAATGAGTAGTTATTGTGTAATTGGCTCTGGAATTTCTGGAGCAACAATAGCTAATTTGTTAAGTAAAAAAAATTCTGTACACATTTATGACAAAGCTCGAGGTCCAGGTGGTAGATCTTCTTTTAAAAGATTAAATAAGTCAAAAGGATTTGATCATGGGGCACAATATATTTCTCCAAAAACAATTCAATTTAAAAAATTTATTACAAATTTACGCAAAAAAAAAATTCTAAAAAAATGGGGTGGCAAACATGTGTTTTTACATAAGTTAAAAAAAGAAAATAAAAATCATGTTAAAATAATTGGCTGCAAAGGCAACAATGATATTAGCAAACATTTAATAAAGAATATAAATTGTAATTTTCAAAGTGAGTTAGAGAAGATTAAATTTGTAAACAAAAAATGGAAGCTAGTCTTTAAAAATAATAAAACAAAATATTATGATAAATTAGTATTAACTTGCCCATTCCCACAATTAAAAAAATTATTAAAAAAAATTATAAAAAATCCGTTCATCAAGCAAAAAATCAAAATGGATGCGAATATTACAGTTATGATTGAAATAAAAAAAACAAATGGAAACATATCAAGTTACTTATTTGATGACAAAATTTTAGGCTGGGCTGCTAAAGAAAATAGTAAAAAAAGATTTAAAAGTAATAATGATTTATGGACTTTACAAAGCACAAACCTATGGGCAAATAAAAAAATAAATAAAAATAGAGAAAATAAAGAAAAAAACTCAAAGATTTTAATTGATCAATTTTTTAAACTTACTGGAATTAAAAAGACAAAAATTTTAACCTCATTAAATCACGGGTGGAAGTATTCTTCAAACTCTAGATCCTTAAAAGTTAAAAGTTATTGGAATGATAAATTAAATTTAGGAGTGTGTGCAGATTGGTTTGTAGGTCCCAGAGTAGAGGCTGGATGGATAAGTGCAAACGATCTTTTTAAAAAAATAAATAAATAATTTTATTCAAGAATTTTCAGGCGATATTCCCAATTTCCCATTCTCTCATATGTAATTTTAACAATCACTGAAGTTTTTTTATCAAGCCAAATGTCAAAATTTAATTTTTTATTTTCAGGAAGAGACATATCTTTTGATGTAAGTTTAAAACGATCTGTTTTATATTGTTTGCCATTAATTGAAATATTTTCTTTGCCAATAAAAGTAACTATTTGTTCTTTTATACTTCCAGAAATAGGACTTATTTGACTTTCTGCTTGTAAAATTTTATGACTCCACCAATTGCCAATAATATTTTTAACAGAAGCTTCACCTGAATATGAAGATCCTTTAATTTCAAACTTTTTATTATTTTTATCTAGTTTTAAGTTAACAAATTTTTCTTTTTTATTTTGAAGTGTCTTGGATTGAAAAGATATTAAGTTATCTTTTAAATAAATTTCTTCCCCATATCCCTCTATTTTAAATAATGTTGCAGAAAGTAATTTTACCTCAAATTTATATTGATTTTTTACTATCGTTTTTTCACCATCTCTTTTAAAATAATAATTGTTATATCCTATTACTTCATCATTTCTCAAGATCTCCATTTCTATTTTATCAAATTTGTTATAATGACCTATATGAGCTAGAGAAATTGATGAGAAAAATACAACAAGTAAAATAACTGCAAATTTTTTCATTTGCTAGTTACAATATTAGAATTTTTCATTAATAGATATAGCTTATTACAATTATGTTTTTAAAAATAAAAAAAATTCCAAAAGTAAAATGGAGCTCACAAAAACCTTTTAATTTTAAACCAAAGTTTTCTACATTTTTTTTCTTATGTTTTGGATTAACAATATTTGGATTAGGTGAAGGATTGTTAATTGTTTCATTTACAGGCGCTTCTCCTTGGAGTGTATTAGCTCAAGGTATTTCTTTAAATGTTAATTTAAGTATTGGAACTATCACGTTATTAATAAGTATTGCTGTTTTAATTTTATGGATACCTCTTGGACAAAAACCAGGGATGGGAACAATATTTAATGCTTTGATTATTGCAATTATGATTGATCTTTGTATCAAATATGTTCCAACACCATCAAATTATATCCATCAATTATTATTAGCAATAATTTCTGTGCTCATGGTTGGAATAGGTGGGGGTATTTACCTAGTATCAAATTTAGGAGCAGGTCCTAGAGATGGACTTATGATAGGATTACAAAAATTAACTAATTTTCCTATAGCTGTTGTAAGAGCAACATTAGAAATTTCAGTTGTTAGTATTGGATGGTATTTAGGGGGAACAGTAGGGATTGGAACATTATTATTTGCATTTGGTATAGGCCCATGTGTTGCGTTAGGACTTTATTTAGTTGATAAAACTTTTGATTAGGCTGCAGCTGTTGCTTTTTCGCTTTTCTTTCTTTCGTGTGGATCAAGAATTGCTTTTCTCAATCGACAAGAATCTGGAGTTATCTCTAAAGCTTCATCAGTATTAAGCATACTTAATTGTTCAGCAATAGACATTGTCCTGACGGGTGTAAGGACAACATTTTCGTCAGTACCTTGGGTTCTCATATTTGTTAACTTTTTACCTTTCATGACATTGATTATCATGTCTCCTGGTTTAGGTGAAAGACCAACTATCATTCCAGGATAAACATAGTCATTATGAGTAACAAACATTTCTCCTCTTGCTTGAAGATTAAATATCGCGAATGCAACTGCTTTTCCTTGTTCCATAGAGATTAATGCTCCATTTCTTCTACCCTCTATTTCTCCTTCAAAAGGACCATAGCTATGGAATATTCTATTTATTACTCCATTTCCTTTTGTAAGCGTAAGAAATCTACTTGTGTAGCCCATTAACCCTCTAGTAGGCGCATGAAAAATTAATCTTTTTTTATTTGTTCCAGTATCTTTTAGTTCTATTAGTTTACCTTTTCTTCTGTTCATTGAATCAATTACTTTTGATGAGTGTTCTTCATCAAGATCCATAGTAATTTCTTCAATTGGCTCAAGTTTATTTCCACTTTCGTCAGTTTTGTATAAAACTTTTGGAGGGCTCACTGTCATTTCAAAACCCTCTCTTCTCATTTGAGTTAAGAGAATTTCTAACATTAATTCTCCTCTACCGCTCACAACAAAAGATTCTTTTCCTTCGTTTTCTGAAAATGTAATTCCAACATTATTTTGAGCTTCCTGAACTAATCTATCTCTTATTTGGGTGCTAGTTAGTTTTTTACCCTCTGTTCCAGCTAAAGGTGAGGTATTTACCGTAATTGTGATTGACATTGTAGGAGGATCTATTGGAGTAGCAGGGATTGGATCATTTATCTCTAGGTCACATATTGTATCAGCAACATTTGCTTTTTCTAATCCAGCAACAACCACAATATCTCCAGCCTCGCCAACATCGATTGGAACTTTTTTTGTCCCCTCATATCTAAAAATTTTTGTTAATTTTCCTTCATCAACTTTTTCACCATTTAAATTGATTGCTTTTATAGATTGATTAGCCTTTGCGGTACCTTGTGTAATTCTTCCAACTAAACTTCTTCCTAAAAAACTATCTGCATAAAGTAACGTTGACAACATTGCAAAAGGTTTGTTTTTATCAAGTTCTGCAGGTTTTACATGATCAACGATTAAATCTAACAAAGGATTTAAATTTTCTCTTGGACCATCAACTTCATGATCAGCCCAACCTGATCTTCCACTTGCATACAGAACTGGAAAATCTAATTGTTCTTCATTTGCATCTAAGCTAACAAATAAATCAAATGTTTCATCTAAAACTTCATTAGCTCTTTGATCAGCTTTATCTAATTTATTAATAACAACAATTGGCTTTAATCCTTGTTTAAGTGCTTTCGATAATACAAATTTTGTTTGAGGCATAACACCTTCTGCAGAGTCAATTAACAGCAACGCTCCATCTGCCATACTTAAAACTCTTTCAACTTCTGCAGCAAAATCTCTATGGCCTGGAGTATCGATTATATTTATTCTTGAATTGTTCCAATTTATTGAAGCAGGTTTAGCTAAAATTGTAATTCCTCTTTCTTTTTCAAGCTCACCTGAGTCCATCAATCTTTCATCAACAACTTCATTATCTCTAAATGAACCACTTTGTTTCATTAAATTATCAATTAGAGTAGTTTTGCCATGATCAACATGGGCTATGATTGTGATGTTTCTGATATTATTGCTCATAAATTCTGGCTCTTATACATATTTAAAAGGATATTAAAACTCAAAAAAACTCATGACTGGCTTGAATAATTTTCAAAATTCAGGATTAATTTGTCTTTTTTTGCTTATCTTTCTTAAGTTTTCTTTTTTCTTTAAAGCTCAATTTAGGTTTTTTTTTAACACTAGAGTCTTTAAATGATTTACCACTGTATCTTTTTGACATAATTAAACTTCATATAAAAAAAAGGCCATCTTGAGATGGCCTTTTTAGAATTTATTTAAAAAATGAGGGATTACATGCCCATTCCACCCATTCCTCCCATTCCGCCCATACCACCAGGCATACCGCCAGGCATTCCGCCACCAGCAGCATCTTTTTCCTCTGGTTTGTCTGCTATCATTGCTTCTGTAGTTACCAATAAGCCAGCTATTGAGGCAGCATCTTGTAGAGCTGTTCTCACAACTTTAACTGGGTCAATGATACCTTTTGCGAACATATCGCAATATTCTTCGCTTTGAGCATCGTAACCATGAGTTTTTTTCTTCTGCTCTAATAGTTTACCAACTACCACTGAACCATCCACACCAGCATTCATTGTAATTTGTCTAATTGGAGACTCTAAAGCTTTTCTGACCAAATCTACACCAGCTTTATGATCATCTCCTTTAGATTTTACTTTGTCAAGCTCTTGAGCAGCATAAAGAAGAGCACATCCACCGCCAGTTACAATTCCCTCTTCAACTGCAGCTCTAGTTGCGTTTAATGCATCCTCAACTCTATCTTTTCTTTCTTTAACCTCAACTTCAGTTGCACCACCAACTTTGATAACCGCAACTCCACCAGCTAATTTTGCAAGTCTTTCTTGAAGCTTTTCTCTATCATAGTCTGAGGTTGTTTCGTCAACTTGTTGTTTGATAGAAGCACATCTAGCTTCAATATCAGACTTTTTACCACTACCATTAACAATAGTGCTATTATCTTTATCTACTTTAATTTTTTTGCAAGATCCAAGATCGTCAAGTTTAACATTTTCAAGTTTGATACCTAAGTCTTCAGATATAACCTGACCTCCTGTTAAAATTGCGATATCTTCTAGCATAGCCTTTCTTCTATCACCAAATCCTGGAGCTTTAACAGCTACAACTTTTAAACCACCTCTTAGTTTGTTCACAACTAAAGTTGCTAAGGCTTCACCTTCCACATCTTCAGAAATAATCATTAGTGGTCTTCCTGCTTGTACAACAGCTTCTAGAAGTGGAACCATTGGCTGTAAATTAGTTAATTTTTTTTCATGTAAAAGAATGAATGGGTTCTCTAACTCAGTAGTCATTTTATCACTGTTTGTGATAAAGTATGGTGATAGATAACCTCTATCAAACTGCATACCCTCAACTACATCTAATTCAGTTTCAATACCCTTATTTTCCTCAACTGTGATTACACCTTCGTTTCCAACTTTTTGCATTGCTTTTGCAATCATAGTTCCAATTTCTTTATCACCGTTTGCAGAAATTGTACCAACTTGAGCGATTTCATCACTGTCTTTTACTTTCTTTGCAGACGCAACAAGACTTTCTTTTACAGTATCTACTGCAGCATCAATCCCTCTTTTTACGTCCATTGGATTCATTCCAGCTGTTACATACTTTACACCTTCTTTAACAATTGCTTGTGCAAGTATGGTTGCCGTAGTAGTTCCATCACCAGCTTCATCATTAGTTTTGCTAGCAACTTCTTTAACCATTTGTGCGCCCATATTTTCAAATTTATCTTCAAGGTCTATTTCTTTTGCTACAGACACACCGTCTTTGGTAATTCTAGGTGCACCATATGATTTATCCATTACAACATTTCTTCCTTTTGGACCTAAAGTTACTTTAACAGTATCAGCTAGGATATTTACACCTCTTATCATTGATGCTCTTGCTTCAGCGTCAAATTTAACAACTTTTGCCATTATTTTTCTCCTTTAAATTAAATTACTTACTTGAAATACCCATAATGTCAGATTCTTTCATTATGCTATATTCTTTACCATCTATTTTGACTTCAGTTCCAGACCATTTACCGAATAAAACCTTGTCTCCAACTTTAACATCCATTGGAATTTTTTTTCCATCTTCTGTTTTCGCTCCACCACCCACAGCAACAACTTTTCCTTCTTGAGGTTTCTCCTGAGCTGTATCTGGGATAATTATTCCACCAGCAGTTTTTTCACTGCTATCCAGTACTTCAATTAAAACTCTGTCATGTAATGGTTTAAATTTCATAATATCTCCTTAATAAATCTTTATAAATATGAGCCTCATATAGATATTTCGCTGTCTATTTCAAGATGTGTATCATCAGGTCTATTAAAAAGTTAATAAATCGGTAATTTTATGGTTAATACCTTAAAAAATGACAAAAAAATTAGATTTAACAGGACTGAAATCAATAGCTGATAATTATGATCTTTTCTATATAGATTTATGGGGGGTTATTCATAATGGTATTAAATTACATGAAGAAGCAATAAACGTTCTGAAAGAAATTTCTAAAAAAAACAAAAATTTTGTACTTTTAACAAATGCACCAAGACCAAATGATACTGTTAAAAATTTCTTGGAAAAAATGGGCATGGATAGGGATTTAAGAGAACATGTCTTTACTTCAGGCGAAGCAGCACTAGGTTATTTAAAAACAAATTTTCTATCTAAAAAATTTTATCATATAGGCCCACCTAGAGATTTTGATTTATTTAATTTATTTGAAAACAATAAAAGTAATAATATTAAAGAGAGTGAGTATTTATTGTGCACTGGTTTATTTGATGATTTTGATAATGACTTGACTTATTATAAAGATTTATTTGCTAACCATTTAAATAAAAAAATGATTTGTACAAATCCAGATTTAATTGTTGATCGTGGAAACACCAGAGAGTTGTGTGCAGGATCAGTTGCTATGGTTTTTGAAAAAATGGGTGGGCAAGTAGTTTATTTTGGAAAACCTCATCCAGAAGTTTATAATCAATCAATTAACAATAATAATAAAAAAATATTAGCAATTGGTGATAACTTGAACACAGACATAAGAGGAGCAAATCTATTAAATTATGACTGCTTGTTGATTTCTAATGGAATTCATAAAGATGAAATAAATAATAAAGGTATTGAAAAAGTTGCAAAAGAATATGAGGTTATAGTTAATTTCATACAGTCAGATTTAAAATGGTAAAACATTACTCTAATTTTAATATTCAAAGAAAACATAAAAGATCAATTGTATTAATAGGTAATTTTGATGGAATTCATCAAGGTCATCAAAAGTTATTTAAATTAGCAAAATCTTATAAAAAAAAATATAATTTAAAAATTGGTGTAATTAATTTTGATCCAATGCCCAAAATGTTTTTTAATAAAAAATTAAA
>CACCIO010000013.1 GCA_902546085.1 uncultured Pelagibacteraceae bacterium | reverse complement strand
TTGCCTTTGTATTTATAGAACAACTATTCCATTGAAATTTTAAATCTAGTTCTCCACCAAATGCTAAATATCCATAAACTGATTTGTTTGTAGAAACGATATTTATCTCATCTCCATCTTCAACTTGATAGCTTTGATAGCAATTACCCTCTATGTCTGCATCTTTTTTTTTTATTGAAAAAATTACATCTCCGGTAATAGCAAAATTAATTCTTTCACCTGAATACTTTATATAAGGACCTTGATACGCAAACTCTATAACTGCTGAGTCTAAGTTGTTATTAACAAGTTTGTTAGCTATGAGATAATTTCTGTTATCCATAGCGCCGCTGAAAGGGATACCAATATGATAAAGATGATCCCTGCCTTTATCTTGAAAGGTAGTATTAATTCCAGGTCTGATTATATCTAAATAATTACTACTCATTATAATTTTTGTAATGATCTAAGGTGATTTCCTTGAAAATTACTGTATCTCCTGGGTTAATTAGATTTGGTTTATCTTCTTTTGAACTATCAAATACATTCAAAGGGGTATTTCCTAAAATATTCCATCCACCTGGACTTTCAAAAGTATAAATATTTGCAAATTGCTCAGTCAATGCAACAGATCCTTTAGGAACTTTTACTCTTGGGGTTTCTAAACGTTGAGCTCGCATATTCTCATCTAAATCTCCAAGAAAAGGCATACCAGCGATAAACCCTGTCATGTAACAAAAATATTCCTTATTTAAAAAATTCTCTAAAATTTTTTCTCTACTTAATTTTAATATTTCTTCCAGCCTTTTTATATCCATAGAGAAATTTTCATGACAACAGACTGGTATTTCAAATTTTTTAGAATTTATATCTTGCGTATCCTCAGTATCAATATTTTCAACATAATTTTTAACTTCTTTAAATGTTGTTTTTTTTAGGTCATAAGAAATAATTAATTTATTATATGAAGGTGTTAAATTATTTATCCCTTCAAATTTTTTTTCTTTAATTGTTTTAAAATATTTTATTACTTGTGAATTAATTGATTTATTTACTTCATTGCCAAAATCACAATACAAAGCTGCGTCACCAAGATTTGATATATTTTTAATCATGTCATGTTATACTTAACATTGGAGACTATGGAAATTAATATAAATTGCGATCTAGGAGAAAAATCAAAACATCATTCAAATAAGCATGATCCAGATTTACTAGAAATAGTTAATTCTGCAAATGTCGCATGTGGTTATCATGCGGGTGATGATGAGTCGATGAATCAGGTGGTTAAAATTTCAAAGAAAAATGGTGTTAGTATTGGAGCACATCCATCTTTTAAAGATCCAGAAAATTTTGGAAGAAAAAGGATGAATCTTGCTTCAAACGAGGTGAGGAAATTAATAATTGATCAATATGAAATTCTTCAAAAGATTGCTCAAGATCATGGAGAAAATGTTACTCATATTAAACCACACGGTGCTTTAAATAATATGGCTTGTGAAGATATTGATTTAGCAACTACTTTGGCAAAAACGATAAATGAGATTAGTAAAGATTTAATTTATTTGGTTCCTACAGGATCTAAAATGGAACAAGCAGCAAAAAAAATGAACATGCGTATAGCTTGTGAGATTTTTGCAGATAGAAATTATGAAGATGATGGTAATTTGGTTTCTAGAAAAAAACCACATGCTCTAATTACCGATCCAGTAGAAGCAAAAAAGCATGTGCTAAATATGGTTAAAAATCAGTCGCTTAATTGTCACAGTGGAAAGCAGATACCTTGTGAAATTGACTCTGTGTGCATACATGGAGATAACGAAAGTTCGTTATCTACAGCAAAATCAATAAGAGAGAACCTGTTAGAAAATGGATTACAACTAAAACCTTTAAATAAAATGGAGAAATTTATAAATGATTAAAAAAATATTTGTAATTTTAATTTTAACATTGTTTACAACAAGTTCTTTTTCTGCGGGCTCAGATTCCACTTCTTCAAAAGTAAAATCAAATTATGATAAAGCAGTAGAGTCAATAAAATTTGCAAAAAAATATGAGTCAAAAGGTAAACTTGAAAAGGCAAAAAAAAGATATGCTAAAGCTCAAAAACTACTTTTAAAATCAAACTCAGAAAAACCTAACAAAGCAGATACTTTAAATTATTTAGGTTTTACTACTCGAAAACTTGGTGATTACGAGAACGGCGAAAAATATTATCTACAAGGTCTGGAAATTGAACCTAATCATATAGGTATAAACGAATATTTGGGTGAACTGTATGTTGCAACAAATAGACTAAATTTAGCAAAAGAAAGATTAAAAATATTAGAAAACTGCAACTGTAAAGAATATACCCAGTTAAAAGAAGTTATTGAAGGTACTAAAAAATCTAAATATTAATTTAAACATAAAATATAAAAATAAGCTGGTGTTAAAATCGCCAGCTTAAAAATAGTATTTATTGAAAAATTCAAAAATTGAAATAATATTAACCCATCTTGATTGAAGAACTCATAATTTTAACCAATATAATTTTTATAACAATTATATTAACAGCAGATAATGCTGTGATTGTTGGATCTATTGCTTCAAATTTTGTTCCTAAAAATAGGAAACAAATTATTCTTTGGGGTGTAATTGGAGCTTTTGTTTTTAAAATAATTTTTGCTGTATTTGCAACTTTTTTATTTGAATTTTATTTTATAAAAATTTTAGGTGGTTTGTTATTAATTTGGATTGTAAATGATTTAAGGAAAGATTTATTAGACATAAAAAAAGTAAAACCCACTACAAAAAAGGGCAAAGAACCTTCATACATAAGCAGTATTGGAAAAGTTTTGTTTGCAGATATCATGATTAGTTTTGATAATGTGATTGGTGTAGTTGCAGCTGCAAAAGGCTTTTTTGGATTTATGATATTTGGACTTATGTTATCAGTTGTTTTAACTGGCGCTTTAGCGACATATATGGCTAATTACATACAAAGACATATTTGGATAGCTTATGTTGGTTTGGTATTTATCTTAATTGTTGGTCTCCAACTAGTAATTGGTGGATTGGTTGATCTTGAAATATTAAATATTAATGAGGAATTTAAAAAATATTTTTAACTAATAAGAATTTTTTTTATTTGGAAATTTAATTTTTCTAACTTCTTTTGAATAATTTAAGACAGCTTTAGAAATATTATTTCTAATATTGGCATATTTTTTTACAAACCTATAATTCATTGGATTTAAACCGATTAAATCATCAAAAACTAATATTTGACCATCACAATATTTAGAAGATCCAATACCTATAGTTATTATATTTAAACTTTTAGTTACAAGCTTTGCCAGAGAAGTTTCCACACATTCTAAAACAATTGAAAATACTCCTGCTTTTTCTAATAATTGTGCGTCCCTGATAATATTATTTCTCTCTAGTTCATTTTTACCCTTAAATTTGAAAGTTTTATCTGATTGAGGAAGTAAGCCTAAATGACCCATAACTGGAATTTTATTTTTAACTAAAGTTTTAACTGTTTCATAAATTTTTTTTCCACCTTCTAATTTTACTCCATCACATCTAGTTTTTTTCATTATCTGTTTTGCATTTTTCAAAGCTTCTTTAGGATTTCGATAGGTGTTATGCGGCATGTCAACAATCATTAAACTTTTTTTTATACCCATTCTGACACTTTTAGAGTGTTCAATCATAGTGCTCAAATTTACTTCTCTTGTAGATTTATAATTGTATAAAACTGAACCAAGTGAGTCTCCTACTAAAATTAAATCACAATAATTATCCAATATAGAAGCAATATTTTTTGAATAGGCAGTTAGACTAACTATTTTTGACTTATTTTTTTTTGCAATAAATTTTTTAATTTTACTCATTTATAAATTCTTGGTTCTTATAATCTTTCAAAAGCTTTTGAGATATAGATAATTTCTTTGAAATAGGAGATTTTTCGTCAATAATTCTCCAAAAAGGAAGTTTTGGTTTTTTAGTTTTTCTTTTAATTTGTTCCTCTAATGATGCCTCTATAGCAATTCTTAAAAAAATTCCTGTAGATACAGGGCACGTTTTGTTAGCTTTGGCTTTTTTAGCTAAAGCTTGTCTCATTTCAATAACTGTCTTTTTTTTACCTTTAGGAATTTTATGAATATATTTTGCTATTGAACTTGGAGATGAAACTAACATCGTTTCACCTTTCTTAATATCTGCAAAATTGAAAGTTAATTTTTTAATTTTTTCCTTGTATGGTTTGTTAAACTTAGCAATCCACATAAGAAAAATATTACCAAATGCCAGTATTTTCCATTGAAGACCAAGGTTCTTGAGGATCTAAATATCCATCTTGAAGTAATTCTATTGAAATTTTATCCGGTGATCTAACAAAAGCCATATGACCGTCTCGTGGAGGTCTATTGATAGTGTAGCCCATGTCCATAAGTTTTTGGCATGTCTCATAAACATTATCTACTCTATAAGCTAGATGACCAAAATTTCTTGATCCCTCACCTAGATTATCACCATCCCAATTATATGTTAATTCAATCTCTGCATTTTTGTCATTTGGTGGGGCAAGAAAAATTAGAGTGTATCTTCCTTTTTCACTATCTTTTCTTCTCGTTTCTTTAAGTCCAAGACCTTCACAAAAAAACCTTAGAGATGCATCAACATCGCTAATTCTAATCATGGTATGTAAATATTTCATATCAACATTTATAGTTAAAAATTACTCTAATTCAATAGTGCTTGGTGGTTTTGATGTAACATCATATACAACTCTATTGATGCCTCTAATACTATTCACTATTTTATTTGATATAGATTGCATAAATGACTTTTTAAATTCATAATAATCTGCTGTCATTCCATCTTCAGAGGTAATTGCTCTTAATAAGCAAAGATATTCATAAGTACGATTATCACCCATTACTCCAACTGTTTTTACAGGTAGTAAAGCTGCATAAGCTTGCCAAATCTTATGATAAAGACCATTGTTTTTTAAAGTTTGTATAAAATAATAATCAGCTTCTTTTAAAATTTTGATTTTTTCATTAGTTATTATACCTGGAATTCTAATAGCTAAACCTGGCCCAGGAAACGGATGCCTAGAAACAATTTCTTTACTTAAATTTAACTCTATTCCTAATTTTCTTACCTCGTCCTTAAATAAAAATTTAAGTGGTTCTACTAATTTTAGATTCATTTTTTTTGGTAGGCCACCAACATTATGATGAGATTTAATTTTAGAAGTTTGGCTGCCAGTAACAGATTTACTCTCAATTAAATCTGGATAAAGAGTACCTTGAGCTAAAAATTTAACATTTTTAATTTTCCTAGCATATCGCTCAAAGATTTTAATAAATAAATTACCAATTATTTTTCTTTTTTTCTCTGGATCAGAAACATTTTTTAACTTTTTTAAGAATTCCTTTTCAGCATTTACATAGATTAAATTTATTTTTAAACGCTTTTTAAAAGTTTGGACTACTTGTACTTCCTCATTTTTTCTTAGAAGGCCAGTGTTTACAAAAATACAATAAAGTTTTTTTCCAATAGCTTTATTCAATAACTGGGCAACTACACTACTATCTACACCTCCTGATAATGCACAAATAACTTTATTATTTCCAACTTGTTTTCTAACATCCTTAATAAGCTGATTTTTTTGATGTTTAGAGGACCAATTTCTTTTAATTTTACAAATTAAAAAAATAAAATTACTTATTAATTTTTTTCCATTCTCTGTGTGGGTCACCTCTGGGTGAAATTGAACCCCATAATATTTTTTTATTTTATTTTCAACAATTGCAAATTTTGAATTTGTACTTGATGCAATAACTTTGAAATTCTTAGGCAGTTTTGAAACCTGATCAGCATGACTCATCCAAACTTGTTTAGATTTTTTATTTCCAAAAAAATTAGATGTTAAAAGGCTGTTATTTTTTTTAAAAACATTAGCTAGGCCAAATTCTCTATGTTTCGATTGTTTTACTCTTCCACCATTAAGTTTTGATAAAATTTGATGCCCAAAACATATCCCGAGAACTGGCAAATCAAATTGTAAAATTTTTTTATCAAATGAATACTTATTTATTTGATAAACATTTAATGGACCACCAGATAATATTACTCCTTTAATACTGCTATTTATATCTTTTAGTTTTATCTTTTTGTGACTAACTATTTCTGAAAAAACACCTAATTCTCTTACTCTTCTTGCGATTAATTGCGTAAACTGAGAACCAAAGTCTATTATTAAGATTTTATTCAAATTTTGTTCAAGACTCATTCTTTTCTGGTTCAATATTTTTTAATGATTCTTGAATATCTTTATTTTCATCACATAAATTTTTACAAACTTTCACAAACTTGTCTAAGAGATCTTTTACTTTTTCATAATTAGATTTTTCTAATGCAATTTTCATTAACATTAATAAAGCTTCTTCATTATTAGGCTCAATTAGAAGTGTTGTTTCTAAATTGTATTCTTCTTTTCTTTGATTTTCTTCCTGATTATAAATTTTTGCTAAATACAAATATGAATTTGCATCTTTGGGGTTAAAAACTATATTTCTTTCAAATAAAAAACGTGCATCCTCATATTTTTCTTTTTTAAAAAGTTCTAAAGCTTCATTAAAAAAATTTTCTTTACTTAAAGATATATTGTTAAAAGAAAATATTAGAAATATTAGTCCAATTAATTTAAAAAATTTGTTCATTAATATTTACTATCATTTTTTATCACATCTACATTATGGACCATACTTTCATAAAATCCAGCTTTTGTAATTTTCACAAATTGTGGTTTATTTCTTAATTTAATTATTGTTTTTGATCCAAGATAACCCATAGAAGATTTCAATCCACCAATCAATTTATAAATAATACTCTCAACATCTCCTTTATATTTTACAAAACCTTCTACACCTTCAGGAACGTATTTTGAGGAGTCTTTTTGTTTTTTTTGAAAGTACCTATCAGCTGATCCTTTATTCATGGCCCCTACAGATCCCATACCTCTAAAACTTTTGAAAAGTTGTCCATTTTTTTTAAGTAATTTTCCTGGAGTTTCGTTAGTACCTGCAAATAACGAGCCAATCATTACAGCATCAGCTCCTGCAGCGAAAGCTTTTGCTAAATCACCAGAATATTTTATCCCACCATCTGAAATTATTTTTACATTTTTATTCTTTAAACTGTTTCTAACATCTAAAATAGCGCTTAATTGAGGAACTCCTATTCCGGCGACTAATCTAGTTGTGCAAATAGAACCAGGCCCTATACCAATTTTGATTATATCTACTCCTAACTTTATCAGGAATTTTGCAGCCTCTGGTGTTGCAATATTTCCTGCACATAAAGCAGTTTTATTGGTTTTTATTTTTTTTATATATTTGATTATTTCACCAACTTTCTTTGTGTGACCGTGAGCAGTATCTACTACAATTAAATCTACACCTTCTCTGATTATTTCTTTTGCTCTAATAAATTCATTTGTTGAAGCACCTACAGCTGCTCCTGCGATAAGTTTTTGTTTTTTAACTTTTTTTATCTCTAATAATTGTTTTTTTATATCAAGATTTCTGTGAATTACTCCGATCCCACCAGCTTTAGCTATAGCAATTGCCATTCTACTTTCAGTGACAGTATCCATTGCAGATGACAAAATTGGAATTTTAAGTTTCAAATGCTTTGTTAGAGATATACTAGTGTCTACATCAGAAGGTAGTATTTCTGAATACTTTGGAACTAATGTAACATCATCAAAGGTAAGTGCTTCTTTTATGGGAACCATAATCTTTTATATACGATTCCTTTTAAATTAAAAGTCTCTATCGAATTTTTCTACAAATTATAAAACTTTCTTTTGAATCTTTTCTGCTAGATTTTGGTTTAAAAACCTTAACTTCTCTAAAATATTTTTTTCCCTCTGCGACGATTTCGTTAAATGTTCCACCCATAAAAATTTTTGAAATAAAATATCCATTTTCTTTCATTAAATCTTTTGCAAAAATCATTGCTTCTTTACACAATTCTCCGGTTTGTATTGAATCTATATTTTTAATACCAGTTGTGTCTACAGCCATATCAGACATCACAACATCGACTTTATCTTTTATATTATTTTTAATTTCTTCTTGAGTTTTTTCTTCAGTGAAATCTCCTTTGATTTGAACACTTTTACCTATAGGTTCCATTTTTTTAAGATCTACAGATATTAGCTTTCCATTTTTTGATGCTTTAAGAGCATATTGTGACCAGCTACCTGGTGCAGCTCCAATATCAATTACAGATAATCCACCTTTAAAAATTTTAAATTTTTCGTCAATTTCAATTAATTTATAAGCTGATCTAGCACGGTACCCATCTACTTTGGATTGTCTAACATATATGTCTCTTCGTTGTTTATTTATCCAATTTTTAGAAATCTTATTTTTTTTCAATTAATTATTAAATCTTAAACTTTTATTTAAAATTTTACCTGTAATAGTTTTAATTTCTATTTTAATGTCTTTATTTAATCTCATATCTTTGTTATCTTTCCAAATACCTGCAGCCAAATGCATAATCCCAATTTTGTAATTTGGTAAATAAGGTTCTACAAAAGTTTCATTATCTTCATCATACTTTGGTAATAGATTGCTTGTTATCCAGTTACAGTTTAATGGTAAAAATTCTGTTTCTAAGTTATCTATATACACAGACATATTAATAGCTAATCCTTCTGAGCCAAAAATATTACCAGCCCTTAAAGTTTGAAATAAATTACTTTGCCAAGATTCCCATCCCTGTGAATCTCTTTCTAATGAAAATACACCAATATTTATGTGAGGCGCAAAAGCTAGCTTTCTAGCTTTCTCCATACTAATTTTTGATTTTACAGCGTGTTTAAAATTTTGAGATTTAATTACAGCTAATTTTCTAAATACCCAATCTACTCTTGAGGTGATTTTGTAACCTGGGCCTATGGTTTGTGTAATTCCTAGCTTACCATCATCACAGGCTTTAAAATAAAGTTCTATGGTTTTCCAATCATTTACCCAGGCATCACAATCAATCCATAAATATTTATGATAGTTAGGAAAATATTTGGGTAAAAAAGCCCTAGATACTTGGCTCTTTAACCATTCGCGCCCTTTAATTTTACTGACTGGAACTTTTATATCCCATTCTGCTGATTTTATTTCCTCTACTTTTGACAATAATTGTGATTTTTGATCATCAGACAAACCAGCGTCCAAAATACAAATTGCAACTTCAGAGCTCTCTTTAAATCTTTTTATAGAGTCTATTAGCTCATTTAATAAAGGAAAATAATTTGAATCAGCCAATGATACAATTACATTTTTTTTCATTATAAAATATCTTCAAGATCATCATCTTCATCTTTATAATTTTGATCTTCATTTTGTTTTTTTAATTTCTGGTAATGAAAAAAACTTATTGGAAGCATACCTAAATATATAATTGCACTAATAGATATGACGTTAAATGGGTATATTAGAAGTAATCCAAAAAATAAAACTATTCCAAATAATAGAAAAATCGTTGCTTTTCTTTGAATAACGATTTTTTTAAATGAGTAACTTGGGAATTTACTGATCAATAACAGAGATGTTAAAATAAAAAAGACAGGAACAACTATATCATAATTAATATTAATAAAATTAAAACTCGTAAGACTAAATATCAATGGAGTTAAAACTAGAATACCTCCAGCGGGTGATGGAACACCTTCAAAAAAATTATCTCTCCAAGAAGGTGCTTGACCTGTATTTACGTTGAATCGAGCTAAACGTAATGCAACGCAAATTACATATATTAAACATAATAACCATCCAAATCTTCCAAGTGTATTTAGTTTCCAGAAATACATAATAAATGCTGGGGCTACTCCAAAACTTATCATATCTGTTAAAGAGTCTAGCTCCTTACCAACTTTTGATGTCCCTTTAATTAATCTTGCTATTCTTCCATCTAATCCATCAATAAGAGCAGCAAACATAATTGCTATAATTGCAAATTCAAATTTTCCATCCAATGCAAATCTGATTGACGATAAACCTATACAAACCCCAATAAGAGTTAGCATGTTAGGTAAAATCACTCGTGCGTTAGTTTTTTTATCTGTAACAATTTTTAAATTGTTTTTTGGCTGTTCCATAAATTAATTTTTTGCCAGCAGTGTTTCTCCTGAAATTGCTGTTTGACCAACTTTAACAAGTGGTTCATAATTTTCATAGTAAACGTCTGCTCTACTACCAAATCTAATCATCCCAATTCTATCACCTTGATTTAATTCCTGATTTTTATTTGTTTCACAAACTATTCTTCTTGCAACTAATCCTGCGATTTGAACGACGACAATATCATTTCCATGCTTATCTTTAATTTTATAATAATTTCTTTCATTGTCTTCGCTTGCTTTATCTAAAGATGCGTTTAAAAATTTACCTGGTTTATATAAAATATCTTCAACAGTACCTGAGCATGGAGTTCTATTCACGTGGCAGTCAAAGACGTTCATAAAAATACTTATTTTTTTAAATTTTTTATTTTCTAGTCCAAGTTCTTTTGGACCATCTACCACCTCAACTTTAATCACTTCTCCATCTGCAGGGCTTACTAAGTAACTATCATCTCCTATAATTGTTCTCTCTGGATCTCTAAAAAAATAATAAACCCAGATAGTTAATAATATTCCTATTAATCCTAAAAAATTATTAATAATTAGAAAAATGATAGTTATGAATACGGCTATTACTATAAACTTATAGCCTTCAGTATGAATCTTTGGAAATATCTTGCTAAACATATTCTTCTATTTGCTAAATTTCGATTAATATGTATATAAAATGATCAAATTCAATTATTAAGATAATTTTTATTTAATGAGCAAAATCAAGGTAAATAACCCGGTAGTAGAGCTGGATGGCGATGAAATGACACGAATTATATGGGAGTTCATCAAAAACAAATTAATCCTTCCATATTTAGATCTTGGCATTGAATACTTCGATTTAGGGATGAAAAGCAGAGATAATACAGACGATCAGATCACAATAGACTCTGCGAATGCTATTAAAAAAATTGGTGTTGGAATTAAGTGTGCAACCATTACACCTGATGAAGCAAGAGTAGAAGAATTTGATTTAAAAAAAATGTGGAGGTCTCCAAACGGAACCATAAGAAATATAATTGGAGGAACAGTATTTAGAGAACCAATTATATGTAAAAATATTCCAAAACTTGTTCCCTCTTGGACAGATCCAGTAATTATTGGAAGACATGCATTTGGTGATCAATACAGAGCAACAGATTTTAAAGTTCCTGGAAAAGGAAAAATGGAAGTAAAGTGGACATCAGAGGATGGAAAAGATGAAATTAAATATGAAGTATTTAATTTTACAGGTCCTGGTGTAGCTTTATCAATGTATAATTTAGATAAGTCTATTGAAGACTTTGCAAGATCTTGTTTCAGTTATGGGTTAATTAAAAAATGGCCTGTTTACATGTCTACCAAAAATACAATTCTAAAGCAATACGATGGAAGATTTAAAGATATTTTCCAAGAAATTTTTGACAAAGAATATAAAAGTGAATTTGAAAAAAATAATTTGACTTACGAACATAGATTAATTGATGATATGGTTGCATGTGCAATGAAGTGGAGTGGTAAATATATTTGGGCTTGTAAAAATTATGATGGTGATGTTCAGTCAGATACTATGGCTCAAGGTTATGGGTCTTTAGGATTAATGACAAGTACATTGTTAACGCCAGATGGAAAAATAATGGAGGCAGAGGCTGCACACGGAACAGTAACTAGACACTATAGAATGCATCAACAAGGAAATGAAACTTCAACCAACCCTATCGCATCAATTTTTGCCTGGACTAGAGGATTAGCTCACAGAGGTAAATTAGATGGTAATGAAGAACTAATCAAATTTGCACAAACTTTAGAAAAAGTTTGTATTGAATGCGTAGAAAGTGGATCAATGACAAAAGATTTGGCAATTCTTATTGGACCTGATAGCAAGTATTTGACTACCAATCAGTTTTTAGACGAAATTGATGGTAATTTAAAAAAGAAATTAAACTAAACTCTTAAGCTTTTCAAAAGCTTCTTCAATTTTTGATTGATCCTGTCCACCAGCTTGAGCAAAGTCTTTTCTTCCTCCACCACCTTTACCACCAATTATTTCAGATCCAACTTTAACAAATTTTACTGCATCAAACTTGCTGGTTAAATTATCTGTTACTCCAACTGCTAACCCAACCTTGTCATCTTTATTAGCAAACACTACCACAATACCTTCACCTAAATCTTTTTTGCCTTTATCCACAAGTTTTCTCAATTCTTTTGGAGGCAATCCATCTATTCTTTGAAGTCTTAATTTAACTCCATTAATTTCTACATCTTTAATAGTATTTTTTGATTTATCCTCTAAAATTGTATTTACCGAGATAGTTTCTAATTGTTTAGTCAAATTTTTTATTAAAGTTTTTTGATCAGCTTCTTCTAAACTTGGCTTTCCACCAAGTTTTATAATTTGCTGACTTAAATCTTTAATTGTTTCTTCATCTTTTTCTGCAGATAAGTTTGATAATTTTTCTTTATTTTTTAAATATTCCTCTAATTGTTTATCTCTTAATGCTTCTATTCTTCTAACCCCTGCAGCAATAGATGATTGGCTCACAATCTTAAATTTACCAATATCCCCAGTGTTTTTGACGTGCGTTCCACCACATAATTCAGTTGAAAAATACTTACCATCCTCGTCTCCCATTGAAAGAACCCTTACTTCATCTCCATATTTTTCCCCAAATAATGCTAAAGCGCCATTTTCAACTGCCTCATCAGGTGTCATTAATCTAGTTTTTACATCAGATTTTTTAGAGACCATTGTATTTACAAACTCCTCTATTTTATCGATTTCCTCATTCAAAATTGGCTTCATATGACTGAAATCAAATCTTAATCTACTTGGCTCTACCAAAGATCCTTTTTGAGTTACATGAGTACCTAGAACTCTTCGTAATGATTCATGTAGCAGATGGGTTGCTGAATGATAAGCACGAGTATTATCTCTTCTTTCCACATCAATTTTTAATTCTACACTTTCTTGAAGTTTTATAGATCCACTATTAACCTTTCCATAATGGACAAATAAATCTCCAAGTTTTTTTTGAACATCGGTTACTTTAAATTTAAAATCATTCGATACTATTTCACCAGTATCACCTACTTGTCCTCCAGATTCGCCGTAGAAAGGAGTTTGATTTACTATAATCATTCCTTCATCATTTTCTTTTAACTGATCTACCTCTTTGTTGTCTTTTAAAAGAGATAATACAACACCTTCTGCTTGATTAGTTTCGTATCCTAAAAATTCAGTTGGCTCAATTTTATCTTTTATTCCAAACCAAATATCTTCAACCGCTGCATCTCCAGAACCTTTCCAATTTTTCTTAGCAAGCTCTCTGCTTTCCTTCATCAAAGAATGAAACTTTTCTGTATCAATTGACATTGATTTATTTCTTAAAATATCTTCGGTAAGATCTAACGGGAAACCATAAGTGTCATATAATTTAAAAGCAACCTCACCTGGTAACACTTTATCTATTTTAGATATTTCATCATTTAAAATTTTTATTCCTCTATCTAAGAGAACCAAGAATTTTTCTTCTTCCATTTTTAAAGTTTCTTTTATTAAAGACTCTGCTCTAACTAATTCTGGATAATTTCCAGACATTTCATTTTTAAGAGTATCGAACAAATTATAAAAAACTGGTTCCTTTGATCCTAATAAATGAGAATGTCTCATTCCCCTTCTCATAATTCTTCTAAGGACATACCCTCTTCCTTCATTTGAAGGTAAAACTCCTTCAGCAATTAAAAATGAACTTGCTCTTAAGTGATCAGCTATTACCCTAAAACTTGCAAGATTAGATTTATCTGATTTAACTTTTGTAATTTCAGATGCAGAACCAATTATTTTTTTAAAATGATCTGTTTCATAGTTATCATGTGAACCTTGCAATAAAGCTGCAATTCTCTCTAATCCCATTCCAGTATCAACTGACGGTTTTGGAAGATTAATTCTTTTATCTTTAGTAACTTGTTCAAACTGCATGAAGACCAAGTTCCAAATTTCTATAAATCTATCTCCATCCTCATCTTTAGAACCAGGTAAACCTCCTGGTAAATGATCTCCATGGTCAAAAAAGATTTCTGAGCAAGGGCCGCATGGACCTGTCTCTCCCATTGACCAAAAATTATCAGAAGTTGCTATCCTAATAATCCTATCATCGCTAAAACCCGCTATTTTCTTCCAAAAATTGAAGGCCTCATCATCCTCATGAAATACAGTTACATAAAGCCTGTTTGTATCTATTCCAAAATCTTTGGTTATTAAATCCCAGGCATAATGAATTGCTTGCTCTTTAAAATAATCACCAAAAGAAAAATTTCCTAGCATCTCAAAAAATGTATGATGTCTTGGTGTGTAACCAACATTTTCTAAATCATTATGTTTACCACCTGCTCTTACACATTTTTGTGAAGTTGTGGCTCTAACGTAATCTCTTTTCTCTAATCCTGTAAAAACGTTTTTAAACTGAACCATCCCAGAATTTGCAAACATCAATGTAGGATCGTTGTTGGGAACCAAATTACTAGACTCCACAATCTTATGATCGTTCTTTTCAAAATATTTTAAAAAGGTATTTCTTATTTCATTGAGTGTTTTGTCTGCCATATTTTTTAAAATACAGCTTTTTTATTCTATGTCTAGATATCGAAGGGAAAAAAGGCGCTTAAATTAAGCGCCTTTTATTAATAAAGATGACCTATTAATTCTTTTTAGATGGAGGAGTAGCTTCTGCTTTATCAGCTTCTTCTTTTTCAGCTACTTTCTTCTCTTTCTCTAATTTTTCAGGATCGATTGGATTTCCCTCTATTTTCTTAGAAATCACACCTGCTTTTTCTCTAATTGCCATTTCAATTTCCGCAGCAACTTTAGGATTTTGAGCTAAATAAGTCTTAGCATTCTCTCTACCTTGACCAATCTTCTCACCTTTGTAAGCATACCATGCACCTGATTTTTCAATTATATCTGCTTTAGAACCAAGATCAACTAGTTCGCCCATCTTGCTAATTCCTCTTCCATACATCAAGTCAAACTCAACAACTTTAAATGGTGGTGCTACTTTATTCTTAACTACCTTCACTCTTGTAGAGTTACCAATAATTTCATCTTTATCTTTGATGGCACCAATTCTTCTAATATCCATTCTTACAGATGAGTAAAACTTAAGTGCATTACCACCTGATGTTGTCTCTGGACTTCCAAACATAACTCCAATTTTCATTCTGATTTGGTTTATAAAAATCATCATCGTGTTTGTGTTAGAAATTGAACCTGTTAATTTTCTTAAAGCCTGACTCATTAATCTTGATTGAAGACCAACATGATGATCTCCCATCTCGCCTTCAATTTCAGCTTTAGGAGTTAAAGCTGCAACAGAGTCGATAACTATTACTGAAATAGAGCCTGATTTTACTAGTGTATCAGCGATTTCTAAGGCTTGTTCACCGGTGTCTGGCTGTGAAATTAAAAGTTCTTCAGTGTTTACACCTAATTTTTTTGCATAAACTGGATCTAATGCATGCTCTGCATCAACAAACGCACAAATGCCTCCAGCTTTTTGAGCTTCAGCAACAACTTGTAATGCTAATGTTGTTTTTCCAGATGACTCTGGTCCGTAAACTTCAATAATTCTTCCTTTTGGTAATCCACCGATACCTAAAGCTAAATCAAGACTTAAAGAACCTGTTGAAACAGATTCGATATCCATCGCTCTCTTTTCACCAAGCTTCATTACAGAGCCTTTTCCAAAATTATCTGTAATTTGAGCTATTGCAGCGTCTAACGCTTTGTTCTTTTCTTTAACATCCATTTCTTGATCTTTAGTAGATTTAACTACTTTTAGGTTATTTTTCGTCATTTTTTGCCTCTTTTTTTAAATTTTTTGACACTCGAATCATGAATTTAAATGTACACATTTTGTTCTCATTAGCAATATATTTATTTTCTGCCCCAAAAAATCAAATATTTACTTAAGTTTTAGATATTGACTATTAAGCAAACCTACTGCTTTGAGTAGATTGTATTGAGCCATTAGATAGTTTTTCTCAGAACTTGCTAAAGAAATCTGAGCTGAAAGTAATAAAGCATTTGATTGAATAACATCTAAAGTTGTTCTGGAACCTCTTTCATATTCTGCTGCTATTCCTTCATTAGCTATTTTGGCTGCACTTACTTGTACTTTGACAGAATTTAAAAAACTTTCTGAAGATTCTAAGCTTGACCATGCACTAGCAACATTCGTTTCATTTGTTCTTACTGCGTCGTCTAACAATAATCTTTTTCTAGTAGTTAAATTTGAATTCTTATTTATTGTTGATTTTTTTTTGCCACCTGAATAAAAAGGCCAACTAAGAGTTGCCTTTAAAACATCTTGCTCCTTTTGATTAACTGTCGCGCTTAAATCATCTGTGTAAGTTCTTTGTAAAGATATTGATGCAGTTGGTTTTAAGTCAGACTCTGAAATTGCTAAATCTTTTTCAGATTTTTCTAAATCTAATTTTGCAATCAAAATATCTGGATTATTTTGTTTAGATATATTTATCGCTTCATTTAATGTTGATGGAATACTCACAATTGCATTGGAATTTTTTTTCAGTTGGTTTGGATCACTTAGTTTTCCAATTACATTTTCATAATTAAGTTTGCTTATTAATAAATCACTTTTAGATTTTGCAAATTGAGCTTGTGCTCCAGCAAGTGACGATTCAGATTGTGCTAAGTCGGTATTTGTAATTTGACCTCGATCTCTCCTAATTTTATCATTCTCAACTTGGCGAATTAAAAGATTTAGATTTTTTGCATTAATATTTAGTGTTTCTCTTGCAAATATTAAATTAGTAAATGCGTAAATTGCATCATGTAAAATTTCTTGTTCTTTTTTTACTAATTTTGCTTTCGCTAAATCTAATGCAGTTATATTTTTTTCAAGTGCTAGATCTCTTCCATAATCTAAAAGCTTTTGTTCTAGTTTAATTGAGGTTGAGAATGGATCGACATCATTTATCGTTGCATCTCCACCACTTTGGTTAGTTAGTTTATTTGTATTTTCAATACTTTTTGATCCACTTAATGTTAAAGAAGGTTTATAATCAGCTTTAGCAATATTTACATCTTCTTCTGATGCTTTAATATTTTCTCTTTCAGCATTTAGTTGAATATTATTTTGATAAGTTTGATTTAGTGCATCAAGAAGCGTAACTGCTAATGCATTACTGAAACACAATGTTGATGTGATTAGTATTATAAATATTTTTTTCATTTCACTTTATATACAGCAGTTTTGATTTGATGGTTATTGTTTAAGTTTAAAATTATAGATGCATATTTAGGCATATTTTTAAACATATTTTGAGTAATTCTTTGATAAGTTTGCATAAAATTAATCACATCACCTTTACTCATTATCTTATGACCACCTTTTTTCTTTGTTTTTAACCATAGTTTATGTTCCTGCTTTAATCTCCACTTTTGCAATAAACTAAAGTTTTTTGCTTTTAAGTAAATCATACAATTTAACTGTGAATATAGCTTTTTATATTTATTTTTTAATTGTTGATTTACATATTTTCTCCAAATAAGTTTTTGATCCTTAGCTTTTTCCATAGAATTAATTGATTTTTTTAATGTCTTGTTAGGTTCAGCTCTTGCTCCGACACACCAACCTTCAAAAATAATAACGTCTGGTCTTTTATTGATTTTATTCCATTTATTTGTAGGAAATCTATCATCTATAGCCTTGTTAAAATTGGGTAATTTCATTTTTTTGAATTTTTTACTTTTTGATTTTTTAAAGAAATCTAACATCATGTTAATGTCATGAGTACCTGGGACACCTCTAGTTAATAACATAGGGTGGACTTTTTTTGATAAAGCAATTCTTTCTTTTCTGGTCTTATAAAAATCATCAATAGAAATTTTAAATACTTTTAATTTAAAATACTTTTCTAAAATTATCTTTATTATTGAACTAATTGTTGTTTTGCCCGTTCCTTGACCACCTGCCAAGCCAACAAAATAAGGTTTTTTATTTTTTGTTTTTTTTGCAATCCAAAAACATATTGGGATAAGATAATTTTTTATCATCCCTGCTTTATCACCAAACTTTTCAGTTGTAGTTTCTTGAGATTTAATAAACTTAAAACAATCCTTTTTAACTCTCTTAAAACAATCTTCAGCTAATTTCATTGGACCTTTATTTTTCTTGATCCATTGGATGGTTAAGCCCATCAAAGTAAGCTACTTCTTTTAAGTCTTCAACCTTTACTTCATCAACGCACCCTAAATTAAAACCAGTCATAGCTGGTGCACTTCTTGGATTATGATGAGTGTAAATTCCACGTTCTGTACAAAAGTAATGATTAGCAACTTTGGTATGATATTGGTAAAGTTTTAATTTATCTTCTCCTTTAGTAACTTTAAAATCCTCATTCTTTACCATTCCCATCGTAGCATTTTTTCTTTTACAAATAGAACAGTTACATCTTACTATTTTTGCTAATTCATTAACTGAAGCATTAATTTCTGCTTCTACAGCTCCGCAATGACAATTTAATTTCATATATTTACCTTTAATTTATTTTAAATTACTTTTTGCTGCAATCTTATTTCCATCTAAGTCACGGATATAAGCATAATAATTTCCATCTTTTCTAACGCCTGGACCTCCTTCATCAACTGCACCCTTAGAAATTGCAATTTCATAAAATCTTTCAACTGCTTCTTTAGAGTCCGCTAATAAAGTAATTTGTGTTCCATTGCCAAATGTTGCTGGTTTACCGTTTACTGGGTTTGTAATATAAAATATTACTTTTTCTGGTTCACCTAAATGAGAATAACCAATATATTTTTCAGTCTTTAAAGTTTTTTTTAATTTTAACGGTTCAAGTATAACATCATAAAACTCACTAGACTTTTCATAGTCATTAGACCCCACCATTACAAAATCTAAAATGTTCATTACTAATTTAATCTTTTTTATTTTTATTTTTTTAAAATTTTACTAATTTCGTCTACTCTTATCGTTATAGCTAGCACTATTCCTAATATAGCTAATAACAACCAAGTTTCTAAATTTACATATTTAAACTATCTCTGGTTGAAGTTATCCACAAGCATACAAAATGTAGTTTGGATGTTCACGTTTTGATTCACTTTTGATTCAATTACGGACTCAAAATACAACCTCTTGAGTGTACTCTATAAATGGTCTATAAATTAGAACAAAACAAGAACATGAAACTAACAATTCCTTATTATCTACATAAAGCAGGCGCTGGTTTTCCTTCTCCTGCTACTGATTACATTGAAGAAGATATTGATCTGAACATGCATTTAATAAAAAATGTTCCAGCAACTTTCATCATCAGAGTTCAAGGTAAATCCATGGTCGATGTTGGAATTAATGATGGTGATTTATTAGTTGTCGATAAAAGTTTAAAACCAAAAAACTTTTCAACAGTGATTGCTAATGTTCATGACGAGCTTGTAGTTAAAACTTTGGTTCAAGAAAGAGATAAAAAATTTTTAACTTCTGGATCTAAAGAATTTTCTGACAGAATTTTAATTAACGAAGAACAAGATATTTTTATTTGGGGGGTTGTTACTTATGTCATCCATTCTACGTACTAAAAAAATAGCATTAATTGATTGTAATTCTTTTTATGTTTCGTGTGAGCGATTATTTAATCCAAAAATAAGAAGAAAGCCTGTTGTCGTTTTGTCTAATAATGATGGCTGTATCATCTCAAGATCAAATGAAGCAAAAGCTTTGGGTATTAAAATGGGGGAACCTTATTTTAAAGCAAAAGATATTATTCTTAAAAATAAAGTTGAAGTTTTCTCATCTAATTATTCTTTATATGGAGATTTATCGAGAAGAGTGATGCGAACTCTTAAAAGATTTAATTCAGAAATAGAAGTTTACTCCATTGACGAAGCCTTTTTAGATTTATCAAACTTTCCTGATAGTGAAGTAGAAAAAGTTGGAAAAGAAATTAGAGAAACAGTTTTACAATGGACAGGTATTCCAACCAGTATTGGGATAGCCAATACAAAAACTTTAAGTAAGGTTGCAAATCATATCGCGAAGAAAAAACAATCAGGAGTAACAAGCTTAATTGGAATAGAAAACTTAGATCCCATTTTAGAAAAAGTTGAAATCAATGATGTCTGGGGTGTTGGTAGACAACTTACAAAGTTTTATCAAAAACATGGAATTTATAATGCTAAACAACTTAAAAATAAATCTAACACATGGATCAAGAAAAGTTCAAATGTTCTAAGTTCAAGAACTGCAATGGAGCTTAGAGGAATTTCTTGCATAGGTTTGGAGACAACTACAACAAAAAGAAAGAGTTGTGTTGTTTCAAGATCATTTGGAAAAAGAATTGAAACTTTCCAAGAATTAAAAGAAGCAGTTGCTAACTATTGTTTAAATGCATCTGAAAAGATCAGATCAGAATCTTTAGTCGCAAAAGCAATTACTGTATTTGTTAGAACTAGTCCTTTCCAAAGAAACTTTGGATATTATTCAAATGCAAAGACAGTTGATTTTCCAATTGCAACAAACAATAGTATTGAAACAGTTAAGACAGCAGTTTCAATCTTAGAAAGTATATTTAAAAATGGTTACCGTTATCAAAAAGCAGGTGTCATGCTGACAGGATTATCAAATGCAAGTGATAAAACAAATTTATTTACATCAGAGAAAGATGAAAAAATAAATAGTTTAATGAGATCTATTGATAATACTAATCATCGATACGGAAGATCTACCTTGAGTGTTGCTAGTGCGGGCGTTCATAAGAAGTGGAATATGAGAAGGCAGTATTCTTCTAAAATTGATACAGCTGATTTCTATTGTTTACCAACGATTAGAGCATAATAAAAAAACTCTATAGCCCACCTGATGAAAATAAGAATTTAGCAACATCTTCAACACCAATTTGTTTTTTCATCTGACAAAAAACATAAGGTAAGCCATTTCGGGCCTTTTTTACGTCTTCTTGCATGGTTTTGAGATCAACTTCTACGTGAGGAGCTAAATCTGTCTTATTAATAATTAATAAGTCTGACTTTTGAATAGCAGGACCACCTTTTCTAGGGATATCTCCACCCATACCAACGTCAATAACATAAATAGATAGATCGACTAGTTCTGGACTAAAAGTTGCTGCTAAATTATCTCCACCAGACTCGATTAAAATCAAATCAAGATCAGGAAATTTTTTTTTCATATTTTCTACAGCAAGCATATTAATTGAAGCATCTTCACGAATTGCAGTATGTGGACACCCTCCTGTTTCAACTCCTTTAATTCTCTCTAAAGGTAAGGCTTGGACTTTCATTAAAAATTCTGCATCTTCTTTTGTATAAATATCGTTTGATATTACAGCCATAGAAATTTTCTTTGATAAAAATTTACACAATTCAGCTGTTAAACTTGTCTTACCTGCACCAACAGGTCCACCAATTCCAACTTTTAATGGTCCATTTATATTTTTCATGTCTTATAAATTCGTGTTTTAAGATTTTCATGCTTGATACTGTAGATATCACTATTAAAACAAATTCCACCCAAGTCCTCTAAATTTAAATTTTGACTTTCTTTTTCTATTTCTCTTATTAAGTCATAAGTTTTAATTATACAGTCCTGTCCAATTTTTTGTCCAATTGGTATATGTTTAATACAAACATTTATTAGGTTTGATACAAAGGATTGTAGATAAGATACTATTGTTAAGTTAAGTGGTATATCAAAATATTTAGCTGCTTTAGCAACTGCAATTGGATAAGCAGTATTTTCCTCAATTTTAAAATCCCAACTATCAGATAAAACTTTTCTAAATGCATTTCCCATTTCAATAGTCTCTATTTTTCTTTCCTTACTTGGACAAAGTGATAGAGCAAGTTCATTAAAGTCTTCTCCTTGGTAGGAATATTTCATTAAAATTACATCATTTTTACTAGTTCCATGTTTTAAGATACATTTTAAATAATCCAAAATATCTTCTTTTGACTTAATAAAATTATCATTAATCATCGCCTCTAACCCATGAGAATATGAAAAACTTCCAACAGGAAATGAGGGTGAAAACCAAGTTTGAAGAATTTGTAAAGACTCTTTCAAATCTTTTTTATTTTTTAATTTAGTGTTTATGGCTATGGGTTCTACCAATTCCATATGCTCCTCCCTCTGGTTTAAAAGGTCGTGAAACTTTCTTAACCTTTCCACCTAATTTTAATATCATTTTTCTTATTACTTCATCGTACTGAATAAAAATTTTATCTTTTTCAATTTGACATGGCATATGTCTATTTCCAATATGCCATATAAGTTGCATTAAATTTTTTCCTTTTATTTCTAACAAACTTTCTTTTTTGTTTTTGATTAAAATCAAATTTCCGCTTTGAAGTCTAAAAGCTTGATTTTCTGATAATGATTTTGTTTCTGGTAAATTGACTAAAAATTCAAAACCGTTATCTGAAACAAGTTTTTTTCTTCTTAAAAATCGCTCATCATAAGATAAAGATATGTGATCTTTTGCTTTATTTTTGGCAATTTTATTAACTATTAAAAAACAATTATCCATAAGCTAAAACATAAAATATCTTTGTGCCAAAGGAAGTTCTTTAGCTGGTTCACAAGTAATTATTTCTCCATCAGCTTTTACCTCGTATGTCTCAGGATTAACCTCAATTTTTGGACACTTATTATTTAAAATCATATCTTTTTTAGAAATGACTCTTGTGTTTTCTACAGGTAACAAGTCTTTTCTAATATTTGCATCTTTTAATGAATTCTTTTCAATAGCTAGTTTGCTTGTAAAAATTACTGAAGATTTTTCTAAAGAAGTTCCAAATGATGAAAACATTGGTCTAGTGTATACTGGTTGAGGGGTTGGAATTGATGCATTCGGGTCTCCCATTTGAGCACAAGCTATACTTCCGCCTATTAATATCATCTCTGGTTTGGCACCAAAAAATGCTGGGTCCCATAAAACTAAATCTGCACGTTTATTTTTTTCAATACTGCCAATATGTTTTGAAATCCCATGAGCAATTGCAGGATTAATTGTGTATTTTGCTAAATATCTTTTAACTCTAAAATTATCATTATCCCCTTTTTCTTCTGGTAAACTTCCTCTTTGGACTTTCATTTTATGTGCTGTCTGCCATGTTCTAATTATTACTTCTCCAACTCTACCCATAGCCTGACTATCTGAAGCGATAATTGAAAATGCACCCATGTCATGAAGAATATCTTCTGCTGCAATTGTTTCTCGTCTGATTCTACTTTCAGCAAATGCTACATCCTCTGGAATAGATTTATCGAGATGATGACAAACCATTAGCATATCCAAATGTTCTTCTATTGTATTAACTGTGTAGGGTCTGGTTGGATTTGTTGAAGAAGGAATGACATACTCTTCTCCACAAACTTTAATTATATCTGGTGCATGCCCACCACCAGCACCCTCTGTATGAAAAGCATGTATAGTTCTTTTGTTAATTGCTTTGATAGTATTTTCTACAAACCCACTTTCATTTAAAGTGTCTGTGTGAATCATTACTTGAACATCATTTTTGTCAGCAATATTTAAACAATTATCAATTGCGCCTGGTGTTGTTCCCCAGTCCTCATGCAATTTAAGAGCTGAAGCTCCAGCTAAAATTTGTTCCTCAAGACCTTCTGGCAATGAAGAATTTCCTTTTCCAGCAAAAGCTAAATTCATAGAAAAACCATCAGCAGATTGAATCATTCTTTTGATATGCCAAGGACCAGGTGTACACGTTGTTGCAAGTGTTCCATGCGCCGGTCCAGTCCCTCCTCCAAGCATAGTTGTAATACCTGAGTGTAAAGCATCATCAATTTGTTGGGGACATATATAATGAATATGACTGTCAAAACCCCCTGCCGTTAAAATTTTTCCTTCACCCGCAATTATCTCTGTTCCTGGACCAATAATAATATTTACTTTAGATTGAGTATCTGGATTTCCAGCTTTACCAATTTCAAATATTTTTCCATCTTTTAAACCTACATCAGCTTTATAAATTCCATTTACATCAACTATTAAAGCGTTGGTAATAACAGTATCAGCAGCTCCTTTTTCTCTGCTAATTTGAGATTGGCCCATTCCATCTCTTATTACTTTTCCACCACCAAACTTTACTTCTTCACCATAGGTGGTTAGATCGTTTTCAACTTCGATAAATAAGTCAGTATCTGCGAGCCTTACTTTATCTCCTGTAGTAGGCCCATACATATCCGCATAAGCTGCTCTAGAAATTTTAACCATTATAATTTCCCCATAACTTTCTTGTTGAACCCGTATATTTTTTTTAATCCATTAATTTCTATAAGCTCAACATCTTTAGATTGACCTGGCTCAAATCTTACAGCAGTTCCTGAAGGAATATTTAATCTCTTTCCATAAGCCAATTCTCGATCAAAAACTAAATACTCATTTGTTTCAAAAAAATGATAGTGGCTTCCAACTTGCACAGGTCTATCTCCGGAATTAGAAATTTTAATTTTAGTAATTTTGGAGTCTTTATTTAGATTAACTTCCTCTTTTTTTGTAATTACTTCGCCTGGCTTCATAATAATTATTACCTTATAGGTTTGTGCACAGTTACTAATTTAGTTCCATCTGGAAAAGTAGCTTCTACTTGAACTTCCTTGACCATATCTGGAATGCCTTCCATACAATCCTTTTTTTTAATGACATGAGCTCCTGCCTCCATCAGTTCCGCAACACTTTTGCCCTCTCTAGCTCCCTCTACAACAAAATCAGTTATTAAAGCGATAGCCTCTGGATAATTCAATTTTATACCTTTTGATAATCTATTTTTAGCAACAAGCGCTGCAAGGCTTATTAAAAGTTTATCTTTTTCTCTAGGAGTTAATTTCATTTATATGTTCCATACTTTTGGTATTTTTGAACCTTCAAAAAAATAAGATAAAATTTTATTAATTGCAAATTTAAGATTATAACTATCTTTAGATAAAAGTCTTAGGATCAATTTATTATCCCATTGAGAATAATTTGAAGTTGTATTTTGATTGTTAGTTAAAGTTTCAGATAAATTATTAACATTATTCAAAAACTTATTTCCTACAATAATAATTGTCGCAACTGCAGAATTTTTATTTAATGTCGAAAAACTATTCAAATATTTTTTCTCAAATAAACCTGTATTTATTGCTTCTGTATGAATTAACTTTTTATCAATATTAATATTCCAAAAATCTGAAAAATATCCCTTTTCAAACTCCTCCTTCATAGAGGTTCGTCCAAAAATAATATTTTCACAAAGAAGTAGATTTGAATCTTTTGATAAATTAAAATTAATTTTTCTTTTTAAGTTACAATTATTAAATAAAATTAATTCTTTAGGTAGCCAAAATAAATTTGAATTGTTTAACAAATTTACATTAATTTCTAAATTGGCAGGATTACTAAAACCACTATAAATTTTTTCTGCTGCTTGAGTTGAAATACAAAGATTTGAACTATCAATTTCAAATTTAAAGTCATATTCATCTCCACTAGTAATTCCACCAGCAGTATTAATAAGCATTAATTGTTTTAAATTTTCATGAAAATCTGGCATCAAAGCTTTTGAAGATCCTTGTTGATAAAGTTTTTGTAAATTTTGATCTTTTATTTTTATTTCTAATCTGCCTTTAGATTTTTCTAGTTTTTTTTGACTTGTGTTCATTACTTTATCCTAACATAAAAAAACCTGTTTATAGTTTGCCAATTTTATAGCTTGAATTATTTATCTTTTTAAATACAAAAGAAAGCATGCAGAACCAAAAAATCGTTAAAATAATTGAAAACCTCAAAGGGCGAAGAAATTATGAGGAAAAAAGAGCCTCTAAATTAGGCTTTGCTTCTTTATATGATTACTTTGAAGATAAGATTTCAAAGAAACAAAAAGCTATTGAGGACGAATAAAAAGAATTAGAAGCATCAAAAGCTGATAATCAAACAAAAGCTACAAAAAAAGCTGCAGTTGTTGCTAATCAAAAAGGTCTTGGATTTTGTGGATAGCCAAGATTTTCACAGGTTGCTGGTTTATCACCGTCACCAGATGGAATGCACATAGTAACAGATATTGCTCCATGAACTTGAGAGTTATTAGTTAGTTGATTGATAATTTCATCACATCCACTCCATAAATCATCACATTTATCTGCTTTTCCAACATTAGAATAACGAATGACCGCATCTTTTATTTCTAAACCTTGATTAGTAGCATCTGTCATATAGTTTCTGTAAGGACCAAATTTAAACCTTACTCTTGAAGCTCCTCCTAAAACATCTCCAAAGTAACTAGATCTTAATTTTCCATCAATCCACAAATGTAAAAATCCATCTTTGGCCCATTTGGCGTTAATTAATAGGTTTACCCATTTACCTCGTAAAGGAGAAAATCTATCATCAAGATGTACCGTATAACCATCAAAGTAATATTGTTCACCACCTTCATTTGGTGCAACTTTATAATTTGGTCCATTAAACATCCATAAAATACTATTATTATTTATGTTTAGTCCGGGTCCTACGGCCTTTTCTCCTTCCTTTCCATAAATCATTTTAAAATCAAATAAAGATAAATTGTGCTTAGATGTATTTATATTTTTAGGAATAAAGTAACCAACTCGATACCATTTAGTTTTTCCTTTTTTAGTCGTATATTTTTTTGGTTCATGAATTTGGAAACGCTGAGCAAAACCAGGTTTGCCCCATCTGCTCCAGTCTAATTTATCACCTATATCTGAATAACTTAAATTAAATTCAATTCCTTTTTCTACGATACCCATATTATCCTCAAGATTATCAAAAAATTTATAAAGTCCAGTTCGATTAGGAACATTTCTACTATTAAATTCCATTTTACTTTTGGATTGAGCTCTTAGAACATGATTATCAAAATCTTTCTTCTCTTGCTTATTCATTTTATTTGCATATGAGAATGATGGAACTGAAATTAAAATAATAACTAATAATGATAAAATTTGTTTCATTAAATTTAGTTTAATTAAATTTTAAAAAGTTTATCAGATAAATTTGGTAAATTTTCACCCCAAAAAACTTCTTTAGTGATTTTTTTGAAATCTACATCAAAAACTGTAGACATTGCAGAAGCATAAATTGCTCTTGAGTCTATTGTTGAATTTAAGTCTCTTCCCTCAAATAATTCTTTTTTCTTTAATCCTGGCCAATCGGTGTGAACTTGTGCTTTTTTAACAAGTCCTCCTGCCATTAGAATGGCTGAGCCATAACCATGCTCTGTTCCATTACTACTGTTCTGCTTAATTGTTCTTCCAAACTCAGTTAGTGTTAAAACTAGAGTATTATTAAATGCCTCTTCAGACATTGAAGATTTTAAAGATCTTACAATATTATCATAATCTGATAGGCAATCCGCATGAGCACCATCTGTTGCACCTTGAGCTGCATGAGTATCGAAACCATCAACTTCAAATACTGCAACTTTAGGTCCATCTGGTTTTGATAATTCTGTACCAGCGCTTGAAGCTAAAATCCAAGCATCATCTCTTGATCTATTGTTAAAATCTCTTGTTAAAATTATTTCAAGATTGTCACTTAATAATTTTTCATCGTGCTCTTTATACGCTTGTTTTATTAATTCTAGAGTAGCAGGATATGGCAAACTACGACCGACAGGAAAATAATTATTGTTCATTGGAACACCTCTAATTAATAAAGGCATTGGTAACGCTAAAGCTAATCCTTGCCCTGTTAACCCAGCTGTTTTCATTCCTCTTCCAAGCCAACCAGTTTTTTCTTGGTAAGGTATTTTACCACCTGACTCCATTAAATTTTGGCCGTCAAAATGTGATCTACCTGTATAAGGGATATTTGTTGCATGGACAGCTGCACTTAAGTTTTGATCCCAAAGACTTTTGAAGGTTTTTAATGCTGGATGTAAATCAAAATCTGTCGTTAATTTTAAAGTTCTATCAAGATTGATTTTACTTCTCAATTTCTCAAAATTTTTGTCACCTTTAACCGGAATAGCACATAGACCATCCATTCCTCCACGTAACATTATTATTACCAAATTTTTCTTTTTGCCTGAATTTGCATAACTATGAGCACTGAAACCAGCAAAATATAGCGAGGTTAAAGCTGTAGTTTTTAAAAAATCTCTTCTTGATATCTTCATGCTTTTAAAAACTCCGGATGGTTAAAAAGTAGAGTATGTTTTTCAACAGATCTATTTTTTTGGTTTAAGTATTTCATTATTTTACTTGGGTTGTCAAAATTATTTTCAACCATTTTCACATAATATTCTGTATTTTTATTATTTTCCATTTTAGCAAAATTATAACTTGCTTTTGCATACACCAGTCTTCTAATTAATAATTCCGGAGAAATCCAATCAGCAGAATGGTCTGACCAACCATTTGGTTGTTTTGCTCTGTAAGGATGATGGCCAATATTTTGTAATAACCACTCAGGTTCTCGTTGTGAGTCGAATGGTCTTTGACCAAGTTCATATTTATCCATTAGTTCTGGTGAAGGTGGCCAATTCAAATCTGCAACTTTTGCTACCTGGATTAACCAATTCTCAGGTGTTTGAAATTTTTTATATTTATCATTGTATTCAAAAGCTACTTTAATTGCTGCTTTATGAATTTCAGGAATAAATCCATCAAATTTTTTGAAGGCATCAATGATTGGCTGCTTCATCTCTTTTGTAGGTTCATCTGTGATTAAAAATCTACAAAGTCTTTCTGCAACAAAATCTCTACAATTAGGATGATTAACTAAATCTTTAATTACAATAGCTAATGCTTTTTTGCCTTTTTTATATTCTTTTCCTAATACATTTTTTTTACCTCTTTGATGATATTCAGAGTTAAACCAGACATTGCCCGTTTCCAGATTTTTTTTACTCCATCTATGTTGCCAGCCAGTCATTATATACGCTAGTTGAATTACATCTTCTTGGGTATAGCCAGCTTTTGGTGAAACAGTATGAAGCTCTAAAAGTTCTCTTGCATGGTTTTCATTGATTGTTGCAGGCTCTTTTTTTCTTCTTCTCCAATCTTCACTTGCTGTAACACTTTTAGGACCAGCACTTTCACTATTATCTAGATGATGGATCATGGCCCAAGAAGTAGTTACATCATAAACCATTTTTTCAAAAGTTTGACTTAAATTAGGTCGAATTATTTCTCTTTGATATGGGCCAGTTGAATAATTTGCTAAAAAATCTTTTTCGCTGATAGCAAAAAAGTTTCCCCAAAACATCCACAGTTTTGCTAAAACTGGATTACTACTATTAATTCCTTCATTGTGTCTGATCGAAATTTCCAATGATTCCCAAAACTTTTGACCAGTTTTGTGTCTAAGTATATCTTTATGAGTTTTGTATAGTGTTTTGTTATCCTTATACTTTTTTCTTAATACTTTTCTGTCACCATAAACCCAGTCTCTATAATGTTTTCTTAGTTCTTTTTCGGAATATATTTTACCTTTCCAAGATAATTCTGGTACATCATTTACTTGATCAAGGGCCCACTTCAAAGGATCAGAGGGAGCTTGCTCATTGGGTCCAATACCGAAAGCAACTTTTCTAAAAAAGTTTTTCATATTTATTTTATTTTATTTTATCAATATCGTGAATATTTGTTAAGGAATTATTAAATTCTTCAATATTCTCTCTTAAAGCTAAACTAGAAATTGAATAAATCATTATTAGTAAAAAAACTAATGGTAATGAAGTTATTACTGAAGCATAACTTTTGATAAGCAATATATAAAAAATAATAAATAAAGCCGATCTTATCAAAACAGTTTTTCTAAAAACACTTATAATTGAAAGTGAATGCTTTAATAAATTAAAGAAACTCATTTGAGATGGACCGAAATATCTCTTACCTCGTGTAGAAGGAATTGAAATTAATTCTTTTTCAATCTTTTTTAAAGATCCAGAAAAACTATTCCAGGTAGCCTTTTCATCTAACATTTTCTTTACAGTTGATTTCGATAAACAAGTAAAGTTTCCAAATTTGATTGATTTTCCAGTAAACGC
>CACCIO010000012.1 GCA_902546085.1 uncultured Pelagibacteraceae bacterium | reverse complement strand
ATTTACTAATTTATTTTTATCAAACAAATAAATTCCAATTTTATTAGGTGATATATTCAAATATGTTTCAAAATCCAATTCGTTACTCATAGGATATAATTTGGTTTTTAATTCTTGCATCTATTGTAAAGTTACTTCTAATATTTTTAAAAGTTAGAAAGTCAAAAACATAATTTAGAGAAGTTTTGGAATTATATCTTGGTAATTTTAAAATTATATTATTTCTCAATTCAACATCCCATCTTTTTGACGGAAAAAAATAAAAATTCTTTACTTCATCATATGAAAATTTCGACTCATCTAAAATTTTTTTAAAATCTAAAAATTCTTGTATTTTTGGTTTTCCAAAAATAAATGGTAATTTTTTATCATAAAAGAAAATTTCTGAAAGTTTACCATTTGATCCTAAAAATAATATCTTTCCATTTTTATTTATTTTTGCAAGCAGGTTTGTTTTATTAATTTTAATATCTAAAGTGGAGGGATATATTTTAGAAATTTTGTAGCTCTCGATTAAAGAGTTAGTTTCAAAAACATTTTTAATCTGATTTTCATTAATAAAAAAAATATTATTTAATTTTAAATTATATATTTTTTTTTTTAAATCTTCATTTTCCTTTTCATCTAAGCCTGACACAATTATTTTCTTTAAATTTAAAAATTGATTGTTTTGAAAAGTTAAGTTGGTTATGGAACCAAACAAAAATAATAAAAAAAAATAATTTAATATTTGTTTACTTTTTCGTCGACGCATCTTTTAAAATCCACTCAATTAATTTAATAAAACTAATTCCTTTGAACGCAGCTATTTCAGGTACAAGAGAAAGTTTTGTCATCCCTGGTTGAGTATTTATTTCTAAAAGATAAAATTTATTATTAAAAAATTTAAAATCAGATCTTGTGACACCCTGACAACCAATCTCTTTATGTGCTTTATATGCCATATTCATAACCATATTCATTTTATCTTTAGGTAAATCAACTGGAATTATATGTTCAGTTTTAGCACTGGAATTATATTTTGCTTTATAATCATAAAATTTTCTTTTTGGTTTTAGCTCTATTGCTCCTAGTTTTTTATTTCCCATTATTGCAACTTGTATTTCTCTTCCGCCAATAAATTCTTCAATCATAACTTTTTTATACTGCTTTATTGAACTAAGAGTTTTAATTAAATTTTTTACATTACAAATATACACGTTAACACTAGAACCCTCATTTAAAGGCTTAACTACTACTGGAAATCTTAATTTTTTTTTTATTTTTTTTATTAAGTCATCTTTTTTAACATCGTAAGAATATGTAAAAAATTTTGGTGTATTGATTTTATTTCTAATAAATATTTTTTTTGAAATTTCTTTGTCCATTGCAATAGACGATTCAATTACTCCCGAATGTGTATAGGGAATTTTAAATCTCTCGAGAATAGTTTGTATATATCCATCCTCACCAAATTGACCATGCAACGCATTAAAAATTATATTTGGTTTAAAAAATTTAATATTTTTTTCTAAATTATTATTTGGTTCAGTGATTTTAACTCTGTAACCATTTTTTCTAAGCTCGTTAGCAACCTGTTGTCCCGTATCAAGGCTTATTAACCTCTCTTTCGATATTCCACCTGATATTATTAATATTTTTTTTTTCAACTTATTCCAATATTTTTATTTCAGTTTCTAGTTTAATGCCTGTTTTCTTAAATACACTTTCAGAAACAAAATTTATCAATTTTTTCATATCCTCAAACTTAGCATTACCTTTATTTACAAAAAAATTACAGTGTTTTTGAGAAATTGATGCATCTCCAAATGATTTTTCTAAGGGCACAGACTCTTTAATTAACTGCCAAACTTTTTTATCAGATTGATCTATTGGATTTTTAAATGTACTACCACTAGTTCTAATTTTTGTTGGTTGGGCTTGCTCTTTTTTTTCTTTAAGTATTCTTATTTCATTCTCTATTGTATTCTTATCTTTCTTAAAACCTTTAAATGATGCACTTAAAAAAATAAGATCTTCTGATAATCCACTATCTCTATATTTAAAATTAATATCTTTTGCAGGTATAGTAATTACTTGACCTGATTTATTTACTGCCTGAATAGAAATAAGAATATCTTTGAACTCCCTTTGAAAACAACCTGCATTCATTTTAATGCCACCACCTATTGTTCCAGGTATACAAGAAAGAAACTCAAAACCACCTAAACTATTTTCCATTGCAAATTCAGATAAAGATTTGTCTGTAACAGCACTACCAGCGACTATGATTTCTTCAGAATGTAAAGAAATATTATTAAAATTTTGAGTAAGTTTTATTACAACTCCATCAAATCTATTATCAGAAATAAGTGTGTTAGAACCAGCTCCTAATATAAATATTTTTTCTTTATCTTGAATTTTTTTAAGAAACCTAATTAATTCTTTTAAATCACTTGCCTTATAGAAAGCTTTAGTTTTACCTCCTATATTAAACCAATTTTTTTTTTTTAGATCATAATCTAACTTTAAATTGTTATTAAATTCTGAAATCAGTTCTTTTAAATTAATTTTCATGATAACAATTTAGGTAATTCTCGCATCCAGCTTGAGATTGTGCCCGCACCCATTCCTATAACAATTTTTTTTCCAAAAATGTTTGCTTTGATAAATTTTGCTAATTGAAATCTGTCATCTACTAAAAATAATTGAACTTTTGAGTTTTTAATTATTTCTTTCGCAAAATTTATATAACTAAATCCAAGCTTTAATTTTTCTCCAGCAGTATAAATTGGAAACAAGATAACTTTATCTGCATTTTTAAAAGCGTAAGTAAATTCTTTTTTTAAATCTTTTAATCTTGATATTCTATGGGGTTGAAAAATACATATTTTTTCGTAATCTTTATAAACATATTTTACACCATCCAGCACCTCCTTGATTTCTGTAGGATGATGAGCATAATCATCATAAAAATCTACATTATTAAAATTGAAGATTTTATTAAATCTTCTTTGAACACCTTTAAAATTTTTAAGTCCATTTTTTATATTTTTTATTTGTAGACCTACAATTAAAGATAATGCAGCTGCAGCTACAGCATTTTTAATATTATGAGTTCCTAATAAAGGAATTTTGAATTTTTTAATTAATTGATTTTTTTTATTAGGTAATTTTATATTTAAATCAAACTCAGAATGCTCTTTTAATTGTTTTATATTTTTAATACAAAAATTTGATTTAATATCTAGGCCATATGTGTAGAAATTTTTATTTTTAATATTTTTAATTAAATTTTTATTATTTCTATCATCTAAACAAATAAATGATTTTCCAAATGAAGGAACTTTATTTACAAAATTTTCAAAATACGTATTTAATTTATCCATAGTGCCATAATAATCCATATGCTCTCGATCTATATTCGTGATAATTGAATATGTTGGAGGTATAAAAACAAAACTTCCATCGGACTCGTCTGCCTCTAATATAGACCAATCGCTTTTACCAAGCTTGGCAGAATTATTAATTGAATTTATTACTCCGCCATTGATTATTGTAGGGTCAATTTTTGTCTCTTGAAATATAGAAGCTATCAATGATGTTGTTGTGGTTTTGCCATGTGATCCAACAACTACAATATTTTTTGTTAAAGAGACAATGTTGGCTAACATTTCTCCTCTTTTATAAATGGGTAATTGTTTTTTTTTGGCCGCAAGAAGCTCTGGATTATTTTTTTTAATAGCTGACGATATAACTAGGATGGTTCCCTTATCTATATTTTGTTTCCTATGTCCGATAAAAACTTTTATTTTTTCTTTTCTTAATCTTTCAATATTTTTATTATTTGCAATATCGCTACCTTGAACTTTAAAACCTTTACCTTTCATTATAAGTGCTAAGCCACTCATACCTATTCCACCTATTCCTACAAAATGTATAAGTTCTGTTTTTGCTAATTTAATTTTCATTAATAATTTTTAATATTTTTTGATTAACATTATTCCATGTATTTTGATAATTTAATTTCTGTAAATTATTTTTTTTTGTCATGTAATCCTGACTTTTATTTGTCAATTTTAACAAAAATTTCTCAAATTTTTGGTCGTCAAAATTTTTTTGATTTATTATCCAGCAACAATCCTGTTCCTCATAATATTTTGCGTTTTCATACTGATGATTATCTTTTGATGACGGAAGTGGTATTGCTATAAATGGGATATTTAAAAAAGATAGTTCAGCTAAACTTGAAGCACCTGCTCTTGTTATACATAAATCTCCTTGTTTTAAAACCTCATTAAGATTGTGATCAAAACTGAAAACTCTATTTTCAATATTATTTTGAAAATAAAAATTTTTTAAAAAATTTATGTTTTTCTCACTTGTTTGATGAATAATTTTTATAGATACTTGTTTTGCTACACTAACAAAAGATTTATTTAAAAGCTCATCAAAGATTTTTGCACCCTGACTACCTCCCATGATTATAATTGTAAATAAATTATCTTGTTTTTGATACTTACTGGTTTCATAATATTCTTTTCGTATCAAAGGTTTAATAGTAGTTAATTTGTGATTAATTTCAGATGGTAAATTAATTAAATTTTTTGAGTAACATATTAATTTTCTTGAAAAATTTAAAAAAAATTTATTTGCTCTTCCAAGGACTATATTTGGTTCAATTAAAAAAATATTAATTCCTAATATTTTTGCTGCCAAACATAGTGGCAGTGACATATAGCCTCCTGTAGAAATTAAAATAGAAATATTGTTTTTTTTTAAAAGAAAAAAAGATTTAATAGTAAGAAAAAATATTTTTAAAAATGAAAAAGGGAGTAAAAAATAATTATTTAATTTTGGAGTGTTGATTACAAATGCTTTATAATTATTATCTAAATATTTAAGACCTCTTTTATCAGTAGAAATCAGGATTTCATGAGTATTTTTCAAATGATTATAAAGCGTAATTGCTGGTATCACATGACCTCCAGATCCACCTGTGGAAATTAAAACTTTTTTTTTCATTTATTAAGTTATTTTTCTTTTTGTTAAATTTAAAATTATACCAGCTAATATTGATGTACTTATTATTGATGAGCCACCATAACTTAAAAAAGGCAATGTCATTCCAGTAGTTGGAAATAATCTTATATTAACTCCAATATGAATTGTGGCCTGCATTAATATTAAACTAATAGATCCGATTAAAATAAGTTTAGCTTTATCATTTGTCTCAAAACTTATTTTTTTGAAAACCATATAAATTAAAATTAAAAACAATATTAATATTAACATTATGGCAACGACACCAAACTCTTCAGAAATTACTGAAATAATGTAGTCAGTATGAGCTTCGGGAACTCTGTTTTTAAGAACTCCTTCACCTATGCCCTTTCCAAAGAAACCTCCACTTGTAATTGACTCTATTGCTTTATCAGATTGAAAATTATGTGAGCCTATTTCTCTGTTAAAAAAAGAAAAAATACGTCCTTGAATATAATCAAACTTAGGAACATAAATAATAAGATAAGCAAGCAAAGACGCGCTAGCAACAATTATTGCCAGAAGAATATATATATTAATTCCTGATATGAAGATTAGAACTGCCCAAGAAAATACCACTAAGAGGGTTTGACCAATATCAGGTTGAATTATTAAAAATAAAGAAATTGCAGATATTAAAATTGTAGATATTAGATATTTAAATAAAATATTTGATTTACCGCTACATAAAATAGTTGCCAAAATTACTATTAAAAATGGCTTTAAAACTTCTATTGGTTGAAATCGTGGTAAGAAAAATAAGTCTATCCATCTTTTTGAGCCTTTAACTTCAACACCAATGAATGGCACTAAAAATAAAGAAATAAGAGAAATAAAAAAAAGATAAATAGAATATTTGTATAATTGTTCTGAATTAAAAGAAGAAAATATAAAAATAAGAGATATTCCAATTAAAACATAAATCAAATGTTTAAAAAAAAAGAAATAACTATTTGTATCCAATTTATCAGAAACTATTAAAGAGGTTGAAGCTAAAGAAAAAAATAATCCAATAATAAATAATAAACTTATTAATAAAAAAAGAGATTTATCTATATTTTTCCACCATTGGTAATAAAATTTGTAAATAAAACTATCACTTTGCATTGATATACTTTTTAATTAATTGATTAAAATAATATCCTCTATCCTCAAAATTTTTAAAGCTATCAAATGAAGCTCCAGCCGGGCTGAAAAAAATATTATTTTTTTTTGATTTCCACTTTATTATTTCTGAAAAGATAACTTTAAGAGTTTCTTTTAAATTTTTAAAATATTTAATTTTTAATCTATTTTTTAAAATCTTTTTAAATTCTTTATGATGTAATCCAAAAATAAAAGCTTTAATATTTTTACACTTTATTTTTGATAGTTTAAATTTATCTCCTTTTTTTGGAATTCCTCCTAAGATCCAATATACATCATTTAAATTTTTTAATATATTTTCTGACGAAGCAAAGCTTGTGGATTTTGAGTCATTAATTATTGTGAGATTTTTTTTATCAAATATAATTTGTTGTCTGAAATCTAGGCCTTTGAATTTATTAATGGTTTTAATTAATTTTTCGTAATTAAGTTTTAATCTTGGAGCAATTTTAAATATAAATGATAAATTTTCTTTATTGCCATCAGATAAAAAATATTTATTAGTAATTTTACTAAACTTTTTATCTATACTTGAAGTCTGCACTCTGTAGATTTTTGAACTATATTTATTTTTATTTAATTTTTTAGTTATTAGTTCATCCTCTTTTTTTACGTATGCAAAAGATCCCCTTATTTGAGATTTTAATAATTTAAATTTTGCATTCACATAATTTTTTAAACTTTTATGTCTCTCAATATGGTCTGCGGTAATGTTTAAAATTACCGCATATTTTGATCTAAATACGCTACTGTAATCTAGCTGATAAGAAGAAGCCTCTATTACAAAGATTGTTTTTTTTGTAATATTTTTTTCTGATAATGCTGGGTTACCAATATTTCCAATAAGTCTTGAGTCTCTTTTTTGATCTATTAAAACATCATGTAAAATTTTAGCAGTTGTGGATTTACCGTTAGTTCCAGTTATCGTAATACTTTCGTTATTATAAAATGAAAACAAAACATCAAGATCGGTATGAATTTTTTTTGAATTTTTCTTTAAAAATTTTGATAATTTACAATTTGAGATATCAATTCCAGGACTAATAATAATTCTATCAAAATTTATTTTTTGAATTTGCTCTAGTTTAATTATTTTTTTTTTAATTTTTAATTTAATTTTTTGATTGTCATCAAACAAATATACATCAGACTTGTTTTTTAAAAACTTATAAGATGAAATACCACTCTTCCCTAAACCGTAAATTAATATTTTTTTTCTTAAAAAAATATTATTAAATGTATTCATTATCTTAATTTTAAAGTAGCTAAACCAATCATTGCTAGAATGATAGAGATAATCCAAAACCTAATTACAACAGTAGACTCTGGCCATCCCTTTTTCTCAAAATGATGATGAATAGGCGCCATTCTAAAAATTCTTTTTCCAGTAAGTTTAAACGAAATCACCTGAACCATTACTGAAACTGCCTCTAGTACAAAAAGTCCACCAGTAATAGCTAAAACAATTTCATGCTTTGTGATAATTCCTACTGCACCTAAAGATCCTCCAAGAGATAATGAGCCAGTGTCGCCCATAAAAATTTTAGCAGGTGGAGCATTAAACCATAGGAAACCTAAACAAGAGCCGATAATTGCCCCACAAAAAATTGATACTTCTCCTGTTCCTTCTATGTAGGGTATCTGTAAATAATTTGAAAATACTATATTGCCAGTAACATAACTGATAAAAGCAAAACATGCTGCAACTAATATTACAGGCACTGTTGCTAGACCATCTAATCCATCCGTAAGGTTAACAGCATTAGATGAGCCTATGATTACAAATATTGCAAATGGTATAAAAAACCATCCAAGGTTTAAAATTAAATTTTTAAAGAACGGAAAATATAAATTATTTAAATCTTGATAATCGTTTAAATAAACAAAAAAACTTACACCAATAATTGCTATTATTATTTGTGAGGTTATTTTAAATTTTGAAGAAATTCCTGATGAGTTACTATATTTAATCTTCTTAAAGTCATCATATGCTCCCAGCAAACCAAATGTAATTGCTATATAGACACAAAATAAAATATTAATATTTGATAAATCTGCCCAAAATATTACTGATATCAATAAGCCGAATAAAATTATTAAACCTCCCATTGTTGGTGTACCAATTTTTTTAACTATATGATCTTGAGGTCCATCATCCCGGATTGGATTTAAAATTTTTTGTTTTGAAAAAAATTTAATAAAAGGCCCTCCAATAATCAGTACAATAACCAATGAGGTGAAAAAAGATAAACCTGTTCTAAATGTTAAATATTTAAATACATTTAAAAAACTAAAAGTGTCAACAAAATTTAATAAAAATTGATAAAGCATTACTGCAATCCTTTCAGTTCCTTTACTATGTCGTTGAATCCTGTCGCAAGTGAGGCTTTAATCATTAAATAATCATTATTATTTATATCTTTTCTAATCAATTCAATTATTTGAGAATTGTTTAACAAAATCTTGCCTTTTTTGGCTTTTGAAATATCTGCAAATATTATAGATGCCATTTTACCTTTAACAAATAACTTATCTATCTTAGTTTGATTAATTATTGCAGCAATGGATTGATGAAGTTTTTTAGAATGACTACCAAGCTCTAACATGTCACCAATTAGTAGATATTTTTTTGATTTTTTTGAGTTTATTTTATCAAAATTTTTTATTGCTGATTTTAGTGATAGAGGATTTGAATTGTAACTTTGATCAATTAAATTTATTTTTTTATTATCAATTTTTACTACAGAATGATCTCCTCTTCCTTCAGGAATTTTAAAATTGAGAAAAATATTTTCACTAAGTTTAAATATATTTTTATAAATACTGATAACTGCTAAAGCAGAAAGTGTATTGTATATATTGTTTTGAAAATCATTAGATAATGCAAAATACTTTTTTTTATTATTTAATCTAATATTAATTCTAAAATTTTTTCCAAATGGCTGTATATTGATTAATTTAATGTCTGATTTCTGACTTTCAATTCCAAAAGAAACTACTTTAATTTCATTTTCAATAGCAATTTTTTTATGTAATTGAAAAAAGCTGTCATCTGCATTTAATACAACATAACCATTAGGTTTTATATTGTTAATAATTTCGGATTTTGCCAAAGCAATTTCTTTAATATTTTTAAAATTTTTAGCATGCGCATAACTTATATTTGTTATCACACCAACATCTGGTTTTATAATTTTAGACAAATAGTCAATTTCACCTTTTTTATCCATTCCAATTTCTAAAATTCCAAATTCATCATTTTGTTTTAAATTAAAAAGACTTAAAGGAACTCCAAATTTATTGTTATAAGATTTTGGAGAAATACTTACTTTTGAATTTTTGCTTAATACTTTACCCAACAATTCTTTAAGTGTAGTTTTGCCACAACTGCCTGTGATAGCAATAATATTAGTATCAATACTTTTTCTAAAATTTTTTGAAATATCAGTTAAGAATTTTAAAGTATTTTTTACTTTAATTTGTCGACTTTTATTTAATTTATTTTGAATATTATTTACTACAGCTAAGGATGCTTTTCTATTGAATGATTGTGAAATATATTTATTACCATCATTTTTTTTTCCTCTAATAGCAAAAAAAATATCATTTTTAGTAACTTCTTGTGAATTTATTCTTGCTGTTTTTACAGATATAGAAGCAGACAATTTTTTTATTTTAGCTGCCTCGTTAATCACATTTAATTTTAAATTATCTGATAAATTATTATTTTTATGCTTAATAGCCTTTAAAATTACCTTTCTATCTGAAAAAAAAATTTTTTTATTTCCAATATCTTGGGTTTTCTCATGGCCTTTCCCGGCAACTAATAAGATATCACCTGAATTCAAATTGTAAACAGCTTGTGTTATTGCTATTGCTCTGTTAGATGTTTCAGTAATTCTCTTTTTTTTAATTCCCTTTTTTATATCTCTTCTTATTTTTTGGGGATTTTCAAACCTAGGATTATCATTTGTAAGAATGATATTATCTGCAATATCACATGCTATTTTTCCCATTTTTGATCTTTTACTTTGATCCCTATTTCCCCCGCAACCAAATAGAACTGTGATTGTTTTATAAGGAAATTGTTCTCTAAGATTTAAAAGACACGTTTTTAGAGCATCGGGCGTATGAGAATAATCAAGAATTACTTTTGATTGATTTTTAATTTTACCAATTTTTTCAAATCTTCCCTCAACTGGTTTTAATTTTGGAATTGTATTTAAAATTTTATCTAAACTAATACCACTATATTTTGCTGCAATTATTGCCATCAAAACATTTTTTATTTGTATCTTTCCAATTAAATTTAAATTTATATCCCTTATTGAGCTATTTAATTTAATTCTTAGAAATTGACCCTCTCCTTTAAAATTATGAGATAAGAGCTCGAGATTATTTTTCTCATCATTAAGTGTATGCAATTTTAATTTCTTATTTATTGCAATTTTTTTTATATTTTTAAACTCAGGTATTAATTGATCTGTAATTACATTTCCTCTTTTTGCGATTAGGTTTTCAAATAAATAAAGTTTTGCATTTAAATAGTTTTTTAAATTTTTATGATAATCAAGATGATCCTGGGATAGATTAGTAAATATACCTGAATTGAACTGTAAACCATCTAATCTATTTTGCTTCAAACCATGGCTTGAGGCTTCCATAATTACATTTTCTATTTTTTGATTTTTTAATTTGCTTAATATTTTGGCCAATTTGATTGGATCTATTGTGGTATTAGATAAATTCAAATTAATACTTTTTGATTTAACACCTAATGTACCAATTGAAGCACCTTTTTTATTATTTAATTTTAATATTTGATAATAAAAATCTGCAACTGATGATTTTCCATTTGTACCAGTAACAGCAATTAAATTTTTAGGTTTTTTATTATAAATTTTAAAAGCAGTTTCAGCTAATAATTTTCTTACATTATTTGTACGAATATACAAAATTCCATTTTCGAATGGGTTTACTTTTCTATCGGTTACAATAATTTTAGATCCTTTTTTGATTGCCTTAGGTATAAATTTATGACCATCAGTACTATTTCCTTTGATTGCAAAAAAAATATTATTTTTTTTAATACTCTTCGTGTCAAATGAAATTCCTGAAAAAAAAAAATTTTTAAAATTTTTATTTATGTTATTAAAGTAGTTTCCTAGAAGCATAATTAATTAACTTCTATATATTTTGTGGCTAAAATAGGCCCAATTTTATCTATGACTTTTCCAGCTACCTCTACTGAGGTCCATCCAGCAGTATTATAAAGTGTACCCTTCCACCCTCCTTTTCGATGCCTATACTTATAATAATAATCTTCAGATTTTTTTGGAGTATCTAGCATTACAACAAAAACAAATTGTGGGTTTGATGTGGGAAAAATAGAGGCAAAAGTATTTATTTTTGCCTCAGAATATGCTCCTCCCTCAGGTTGATCAGCAGTTCCTGTTTTTCCACCAATTTGATAATTTTGAACATCTGCAAATTTAGCTGTCCCTTCCTCAGTATTTACAATTTTTCTTAAAGCATTAACAACTTGTTCTGAAATACCTCTGTTTAATATTCTTTTTTTTTTTTTATTAAAATTATTTTCTTTATAAATTAATGTTGGCTTAATTTCATACCCACCATTTGATAAAACAGAATAACCTTTTGCTAATTGAAGAATTGTAGTTGCTATTCCATGTCCAAAAGAAGCTGTAGCCAATCTACATTTTCCAAAATCATAATTTTTTTGAGGAGCAACTTCTTCAATATCAAAATCAATATCACTTAACACGCCAACTTTTTCTAAAAATAATTTAAATTTTTCTGAGCCAACTTTTTGGGCAATTTTTACTGATCCTATATTTCCAGATCTAACTAAAATTTGCTCTGCAGTTAAATCTGATGGTATTTCATTATCGTACTCACCTATTCTGTATTTGTCACATTTAATTGATTTAGGTAAATCTAAAAATTCAGTCTCTGGTTTAATTACCTTTTCATTCAAAGCACTAGCAAAAGTAAATGCTTTAAATACAGACCCAAGTTCATAAGTTCCTTTAGTTACTCTGTTAATATAATTTACATCTGTAATATTTTGTCTTTCATTTGGATTAAAATCTGGCAAAGAAACTAATGATAAAATATTGCCATTATTAACATCCATTAAAATGGCTGCACTACCTTTGCTTTTAAAAATTTCCTGATACTTAATTAATTCATTTCTTATTAAAAACTGAATATCTTTATCTAAGGTAAGTTTAATTGACTCTTTTGATTTTCTAAGTTCATCATTTAGTGATTTTTCTAATCCAGAAATACCATTATTATCATCGTCTATCTGACCTAAAACATGACTAAAAAGATTTTTTTGTGGATAAATTCTTAAAACTCTTTCTTCTGGAACTAAAGATTTGTCCCCTAATTTCATTATTTTTTCATAATTTTCCTTCGAAATTTTCTTCTCTAAATAAAAAAATTTCTTAGTTTTTATTTTTTTTTTAATTTCATAAAAATTTTTATCTGGAAAAATAATATTTAAACTTAGAAGTAATTTTTTTTCATTGATTATATCAGAAGTTTTTAAACCAATATCAATCGATTTAACCGTCTTAGCTAAATAATTTCCATTTATATCTGTAATGTCTGCTCTATAAAGTTTATTTGAGGATGTAGATAGATTACTTCTTTGTAATGAATTATCTTTTCGCGAACCTAGATGAATTAAGTGAATTGTGTAAATCAAATAAATAATAAAAAAAATGAAGAAAATAAAAGCCACACGATTAAATTGAATATTTAATCCATTTTCTTTTTTCTTAAATGTAAAATCACTTTTATAATCCTCTATAATTAATTTCGATTTATTGTCAGCCATTACTCTTTAATAATTTTAAAATTTTGGATTTTATTTACATCATTTGAAATATTATAGACTCTTATGTCGTTTATATTTTTTTGAATTAACTCATCCTCAAAATACTGAGACTGATATTCAAGTAACCTTTCTGAGGAACTTAAATAATTATACTCCAAGGATACATTTTCAAATTCGGTCTTTAAAATTCTAATATTCTCTTTTGCTGTAAAAATTTCATCTTCAATCTGTTTAGTCGTATTTTTGATTATTGCAGTTGACAGGACTAAAAAAAAAATCACTACTGCTAAAGCAAACTTTTTCACAGTTTGTCTCCATAATTTTCAATTTCAATGTAATTTCTGAATTGCTCCTCTATATCAGTATCAAAATTATAAAAATCTGTTTTTTTAATCGCATATCTAAATTTAGCAGATCTAGATGGTGGATTTTCATTCACCTCCTCATCTGAGGGTGTTATTGGTTTTTTTTGAATTAAGTTAAATAGTGTATCTACTTGTTCAATAACTGGGCTATATCGTGAAATACTTTTATTTTCAGATAGACTTCTAAAAAAATATTTTACTATTTTGTCCTCTAAAGAGTGAAATGTAACTACACCCAAAACACCACCTTTTTTCAAAACTTTAGTGGCATTAATAAGTCCAAAAATTAGCTCACTTATTTCTTTGTTTACAAATATTCTAAGGGCCTGAAAAACCTTGGTCGCATTATGAACTTTAAAATTTTTTCTTTTTTTTGATTTATCAATAATTTCAACTAAAGATTGAGTATCAATTTGATTTTTAGATCTTTCTTTTATGATATTTCTTGCAATAAATTTTGCCTCTTTTTCATCTCCAAAAAATTTAAAAATTTTTTCTAATTCTTTTGCCTCGAGTTTGTTGATTACATTTTCTGCTGAATAACTATTTAATCCTAACCGCATATTTAATTTACCGCTAGCATCAAATGATAATCCTTTTTTTGGATTTTTTATTTGAGTATAAGAGTAACCAAGATCAAAAATTACTCCTCTTACATTTTCATTTTTGAGCTTTAAATTGCTTAATTGACTAAATTTTATATTTTTAAAAATAAATCTATCTTCAAAGTTTTCTTTTAACTGATCTGCAATTTTTTCACTCTCTATGTCTCTATCAATGGCTATTACTTTTGTATTTTTAAAATCTAAAATTTTTTTGGAATAACCGCCTTGACCAAAAGTACAATCGATAAATGTGCCACCATGTTGAGGGGAAATAACGCTAATAATTTCTTTTAGCAGTACCGGATAATGCTTTTGCATTTTTGGTACTATGGTGGCGTCCATTTATCTCTTGGAAGACCATTAATTTTTTTGTCTTCTTAAGAATGCTGGTATCTCAAGATCATCTTCTTCCTCTTCATCTGAAGTCAATAAATCTTCAGGGCTTGAATTGTCAGATTCTGAGCTAAATAAATCTGGTGCATCTGAGTCAACTCCGAATTCTTTTAAATCATTAGAGGTTTCTTCATCATTGTTAATATCTTTATGATCTTCATGGGTAGTTTCCATAGCCTCTTGTGCAAAAGATTTTTCAGTTTCATTGACTAAATTATCTTCAACTATACTCTCACTTTCCATGTTAGTATTTTGAACTACTTCTTCATTTATCATTTGATTATGAGAGCTTTCAGTTTGTTGCTCTTGAATAATCTCATTTTCAAGTTTTAGAGCATTGGCACCATGAGTAATAGGATTTGATTGTGTTGTATTTGAAAAATTGAAAGATTGGGAGGATCCTATATTTGAAAAATCGGAGTAACCAGGGTTACGATTTTGAATTCGATGAACCATGTTAACCACAGATTTTGACTCTGGTTGTTGACCATCTAATGAAGTCGCAACAATTGAAACTCTCATTTTTCCATCTAGCTCTGTATCAGTGATTGCTCCAATAATTAATTCTGCTTCAGGATCAACTTCTGCTCTTACTTTATTTACTGCTTCGTCAACTTCAAAAAGTTTTAAATCTTTACCACCAGTAATATTTACTAATAATCCTTTTGCACCTTTTAAAGTGTAGTCATCAATTAATGGATTACTAATTGCCATCTCTGCTGCTTTTAGGGCTCTACCTTCTCCCTCAGCTTCACCAGTACCCATCATGGCTTTACCCATTGCTGCCATAACAGTTTCAACATCAGCAAAATCCAAGTTGATTAAACCAGGTCTTACCATTAAATCAGTTATACTTTGAACACCATGCATTAAAACATTATTTGAAAGATTAAACGACTCTTCAAAAGTTGTTTGTTCATTAGCTATTTTGAATAAGTTTTGGTTTGGAATAACAATTATTGTATCAACATGTTTTCTCAACTCTTCCAAACCTTGTTGTGCTCTTCTCATTCTGGAAGGGCCTTCATATAAAAATGGAAGAGTCACAACACCTACAGTCAATATATTTAATTCTTTTGCAGCTCTTGCAATCACATGAGCAGCACCTGTACCTGTTCCACCACCCATACCAGCTGCAATAAATACCATATTGGCACCTTGAAGTGTATTTACAATTTCATTTAAAGATTCATCAGCTGCTGCTTGACCAATATCAAGTTTTGCACCAGCTCCTAGACCTTTTGTTAAATTTAAACCAATTTGAATTCTTGTTTTTGCTTTACTAAGCTTCAAATCTTGAGCGTCAGTATTTACTGCAATAAATTCTACTCCTTGTAGATTGTTTTCTATCATTTCGTTAATTGCATTGCCTCCAGCACCGCCAACTCCTAAAACAAGTAATCGTGGCTGAAGTTCTTTAATCTCTGGTGCTTTAAAGTTAATTGTCATCTTTTATCCCCTATTGTTTGTTTTGTTGAAGCTCCCATTTAAGATTAGCTCGATTAACATTCGCTTTTTTTCTTGCTCTTACCTTAAATTTTTCAAATGCTGTTGGTTCCCATATTTGAAAGGTTTGACCTTGCCCAACAAACAACATGCTATTTTTAATTTTAGCATGTTTTAATAATTTATTAGGAATTGAAATTCTTCCTTCAGTATCAAATTGTAAATTTATACTTTCAGCTAAAATAGATGTCGCAAAATAATCTCTTTTTTCCTCAAAAGGGTTTAAAGAGTCTATTGCTGAAGAAATTTTTTCAATTCTGTCTTGAGAGCATGCTTCTATTGAAGAATTATTAAAAGAAGGATAACAAATAACTCCGTTGTAGCCTAGATTTGATAAATGTGACCTAAAACTAGCAGGCACAGATACTCTCCCTTTTTTGTCTAATTTGTTTTCGTATGTTGATAAAAACATAAAACATAAATTTCTTTATTCCCATAAAATTGGGAATTTATGGGATATTATGGGTTTTATAACAAGACGTCAATACCTAATATTTTAGTGCTAATTTTGTTTTATTAAGAGAGAAAATTGACAATAAAGTATAGAAATGAGAACAAACTAAGAAACTGATTTATGATAATAAATGTGGAGTGCCAGATAAACTATAAGCCGGGTTCTGTCATTTAAACTTATCATTTGTCTAGGCTTAAGATCACTCTTAAGCTCAAGCAACTAACCCTGATGACTAGCCAAGGACGGCTTTTAGTTTTTTTAAACAATGTCATCTCTACTTAGTCTTGCTCCCAGTGGGGTTTTCCAGCGTTCATTGTTACCAATAGAACCGGTGTGCTCTTACCACACCTTTTCACCCTTGCCATGTTATGGCGGTTTATTTTCTGTGGCACTGTCCCTAGGGTTTCCCCCGCCAGGTATTACCTGGCACTGTGTCCTTGTAGAGCCCGGACTTTCCTCTTTAAAATAATTTAAAGCGATAAGTCATTTATCTGGCAACTGCAATTTATAAGTTAAGTTTAGAATTTCAAGAAAAATTATTTTATTTTTTTTGCTATATTATCGCTGATAACCAAGCATTCTAGATCAACAACACCATTAATTAATTCTTGTCTAAATCTTCTTTGAAATGCTTTTGTAATAAACTTTGTATATTTAGTTTCGTAAATATATTTTATCTTAGGATAGCCAATTTTAGCTAAATTTTTAAAAAATTTTAATTTTTCATTTTTTTTTAATTCAATATTTCTTTTTTTTTTAGTAAAATTTTGATTTAGATCATGCCACAAACCAATTTTTTTTTTGGATAAATATTTCCAAGGAAATTTTTCACCAGGGTCTTTTTTTCTATCCACTGCTATATCTGAATGACCTAAAAAAAAAGATGATTTAATTTTATATTTTCTAATTAAAAATTTGCTCAACTTAATTAGAGAGTTTATTTGTTTTTTTGGAAATTTTTTATAATTATGTTGATGACCTGGATTACTTAACTCAATTCCTATAGAAAATTTATTAATTAGTTTATATTTCTTCCAGAATGAAATTCCTGCGTGCCAGGCAATATATAGTTCAGGTACAATCATTAATATCTCGCCATTACTTTTTATGAGATAGTGACAACTAACTTTTGATTTTTCGGAAGTTAATTTTTTAATTGCATCATTTTCCCTTCTCATGCCAGTGTAATGAAAAATTACAAATTTAATTTGTTTTACTCTTCTTTTTTTTTTTTCAAAATTTGGGGAATAATTAAGGGTTGTATTCATTTCAATTTAAGCAACTATTTTGGCTAATTTTTAGACATTTTATAGACATTTTTATAAAATAAATCTTAATTTACATTAAAAATTTATATATTATACAAACATAAATGTTTAGAAAATTACTTATAATTACAACTGTATTATTTTTATCGACACTAAATGCTAATGCTGGTTCTGATGGTGAGTTAATTTTAAAAAAAAATCAACCGTCTGAAGTAAAAGATTGTTTTGAAACTTTAAACAGAGCAACATTTGCTTTTAACCAGGCTCTAGATGGAGTGTTGTTTAAACCTGCTGCAAGTATGTATAGAATTTTACCTGCTCCAGTAAAAAACGGAGTGAGCAATTCGTTAAATAATTTATCTAACCTTGTGACAATTCCTAATAATATTTTACAAGGTAATTTAAAAATGGCAGGAGTAAACTCTGGAAGGTTCATTGTTAACACTACTGTTGGTATTCTTGGACTCATTGATGTTGCTAAACACCTAGGTATGCCTGAATACGAAAAAGAGGATTACGGTCAATCTCTCGCAAAAATGGGTGTTGGACCTGGCTGTTACCTAGTAATCCCAGTTTTAGGACCTAGTACAGTTAGGGACACAACAGCATCATTTGCAAATTTTATAGGTGGGGATGCATGGTACAATGTAACTGTAAATAATGATACTCAGTACTTCAGTGATTTTGATTATTACGCATCAAGAGTTACTTCTGGAATAGATTTTAGAGCAAAAAATTTCGATGCAATAGATAATTTAGAGAAAAATTCTATAGATTTTTATGCTTCAGTAAAAAGTTTATATTTACAAGATAGACAACAAAAAATTCTTAACACAAATAAAATAATTGAAACCCAAGATGATAGCGATTGGGAAGAAATAGAGACACAATAGATATAAATTAAATAATGAATTTTAAAAAATTTTTAATCATTATTTTCGTATTTAATATCAACTATAATGTAGCCTATTCAATACAGCCTGATGTTTTTGTTCAATCTACTGTAAATAGAGCCTCTCAAATTCTTTCAGAAAATCTAACAAAGAGCGAAAAAATTAACAGATTAAAGATCATTGCAAAAGAAACTGTTGATATTAAGGCTGTAGGATATTATTCCCTGGGATCAGCAAGAAAAAACCTAAATGAAGATCAAAAACAAAAATATTCAGAATTATTCGAAGCATATTTTTTAAAAAGTTTCTCAAGTAGGTTAGCTGAGTATACTAACCCAGAGATACAGGTAAATGGCAAGAAAGTTTTAAATAAAAACTATACAATAGTTAACAGTGTATTAATTGCTACCTCAGAAAGACCGGAGGTTAAAATTGATTGGAGAATTTATACAAAAAATCCTGAAAATCCATTAATCAGAGATTTAATAATTGAAGGACTTAGTCTTGCTAGAACTCAAAAAGAAGAATTTGCTTCGATATTGAACTCAAATGATAAAGATATAAATATTCTTTTTAATACTCTAAAAGAATTTTCTAATAATTAATTGGTGGGCCCGCCAGGACTCGAACCTGGGACCAATACATTATGAGTGTACTGCTCTAACCAACTGAGCTACAGGCCCTTAAACTTAAATTAGATATATCATTTTTTGTAAGTTATCAATTAAAGATAATTTAATAATGGTGGGCCGTGTTGGTTACGCTCCAACTACCCCTGCAATGTCAATGCAGTACTCTACTATTGAGCTAACGGCCCATTATTAACTTTCGAGAAAACTTTTTAATTGTTTTGATCTACTTGGATGTTTTAATTTTCTAAGTGCTTTAGCCTCAATCTGTCTTATTCTTTCCCTTGTAACTGAAAACTGCAATCCTACTTCCTCCAAGGTATGGTCGGTATTCATTCCCACACCAAATCTCATTCTCAAAACCCTTTCTTCTCTAGGGGTAAGTGTAGATAAAATTTTCGTAGTTGCTTCTCCAAGATTTGACTTAATTGCTTGCTCTAGGGGTGCTAAGGCTTTTGTGTCCTCTATAAAATCTCCTAAGCTACTATCTTCTTCATCACCAACTGGCTTTTCTAACGAAACAGGCTCTTTAGAAATTTTTAAAACTTTTCTAACCTTATCTAATGGCATTCTTAATTTTTGCGCAAGTTCTTCAGGTGTAGCCTCTCTTCCGAACTCACTTAGTATTAACCTTTGTGTTCTAACAATTTTATTAATTGTTTCGATCATGTGAACTGGAATTCTAATTGTTCTTGCTTGATCTGCTATTGATCTCGTTATTGCCTGCCTAATCCACCAAGTTGCATAAGTAGAAAATTTATAACCTCTCCTATATTCAAACTTATCTACTGCTTTCATTAATCCAATGTTACCTTCCTGAATTAAATCTAAAAACTGAAGCCCTCTATTTGTATATTTTTTTGCAATTGAAATAACTAACCTTAAATTAGCTTCCACCATCTCTTTTTTTGCTATTCGCGACTCTTTTTCACCTTTTTGAATTCTACTTACTAATTTTTTAAAATCTGTAACTGAAATTCCAAGTTTATGACTTGTTTCAACTAGTCTTTCTCTAATATTTTTAAATTCTTCTTTGTTTTTGGAAAAAAATTGTTTCCATACTAAATTAGTATCTAAGAATTTTTTTAAATTAGGATTTATTTCATTTCCAACATAAAATTTAATGAATTCATTTCTAGGTATTTTATGATCCATAGCAAGTCTTAAAAGATTACCCTCTAGTGAAATAATTTTTTTATTTTCTACATAATGTTTTTGAACTAATTCCTCTAAAACTGATGGAGATAATTGAAGAGATTTTATATTTTCCAGAATATCATTAACTATTTTTTCGTAACCTTTTTCTTTGGCTGTTGAAAAGTTTTGTGAATTTAAAAGGCAATCAAGTTTTTCTTTTTGATACTTTATTAGTTTATTATATTCTTTTGTAAGTGTATTGACAGTTTTTAAAACTTTAGGCTTTATTTCTGTCTCCATTGCAGCAAGTGTTGGATTAAAATCATCTTCTTCATCAGCTGTGGTGTCTTCTTTATCATTCTCACCTGCATTTTTTTGCTTAGCACTTGGTCCTGTGGTTTCGTCTTCCATATAATTAGTATCAATATCAATAATTTCTCTAACGAGAATTTCGTCTTTTTGTAGTTGTTCATTCCATTCAAAGAACTGTTGTGCTGTAATTGGGCTTTGAGAAAGAGCAATTAACATTACGTCTTTTCCAGCCTCTATTCTTTTTGCAATTGCTATTTCACCTTCTCTAGATAAAAGTTCAACACCACCCATTTCACGTAAGTACATTCTTATAGGATCATCACTTTTCTCAATTGTTTTTCCTTCTTCTTTATTTGAATTTTCTTTTTTTCTTAGAACTTTAAAGTCAGATTTTTTTTCAACTAAGGTTACCTTTTCATCTAATATATGTATGAATGCTTGAGCTAAATTTTCATTAGATAAGTTTCTTTTACCAAGAGATTTACTTAATTCCTCATAAGTTATAAATCCTCTATGGGTTCCTCGACCCATAAGTCTAGCAAACGATTTTGTAATTATTCTTTCCACAGTAATATGAATTTGAAAGTCTTATATAATGTCAATTATACAAAAATCCATTACTAATTTAGCCAGTTTAATTGAGATTCTGCTTTTTTTTTAGCTCTTTAAGCTCATTAAATGTGGTCTCACTCATATCGATAGAAAACTTTGATTCTAATTCTTGAATTCTAAACTCAAGATCATAATTCATTAAATCTCTTGAAATATCCTCAAGCAATTCAATTATTTTCTGATGATCATTTGATTGATTTTTTAAGATGTGTTTTATCGGAGCAAATTTATAAATTTTTTCAGATAGTTGAATATCCAAGTTAAGATCTTGAATTGTAAATTTTGTACCTGATTTTAATTTTTCAATTATTATTTCAAATATTTTTTTATTAACCTCAGTAAATAATTTAATATTTTCTACCAAGTGGACATTTGCTTGCAATAAATCTAAGTTATTTATCACCAAATATAATAAGGAAAACTCTTTTAATTCAACTCCTGAGAATGACTGGCTCTCTTGAAAATATTTCTTTGTACTTTCTAGGGATTTTGTTTTTTTTGAATAAAGTCTTTTATTATTATAGTTAGAATGTGGAGTTAATTCGGCGATTTTTTCCAAAAAGTACTCTAAAACATATTTTTTTATAAAATCATCTTTAATTGTGTTTGCAATACTTCTCAGTTTTTTTTCAAAAATTGCCATAGATGAGGGGTTGTTATTAGTTTGTTTTTTATAGTGACTAAAAATAAACTGATGAATTGATAATTTAGTTTTCTTTGTAAATTCAATAAAATTATCTTTACCATTTTTATTTACAAAACTATCTGGATCTTCTTTATCTGGTAGAAATAAAAATGAAATTTGTTTTTCTGGTTTCAGTTCTTTTATTGAACTTTCTGCAGCTCTAACAGCAGCTTTATATCCACTTTCATCACCATCAAAACAAATTATAATATCATCATAAAATTGGTTTAGAGTTAAAATTTGTTTATCAGTTAAAGATGTACCCAGATTTGCTACCACATTGTCAATTCCATTTTTGCTTAAACCTACAACATCCATGTAACCCTCAACCAGATAAATATGATCGATTTTATTAGAAAGTTTTCTTGCTAGATCCAAATTATATAAATTTGATCCTTTTTTAAAAAAATTTGTTTCAGGTGAGTTTATATATTTTGCTAGATAATCTAAATTTTCAATTATCCTTCCACCTAAAGCTATTGGTTGACCTGAAATATTATTGATGGGAAAAATTAATCGACCTCTAAATCTTTCGACATAAATTTTCTTTTTCTCATCTAAATAGAATAAACCAGTCTCAACTAAAGTTTGTTCACTATAAACTTTTTTTAATTTTTCAAAAAAAATTGGATTTTTTTCTATGTATCCTATTTTGAATTTTTTTACTTCATCTTTGCCTAGTAATCTTTTTTTTAAATAATCTCTAGCAATTGAATAATCTTCATTTTTTAAAAGTTCATTATGATAAAAATCAACATATTGACTAAAAATGGATTTATACTCGTTCCACTTTTTTTCTCTCTCTTCATCTTGTTTTGAAAACATATATGGCTGCATACCTGCTAATTGAGCTAGATATTTAACGGCTTCACCAAACTTTAAATTTTGAGTTTTCATTACAAAATCAAAAATATTGCCATGTTCTGAAGTTGCAAAACAATGATAAAATTCTTTTTCATCATTCACAGTAAATGAGGGTGTTTTTTCATTTTTGAAAGGTGATAAACCCACAAATTCTTTACCTCTTTTTTTTAAGGAAACAGTTTTTGATACTAATGTTGAAACTTTCAATCTGTTTTTAATTTCATCAAGATACTCTTTTGGATATTTCATTATTTGTTTAATAATTCTTTAATCATTGATCCTGCTTTAGAAAAGTCAATTTCGTCTGCATGAGTTTTTTTGAGTTCACCCATAACTTTACCCATATCTTTTAATGAATTTGCACCAATTTTTAAAATTACATCCGCACAGATTTTCTTAGTTTCCTCTTCACTAAGTTGCTTAGGTAAAAAACCTGTTAAAATATCATATTCATTTTGTTCAACCTCTAAAAGATCTGTTCTGTTATTTTTTTTAAAAATATCGATCGATTCGGCGCGCTGTTTAACCATTTTTTTCAAAAGCTTCTTAATATCCTCATCATCAGTTTCCTTTTTATTGGGTCCTGATCTGTTAACAATGTCCAAATCCTTAATAGAAGATAATATTAACCTATAGGTTGATATTTTATTTTTATCTTTAGATTTTAGAGCATTTTTATATTCGTTTTCGATGGTTTGTTTTAATGACATAATTTTTAATCTACTTTAAAGAAAAAATTCTTCAAAAGAAAAATTGTTTTTTTACAATTTTATATTACATCTCGGTTGCGATAATAAAGCAATTATTGTATTAACCTTTAACTCATGAGTTGTAATTGAACAAAAAAGCAAAAAAAACTAACTCAAAAATAAAATCTCAAATCAATACAGGCGTTTTAGTTCTTGAAAATAAAAAGGTATTTGAAGGAATTGGAATTGGATACCAAGGAGAGGCTACAGGCGAAGTTTGCTTTAATACATCCTTAACAGGGTATCAGGAAATCATTTCAGATCCTTCATATGCAGGTCAAATTATTAATTTTACCTTTCCTCATATTGGTAATGTTGGAACCAATAAAGAAGACCATGAGTCTGATAAAATATGGGCAAAAGGAGTAATAATTAACTCAGAAATAACATCACCCTCAAACTATAGGTCTTTTCTACATTTAGATGCTTGGTTAAAAAGAAATAAAATTGTTGGAATTACCGGCTTAGATACAAGGAGCCTAACAAACTTTATAAGAGATAAAGGGGCACCTAAAGGAACAATATCTTATTCAAAAAATGGAAAATTTAATATTAGTAAACTAACTAATAATACCATTAAATGGAGTGGATTAAAAAATTTAGATCTTGCGCAAGTAGTTTCAACTAAGAAAAATTATACTTGGAGAGGTCTTCAAACCTGGAAAAAAGAGAAAGGATTTAAAAAGAATAATAAAAATTTATTTCATGTAGTTGCAGTTGATTATGGAATAAAAAAAAATATATTAAGATATTTCTCTGACTTTAAGTGCAAAGTTACAGTTGTTTCTTGCAAAACAAATGCAAAAAAAATACTAAGTTTAAAACCAAATGGAATTTTTTTATCTAATGGACCAGGAGATCCCGCTGCAACTGGAAAGTATTCAATCGCTATAATTAATGAACTTATAAAAAATAATTTACCTATATTTGGTATTTGTTTAGGTCATCAGATTTTGGCATTAGCTTTAGGTGGCAAAACAAAAAAAATGAAGTTAGGACATAGAGGCGCAAACCATCCTGTTAAAAATTTAGTTCATGACAAAGTTGAAATTACCAGTCAAAATCATGGGTTTGTAGTAGTTGAAGAAAATTTACCAAAAAAAATCGAAATAACTCATAAATCTCTTTTTGATAATACTATTGAAGGAATAAAGCATAAAAATAAACCAATATTTTCAGTTCAATATCATCCAGAGTCTAATCCTGGACCCCAAGATAGTGTTTATTTGTTTCAAGAATTTATCAACAATATGAAAAAAAATGCCAAAAAGAAAAGATATTAAAAAAATTTTAGTCGTAGGTGCTGGTCCAATAATTATAGGGCAAGCATGTGAATTTGATTATTCAGGAACGCAAGCTTGTAAAGCTCTAAAAGACGAAGGTTATAAAGTAGTTTTAATCAATTCAAATCCTGCAACCATAATGACGGATCCAGATGTTGCAGATAAAACCTACATTGAGCCAATTACATTAGGCGTACTAGAAAAAATTCTCAAAAAGGAAAAGCCAGATGCAATTCTGCCAACTATGGGCGGACAAACTGCTCTAAATCTTGCAATGGAAGCTGAGAGAAAAGGAGTTTTAAAAAAATACAAAATAGAATTGATCGGAGCAAATTCAAAGGCAATTTCTAATGCTGAAGACAGAAAGAAATTTAGAAAAAATATGATTGATATTGGTTTAGATTTGCCAAAGTCTGAAATCGTCAATAACAATAATCAAGCATCAATAGTATTAAAAAAAATTGGATTACCAGCAATTATAAGACCTGCTTTTACACTTGGCGGACTTGGTGGTGGAATAGCTAAAACTAAAAAAGATTATTTTAGGATTGTTAAAAATGGATTGCATGAGTCTCCAGTAAACCAAGTTCTTGTAGAGGAATGTTTAGAAGGTTGGAAAGAATTTGAGATGGAGGTGGTAAGAGATAAGAAAGATAACTGTATCATCATTTGCTCAATTGAAAATATAGATCCTATGGGAATTCATACTGGTGACTCTGTAACAATTGCACCGGCTCTTACACTTACAGATAAAGAATACCAAGTGATGAGAAATGCATCTCTTGCATGCTTGAGAAAAATTGGTGTCGAAACTGGAGGATCGAATGTTCAGTTTGCTATCAATCCTAAAAATGGTCGAATGGTCGTCATTGAAATGAATCCGCGTGTATCAAGATCATCAGCACTTGCATCAAAAGCAACTGGATTTCCTATTGCAAAAGTGGCTGCAAAATTAGCGGTTGGTTATACTTTAGATGAATTAAAAAATGAAATAACTAAAGTTACTCCTGCATCATTTGAACCAAGTATAGATTATGTTGTAACTAAAATACCTAGATTTACATTTGAAAAATTTTCAACTTCTCCTGCAACTTTAGGAACATCAATGAAATCAGTGGGTGAAGCTATGGCAATAGGAAGAAACTTTAAGGAGTCCCTTCAAAAAGCTTTAGTGTCACTAGAGACTGGTTTTTCAGGTTTAGACAGAATTTTTGATTATAATAAAAAACAGATTGAGAAGAAACTTAAAGAAAATATTCCAAATAAGATATTACTAGTCGCTGAAGCAATTAGAAAAAAAATAAACTTAAAGAAAATATATAATTTATCTAAAATTGATCCTTGGTTTTTAGAGCAAATTAAAGAAATAGTTGATAGCGAAAAACAGATAAAAATTACAGGACTACCTAAGGATTTTGCAGAATTTAATAGAATAAAATCAATAGGATTTTCAGATAAAAAACTTTCGGAATTAACTAACACGTCAGAAGAAATTGTTAGAAGAAAAAGATCAGCGCTTAAAATACTTCCAGTTTATAAAAAAGTTGATACTTGTGCAGCAGAATTTAAATCTTTTACACCTTATATGTATTCAACATATCAAAGAAACTTTTCAATTAACTCAGAATGTGAGGCTAACCCATCCAATAATAAAAAAATAATTATTCTTGGGGGAGGACCAAATAGAATTGGTCAAGGAATTGAGTTTGATTATTGTTGTTGTCAGGCAAGTTTTTCGTTAAAAGACGCAGGTTTTGAGACAATAATGGTAAACTGTAACCCTGAGACAGTATCAACAGATTATGACACGAGTGATCGATTATACTTTGAACCTTTAAAAGAAGAGTACGTATTTAATATAATCAAAAAAGAACAAGAAAAAGGAAATCTGATAGGTGTAATAGCTCAGTTTGGTGGCCAAACTCCAATTAAACTTGCAAAATTTTTACACGACAACAAACTTCCAATTTTAGGAACACAGTATACCTCTATTGATTTAGCAGAAGATAGAGACCGATTTAGAAATTTATTAAATAAATTAAAACTCAAACAAGCAGAGAGTGGAATTGCAAAAACATTCAACCAGGCATTAAAAATTGCAGATAAAATTGGATTGCCATTAATGGTGAGGCCATCCTATGTTTTGGGTGGAAGAGCAATGGAAATTGTTCATGAAAAAAATCAACTTAAAAAATTCGTTGAAGAGGCATTTAAAGCTGCAGAAGAAAATCCAATACTAATTGATAAATTTATCGATCATGCAATGGAGGTAGATGTAGATGCTATATCAGATGGGAAGCAAGTGCATGTTGCTGGTATTATGCAGCACATCGAAGAGGCTGGAATTCATTCAGGAGACTCGGCATGTAGCCTGCCCCCCGTATCAATTAAACCATACCTTTTAAAAGAAATAGAAAATCAAACTAAGAAATTGGCGATAGCTTTAAATGTAAAAGGTTTCATGAATATACAATTTGCAATTAAAAAAGATGAAATTTATGTGATTGAAGTAAATCCTAGAGCAAGTCGAACAGTTCCTTTTGTATCAAAAGCAAAAGGTCTTCCTCTAGCTAAAATTGCATCAAGAATAATGGCTGGAGAAAAATTATCTAAGTTTAATTTAAGAGATAAATCCAAAGGTATGTATGCAGTTAAAGAGGCAGTATTCCCATTTAATAAATTTCCAAATAGTGACTTATTGTTAGGACCAGAGATGAAATCAACTGGAGAAGTAATGGGATTTGATAAAAATTTTGGAATGGCTTTTGCCAAAAGTCAAATAGCAGCAGCCAACTCATTACCAAAAGAAGGATTGGCTTTCATATCTCTAAAAGACTCACATAAAGACGAAGGATTGGATTTAGCAAAACATCTTTTAAAACTTAAATTTACATTATGTGCAACTAAAGGAACTGCTGAATATATTCGAAAACATGGAATGAAATGTAAAATTATAAATAAAGTTAGTAGTGGAACTCCACATATAGTCGATGTTTTAGACTCAAAAAAAATTGCACTAGTAATAAACACCGGGGGTGGAAATAGTGAACACCGACTAAGTGATGCTATAGCTTTAAGAAGAGCAACATTAAAGAATAAAGTCCCATACTGTACTAATATGTCTACTGCTCAAGCCTGTTTGGAGGCAATTAAATCTCTAAAGACAAAAAGATTAGAGGTTAATTCACTGCAAGATATTTAATAAATTCTAAACATCAACTATCATTGTATCTTTAGATCCTCCACCTTGTGAACTATTTACAATTGTACTCCCTTTCCTTAATGCAACTCTTGTTAAACCACCAGATGTTACGTAAATAGATTTTCCACTTAACACAAAAGGTCTTAAATCAACATGTCTTGGTTCTATATTACTTTCAGTAATCGTAGGAAGAGTTGATAAAATTTCTAAAGGCTGAGCTATAAATTCTCTTGGTTTACTTTTTATTTTTTGAATCATTTCATCTTTTTCTTTTTTTGATGCTCTTGCACCAATTAAGATACCATATCCTCCAGATGCATTAGCTGGTTTAACAACTAATTTTGAAATGTTTTCAATAACATAATCTCTATCTTTTTTCTCATGACACAAAAAAGTTTCAACTTGATTTATTTTAGGTTGCTCACCTAGATAATAAACAATCATTTTATTTACATAAGAGTAAATAGCTTTGTCATCTGCTATACCTGTTCCAATTCCGTTTACTATTCCTACGTTTCCTTTTTTCCAACACTTAAAAAGTCCAGGAACTCCAATAAGTGATTCTTTGTAGAATACTTTTGGATCTAAAAAGTTGTCATCTAATCTTCTATATATACAATCTACTTTAAGTTTACCTTTAACAGTTTTCATGTATACAATATCATTTTCCACGAACAAATCTTTACCTTCAACGAGAGCTATTCCCATTTGTTCAGCTAAAAAAGAATGTTCAAAATAAGCTGAATTATAAATGCCAGGAGTCAGTACTACCATGTGAGGATTTTCAGTTCTTTTAGGTATGCATTCCTCCATACAGTGGTACAATTTATTTGAGTATTGATGTATTGAGGAAACTTTATATCTTGTAAATAACTCTGGAAAAACATCCCTCATAACCATCCGATTTTCAAGCATATAAGATACACCTGATGGAACTCTCAAATTATCTTCCAAAACTAAGTATTCACCATTTATATTTCTAATAAGATCAATTCCAGAAATGTTTGACCAAGCTTTATACTTTGGAGAAAAACCATCACATTCTTTTATATAATATGGCGAATTAAAAACTAATTCCTTAGGAACTACATTATCTTTAAAAATTTTTTTTTTATTGTAGACATCATCGATAAATAAATTAAGTGCTTTTACTCTTTGTGCCAACCCTTTTGAAATTTTGTTCCATACAGATTTAGGAATTATTCTAGGAATAATATCTAAAGGCCATTTTTTTTCTTCTGCTCTATTATTGGCTGCATAAACTCTAAAATTAATTCCTCTTGCACTAATTGTGCTTTGGCAATTTTTTTCAATTTCTTGTAATTTTTTCTTTCCATTCCTCTCTAAAATACCAGAAATAATTTTAGCATGTTTTCTTATTTTACTATCATCAGATATATAACCGTCGTAAGTGGACTTTGAGTCGTAATTTTTCCAGAATTGAGTAACCATAATATTTAATATTTTAATAAATATACAAAATAGACAAATGCGAAGAATGAATGACAGTTATGCTAAAAATAGTTTGTAAAAATGTTTATTTTTAAATATCAATTACATCTATGACATATTGTATAGGTATTAAAACTAATGAAGGTCTTGTTTTTGCGTCAGACTCAAGAACGAATGCAGGTCTAGATAATGTAAATATATATTCAAAAATGATGACCCATGATGTTGGTGACAGAACTATTGTAATAGTAACTTCAGGAAATTTAGGGACTTCACAAGCAGTTTATAAATCAATTGAGAAAGATTTAAAAAGCTCAACTGGGATAATGAACTTAAACACATGCTCTGATTTCGAACAAATAGCTTCCTATATTGGTTCACTTAATATTGAGCACTCCTCACCTCAAGGAATTAATACAGATAATGTCTTACTTGGTTCAACATTTATAGTTGGAGGACAAATCAAAGGTCAGCAACACGAATTATATTTAATATATCCTCAAGGAAATTATATAAGACCTGCAGACAGCAAACCTTATCTTGTAATTGGAGAAGTAAAATATGGTAAGCCAATATTAGATAGGGTAATCAAACCAAACGTATCTATTGGGGACGCATCACGTTGCGCATTAATTTCGATGGACTCAACCTTAAAAAGTGATTTAACAGTAGGCCCACCAATAGATTTTGCTGTACACAAAAAAGACGCTGAAAGATTAGCTTCACTTGAATGTTTAAATCTTTCTGACGAAACTTATTCCCGAGTTTGTAACCAGTGGTCAGAGGGAATATTTAAAGTTTTCGACTCATTTCCCAGATTTGATTGGGAAAAATAAAATTATTTAACTTTCCAATCAGTCTGAAAAGTAACATAGTTTACTTGAATACATCGTCTTTCTTTAACTATTTTTTTCTTTTCCATTCCATGCCAAGTATTTGGTCCACTGGTAAACAGATAACCATAGTTATGTTTATAAGGAAGTGTTTTAACCTTCTCTAATTTTTCATTATAAAAATCTGTTCCTAAGTGTTCAGACTCATTTGTTTTATTAACAAATATCAACCCTGACATAAGTTTTTCTTTTATATCGCAATGAGGTTTAAGCCAAAAACCTTCTCGATCACATATAATTTCAACTCTTACATAAGAATTTGATAAATCTTTATCAATCATTTTAGAAATTGTTTCATATGTTTCTTTAGACTGAAGTTCGTTTATAAATTTTACTAAATTTGGAAATTGAGTGGAGTTCTCTTTATTTATAAAACATCTAAATTTTATTGCTTTTCCACCTGATGCTATTCCTTCTCTAAATTCTGCAGCTCCACCATCTATTGCTCTAGTGCCATCGTAATTAAGATTGTGTTTACTCACATCAGGAATATCTGCTTTCACTATTTCATCAATTGCTTCCTCTGATAAAGCATTGCTATATTCCCAATGATTAAAAGGGAAACTGTATTGTTTCGAATTATTTTTAATTGAATTTAAAAATGACATTAATTTTGAATTTTGCTTTTTAATATTTTTGCAACTCTATTAGTTTCATCAAGTTTTTCATAGTTCCAATTTTCTATTTCTTCTCCCAAATTTCTTATAATATTTAATTCTCTAAATAAATTTCTAAAATTTTGGAATCTCTTATCATTTCTTTTTGGTAAAATATTTGCTACATAAATGGGTTTACCAGTTAAAGCTGCTTCAGATATCATTGAGCTAGAGTCACATGTAACCACAATATTTTCAGATAAACCAAGTGCTGATAAATAAGCTTTTTTATCAACATTCATTATAATAGTGTGATTTTCTCCAAAAAATTCTTTAGCATAGTGGATCGTATTCAATGGTGTTCTCATTGATGGAATTACAACAAGTTGAAAGTTATGTTTCTTTAACAATTTATAAAAAATTGAAAAAATATGTTTCATATTTTTTGTTGAGTAATCATAATATTTGGTAGGCCCACCCAAAATTAAAGACCAAATTTTTCTATCATCTTTTTTTATAAATGAATTTAAATAATACTTATTTTCCTCAATTTCGTTTAATGTTAAATAATGTATGGCACCTTTTGTGGAAATTACATTAGAACCTTTTATACCATCGTGTTCAGGAGCTATTACAAAATCAAAATGATTTAAATCTACTTTTGGATCTTGTATGTGAATATTAAATACTTTTTTATTTGAAATACTTTTTAAATGAATTGATGGAATTACACTTTTTCTTCCACAAGATATAATTATATCAAAATCTAAATGATTTAATTTTTTATAAACATTTTGTGAAACAGGAGTAAATTTTGGTGGGAGCAAATTCCAAAAATTATTTAGTTCAACCTTATGGTGTGTGAATTCAATTTCTAGAGCTTTAGCCAATCCCTCAACTTGACTAATCATTCCATGCATGCCTTGAGTTAATAAAATACCTTTTAATTTAGTCATTAATCACTATATAGCTTTCATATGAGTCAAAATCCAACTAAACACACAAAAGTGTTAATAATTGGATCCGGTCCTGCCGGATACACAGCTGCAGTTTATGCTGCTCGAGCTATGTTAAATCCAATTCTAGTTCATGGATCTGAGCCAGGTGGTCAATTAACAACGACAACTGATGTTGAAAACTTTCCTGGATTTGCAGAGGTTATCCAGGGCCCATGGTTAATGGATCAAATGAAAGAACAAGCTAAAGCTGTTGGTACAGAAATGATAGAGGATCACATTAGCAATGTTAATTTAAAAACTTCTCCATTTGAGGCAACTGGAGATAGTGGTCAAAAATATACTGCTGACAGTGTAATAATTTCTACAGGTGCTCAGGCAAGATGGTTAAATTTAGACTCAGAACAAGAGTTTAGAGGATTTGGCGTCTCTGCTTGCGCAACATGTGACGGTTTCTTTTTTAAAAATAAAGAAGTTGCAGTAGTTGGAGGTGGCAATGCAGCTGTTGAAGAAGCAATGTTTCTTACAAAATTTGCATCCAAAGTAAAATTAATTCACAGACGAGATAGTTTAAGGGCTGAAAAAATGCTTCAAAAAAAATTAATGGAAAATAAAAAAATTGAAATTATTTGGGACTCTGTAGTTGAAGATGTGTTGGGTGACAAAGATCCTAAAAATGTTAAGGGAATTAAAATAAAAAATGTCAAAACAAATGAAACACAAGAATTAAAGCTTGATGGTGTATTTATTGCTATTGGTCATGATCCAGCAACCCATCTATTTAAAGATCAACTGGAAATGGATAAAGAAGGATACTTAATCACAAAGGCAGACTCTACTGAAACTAATGTGCCCGGTGTTTTTGCAGCTGGGGATGTGAAAGACAAAATTTTTAGACAAGCAGTCACAGCTGCTGGTATGGGATGCATGGCAGCTCTTGAAGCAGAAAAACATCTATCTCACAATTAAATGTCAGAAAAAGTATTGCTAACTGGAATAAGCGGTTGGATAGCAAAACATACAGCTATAGAATTATTAAATTCTGGTTACGAGGTCGTTGGGACAGTAAGAAATGAAACTTTAATAGAACAAACCAAAGACACTATTAGTAAATACGCTCCTATAGATAAATTATCTTTTATTAAATTAGATCTTGTTAAAGATGATGGATGGAATGATGCAGCTAAAGGATGTAAATATATATTTCATATTGCATCTCCTTTTCCAATAAAAGTTTCAAATAATAGAGAAAGCTTATTACCTCCTGCAGTAGATGGTACGTTAAGGGTATTGAATGCAGGGATAAATGCTGAGGTAGATCAAATCATAAAAACTTCTTCTATTGTTGCTATGTTTAGAAAACCAAACAGAACTAATCCTTATACATTTGGAGAAAAAGATTGGACTGATGAAAATTGGGTAGAGGGGGTAAATGATTATTTTTTATCAAAAACTAAAGCTGAGAGAGTTGCTTGGGAATTGATGGAAAGCAAAGGATTAAAAAATAAATTAACAACAATTTGTCCTGGTGGTGTCTTCGGTGATGCTCTAGATAAAAAAGGAGGTACTTCAATTGAGTATGTCAGACAATTCATGGCTGGTAAATTTCCTGGAGCACCTAAATTTGCTGTTTTAATTTCTGATGTAAAAGACATTGCAAAAGCACATGTTGCTTGTATAGGAAATGATAAAGTTGGAGGTAGAAGATTAATTGTTGGAAAAGAAGTAAAAAAATTAGTCGAATTATCCCAATTGATGGCTGAAGCAATGCCTGCTTATGCAAAAAAGTTGCCAAAAAAAGAACTTCCAAATTTCATGGTCAAGTTGATAAGTTATTTAGACTCAAGTGCTAAAATGATGATACCTGATCTTGGAATTTTAATGCAAACCGACCCCTCTTATGCTGAAGAGTTGTTAGGTTTTAAATTTAAAGCTGCAAAAGATTGTATGGCAGAGAATGCCAAATCTGTTGTGAGGCTAGGTTTGGTTTAATTATAATTTTAAAATTTCATCAGACTCAAACGTAATTTTTTGCAAATTTTCCTTAGCAATTTTGATCATTGCTTTTGCAACATTTTCTGAACTGATTGGTCTCATTTTTTTAAATGGCCCAAATAACAAAGGCGATAATATGCTAAAAGTCAAAATACCTATTTTTTCACCTGCTCTGTTCTCTTTTCTTTTTCCCATTAAAAAAGAGGGTCTTAATATTCCTAATTTAGAGAAGTTTAATCTTTTTAATTCTTCTTCAACTAAACCTTTAAATTTCACATATTTACCTGAACTTTTTGGATTAGCATATATTGAAGAAATAAAAATAAATGACTTAACTGAATTAGCTTTTGCAATTTTTGCAATTTCTTTTGGGATATCTAGCTCTACTTTTTGGTACTCATTTCTATTAGGGGAATTTTGTTTTGTGGTACCAATACAAAAAAAACAATCATCCCCTGTAATTTCAGTTTTATGATTTCCTAAATTATTAAAATCAATATTTATAACCTCAACTTTTTCATTATTAATTGAAGTTTGAGAGCGAACGAAAATCTTAATTTTAGTATAATAATTATCTTGAATTAATTGATTAACTAAATGGCCACCAATTAATCCAGTGGAACCAAATACTATGGCTGTTTTCATTAATTTAAACTTTTACAAAAAGAGGAAATTTTTTCTAAAGCTTTTTTTAGATTTTCCATTGAAGTTGCATATGAAATTCTGAAAAATCCCTCTAAGCCGAATGCAGAACCTTGAACAACTGCAATACCACTATTTTCTAAAAGAGATTGAACAAAATCGGTGTCTGATTTTATTTCTTTTCCATTAGGATCTTTTTTTCCTA
>CACCIO010000011.1 GCA_902546085.1 uncultured Pelagibacteraceae bacterium | reverse complement strand
AATTGGGATGTTTATTATCAAGACTTACCTTTTAATCCTAGCGCTCTTTCTTTATATAAATGGGCTCCAATTGCAGACGAATTAAAAACTTTAGATCGAAAAATTGTTTTAAATTCGATGATTTTAAAATGGGATGTTGTTAAACAAGAGTTTAAAGATTTAATTCAGTTTTAAATATTTTTTCTATTATCTACTAAACTATCAACAACACTTGGATCAGCTAGAGTAGTGGTATCTCCTAATTGACCGTGCTCATTAGCAGCAATTTTTCTTAAAATCCTTCTCATTATTTTTCCTGATCTTGTTTTAGGAAGACCCGGAGTAAAATGAATTAGATCTGGAGTTGCTAAAGGACCAATTTGTTTTCTAACCCAAAGTTTTAGATCTCTTTCTAGTTCACCAGTTTCGCTTTCTCCTGCATTCAAGGTTACATAACAATACAAACCATTACCTTTAATATCATGAGGGTAACCAACTACAGCAGCTTCAGCTACTTTTGGATGGGCAACAAACGCACTTTCAATTTCAGCAGTTCCTAGGTTATGCCCTGAAACAATGATCACATCATCCACTCGACCAGTTATCCAGTAATAACCATCTTTATCTCTTCGACATCCGTCGCCTGTGAAATATTTACCATTAAATTGAGAAAAGTATGTATCTATAAATCTTTGATGATCACCATAAACAGTTCTCATTTGTCCAGGCCATGATTGAGCTATACACAATCTTCCTTCTCCAGCACCTTTAATTTCTTTACCGTTTTTATCTACAAGCACTGGCTTAATTCCATAGAAAGGTTTTGTTGCAGATCCAGGTTTAAGAGGAATTGCACCTGTTTGAGGAGCAATCATTATTCCCCCAGTTTCTGTTTGCCACCAAGTATCTACAATTGGGCATTTTGAATTACCCACAGTTTTATAGTACCACATCCAAGCCTCTGGATTTATTGGTTCTCCTACAGTTCCTAAAAGTTTAAGGGATTTTCTAGAGGTTTTTTTAACTGGTTTATCTCCCTCTCGCATTAATGCTCTAATTGCAGTTGGTGCTGTATAAAAAGTATTTACTTTATATTTATCAACTATTTGCCACCACCTTGAACTATCAGGATAATTTGGAATTCCTTCAAACATTATAGTTGTTGCACCATTCGAAAGTGGTCCATAAATAATATAACTATGTCCAGTTACCCAACCAATATCAGCAGTACACCAATAAATATCTTTAGGTTTGTAGTTAAAAATATATTGATGTGTCATCGACGCATACACCATATATCCACCAGTAGTATGAAGAACTCCTTTAGGTTTCCCTGTTGAACCCGAAGTATATAAAATAAACAAAGGATCTTCTGCGTTCATTTCTTCAGGTTCACAATGATTAGGAACATCTTTAATTAAATCATGATACCAAACATCTCTATTTTGATCCCAGTTGATGTAATTACCAGTTCGTTTAACAACAATACATTTCTTAACATTTGGACAACTCATTAAAGCTTCATCGACTGTATATTTCAGCGGTATAGTTTTTCCACCTCTCACTCCTTCATCAGCAGTGATTATATATTCAGACTCGCAATCATTCACTCTCCCAGAGATAGAGTCTGCTGAAAAACCTCCAAAAATAATTGAATGAACTGCACCAATTCTCACACAGGCCAGCATTAAAATTGCTAACTCTGGTATCATCGTTAAATAAATTGTTACACGGTCACCCTTTTTAATTCCTAATTTTTTTAAACCATTTGCTGCTTTAGAAACTTTTTGATGAAGTTGTTTATAAGAAATTTTTTGACTATCTTTTGGATTATCTCCAACCCAAATTATAGCAGTTTTATCTTTTTTATCCTTTAAATGTCTATCAATGCAATTTGCAGAAGCATTTAAAGTGCCATCTTCAAACCATTTAATTTTTACTTCTTTTGTACTGTATTTTACGTCTTTAATTTTTTTATATGGTTTTATCCATGTAATTCTTTTTCCCTCTTTCCTCCAAAATTCGTCATTGCTTTTTATAGACTGAGAATATTTTTGTTGGTATTTACTTTTATTTGCTAAGCTACTTTTTACCCATTCTGGTTTTGTTTTAATAACAATTTCAGGAGGTGTATTTCCGTTTTCCTTTTTTGCTTTAATTTTTTTTTTTACTTTTTTAGAAGATCTTTTTCTAACTTTAGATCTTCTATTCACCTTTTTTGAGGTTTTTTTTCTAACTTTAGATTTTTTTTTTCTTACCTTGCTTTTCTTCTTTTTTTTTTTTGGCATAGGACAATTTTTTTTTTAAATTTTACTCATGTTATTTATAATTTTCCAGCTTTTATAATCAACAGGCATTACAGAAAGCCTACTTTGCTTTATCAGAGCTAAATGGCTTAAATCCTTATTTTTTTTAATATTTTCGAGCGTTATAGGCTTCGAAAATTTAGTTTTAAATTGAACAGTCACAGCAACGAACCTTCCTGTTTTGTCAGTTTTATCTAAAAAAGATTCTTTTATAACTTTTACGATTCCAACAATCTCTTTTCCTATGTTTGAATGATAAAAAAAACAAAGATCACCTTTCCTCATATTCTTTAAATTCTTTGCAGCCTGATAATTTCGAACACCATCCCAAGGTGCACCTTTAATTCCAGCTTTTTTTTGTTGATCAATTGACCAAACATCTGGTTCAGATTTCATTAACCAATATTGCATTAAATTACTTTGTATTATTTTAAGGAATTTATCAATTTATTTTGATAGTTTTATTATTATGAGAGCTGCAAATTACACTTCAATGAACATATTTAATAAATCTGATATTAAAGAAATAAATAAAGCAATTAACCAAAATTTAATTTCTGGTAAAGACAATTATGCTCAGGAGTCCTTAAAAACTTCTGAGGTAAAATTCGTCAATCTTGGAAAAATTCAAAAATATATAAATCCTTTTTTAGAATTCTGTTTAACTGCCAACAATAATTTCTTTGGTTTTGATCTTCATCCATTAACTTCATTTAAAAAACTAAATTATAATATTTATGATGAGGGAACTGAATATAATTGGCATATCGATGCAGTTCCCACAGACCCAGTTAGAGATATTAAACTTACAGCTTTGTTAAATTTATCTGAGGAGAGCTATGAAGGTGGAGAATTAGTATTATTCAGGGCAAATGAAATTATTTGCAATGAGTTTAATACTCCAGGAAGTGCAATTATATTTCCCTCATACATTAATCATAAAGTAAATAAAATTGTCTCTGGAAAAAGACATACCTTGGCAATATGGATGTCTGGACCAAAATTTAGATAATAAACTAAAACTTCACACCAGCACCTTTGAGAAATACAGCTTTTTCATCTAGCGTCCATCTAGGTTTTGCAGGGTAATCTAAATTATTAAATTGTTTTAATTTAAATTTTTCCAAACCTACCATTGCAATCATAGCTGCATTATCTCCACAAAACTCTATTGGTGGAAAAATACCTCTATAATCATTTTCTTCACAAAGATTTATTAACATTGATCTAATTTTTTTATTGGCAGCAACGCCTCCCGCAACAACAAAAATTTTTTCTTTTAGTTCATTTATTTTTTCAAATTCATTAAATGCAATTTTGGTTTTTTTTAATAAAATTTCCTCAATTGTTTTTTGAAAAGATGCTGCGAGATCATATTTATCTTGATCTGATTTAATTGTTTTGCTTATTTTCAATACAGCAGTTTTGAGACCTGCAAAGGAAAGATTGCATCCTCCTTTATTAAAAATTGGTTTTGGTAAATCATATTTATTAGAATCACCTTTTTCAGCTAAGATTTCTACCTGAGGTCCTCCGGGAAATTCTATTCCCAAAAGTTTTGCAGTTTTATCAAATGCTTCTCCTAAAGCGTCATCAATGGTTGTTCCTAATCTTTTATATTTACCAAGGTTCTGAACACTTAAATATTGGGAGTGCCCACCTGAAATTAAAAGAAGTAAATATGGATAATTTAAATTTGTGTTTAGTTTTGGACTTAAAGCATGTCCCTCTAAATGATTAACAGCAATAAAAGGTTTATTCATTGCTGTTGCAAAAGCTTTACCAAAACTTAATCCAACCGATAAACAAACAATTAATCCAGGACCAGCTGTAGAAGCAACCGCATCTATTTCCTCAATTTTTCTCCCACTTTCATCAATAGCTTTTTTGACAATCCAATCAATTTTTTCAATGTGTGAACGTGCTGCTAGTTCAGGAACTACACCACCAAACTCCTTATGAACCTCCACTTGGCTTGAAACAACGTTGGATAAAACTACTGGGAATCCTTCTTCATTTTCAGTTATTAAAGAAGCTGCTGTTTCATCACAACTAGACTCTATTCCAAGAATTAAGGGTTTTTTGCTCATTCAATTAGTTTTTAATAATTGTACAATCTTTATACAAGTAAGAAATAATTTTTTATGAAAAAAAAAATAATAATTGGATCTAGGGGTAGCAAGCTTGCCTTACTTTATGCTCAACAAGCTAAAGATAAGATTATTGAAAATACTGACCTTGGTGATGAAGATATTTTAATTGAATCAATTACAACTAAAGGCGACGAAGTACAGGATATAAGATTATCTGAGCTAGGTGGCAAAGGTTTGTTTTCTAGTAATATTGAAGAGGAACTTCAATTAAAAAATATTGATATTGCAGTCCATGCACTGAAAGATATGCCTGCTAATGAGACAGAGGGATTAAGGACAGATTCTTTTCTTAAAAGAAATGACCCTAGAGAGATTTTAATTACAAAGAACAAAAAAAAACTTATAGATTTAGATCAAAAGTCAATTGTTGGTACCTCATCATACAGAAGAGAATTTCAAATAAAAAAAATCAGACAAGATTTGAACTGTAAACTAATTAGAGGAAATGTAGATACTAGAATTAGAAAATTAAATGAAGGGATGTATGATGCAATTATTTTGTCTTACGCTGGTATCAAATTTTTAAAATTTGAAAATGAAATCTCAGAAATTTTTTCAGCTGAAGAAATAATTCCTAGTGCAGGACAAGGCGTAATTGCTCTTCAGTGCAGGGAGAATGATGATGAGATAATTTCTATTTTGAAAAAAATTAATCATGAGGAAACACACAAAAGAGCTCATCTTGAAAGAAATATTTTAAAAGTTTTAGATGGAGATTGTGAAACAGCAATTGGTGCTCATTCAGTGGTTGATGGAGATAAGATTACGGTGGAGGCTGAACTTTTTTCTTTAGATGGTAAACAGAGGTTTTATGAAAAAAAAGTTGGTAATTTGAATGAGTTTAAAGAAATTGGTAAAGAGATTGGAATACTTTTAAAAACAAAATCAAATAATTCATATAAAAGATAATATGCATATTTTGTTAACTAGACCACTGGAGGATTGTTCTGAAATGATATTAAAATTTCAATCATTAGGACATCAAGTTTCTCATCTTCCATTAATAAGAATTGAAAAGGTTAAATATGAAGAAATTAATTTTTTTGAATATGGTGGAATTGTTTTTACTAGTGCAAATGCAGTAAAATTTTTAAACACAGTAAAATTAGATAAAAATGTTAAATGCTTTTGTGTTGGAAATGCTACAGAAAATAAAGCAAGAAGTGTTGGTTTTCAAAATACAATTTCGGCTGAAGGAAATGTTACAAACTTAAAGGAGTTAATTATACAAAGTTATGAGTCCAAAAATAAAGAATTACTTTACGTTAGTGGTGAAACAATATCGGTTGATTTAGATCAACATTTATTAAGCGAAGGTTTTAAGGTAAAAAGAATTATTAATTACAGAGTAGATCATAATCAAAAATTTGATGAGAAATTTGTTAATGAATTAAAATTAAATATGCCTGATATGGTCTATATTTACTCTCAAAATAGTGCGTCAAGTTTCTTAAATTTCATAAAGATTTACCAAACCGAAAATTTATGGATGAATACAAATTTGATGTGTATAGGCGAAAAAACCTCGTCAATACTGAACGAAATCAAATGGAAAAAGATTTTTCTTTTTAACCCTGGAGAAGAAGAGTTTTTGTTATATAAAATTTAGAAATGGAATTAATTAATAATTTTTCAGAGATATTTTTATCAGTGTGGAATAAAGGAATTCTTGGTGTTGATATCTTTCAAATCTTAATTGGTATTGGAATATTTTTAATATTCTTAATTTTTAGAGGTCTAATAAGTAAATTAGTTATTAAAAAATTAGAAATTATCTCAAAAAGAACAACGAATAAATTAGATGATACTTTTGTTCAATCACTTGTAGGTCCAGCAAGATTTTTACCAATTGTATTAGGATTTTTTATTGCAAGCTACTACATGACTTTCTCACTAGAAGGAAGAGAAGTGGTAGATACAATTAATAGAACTTTGATCACTATTTTAATTTTTTGGGTAATTCACCAAATCATAGAACCAATCTCATACATACTTAGTGGTTTAGACAAATTGTTAACAAGAGAACTTATTGGCTGGATAATTAAATCGTTAAAAATTTTAATTTTTATTTTAGGTTTAGCAGCAGTTTTAGAATTGTGGGGAATTAAAATAGGTCCAATCATTGCAGGTCTTGGATTGTTTGGTGTTGCTGTAGCATTAGGTGCACAAGATTTATTTAAAAATTTAATATCAGGAATTTTAGTTTTAGTTGAAAAGAGATTTAAAATTGGAGATTGGATAGCTGTCGAGGGTATTATTGAAGGTGTAGTAGAAAAGATTGGATTTAGATCAACAACAATTAGAAAGTTTGATAAATCTCTTGCTATTATTCCAAATTTTCAATTTGCCGAAAACGCAGTTGTAAATGTAAGTGAAACTTCAAATTGGTTAATCAGTTGGATTATTACACTTCAATATGACACTACGGTAGATCAGTTAAAAATAATTAGAGATGAAATCGAAAGTCATATTAATTCAAGCGAAGATTATAATACCTCAATTGGTGTTGCGGTAAGAGTTGATAAATTTTCTGATAGTTCAATAGATATGTATGTAAGATGCTTTACAAAAACAGGAAGTTGGATTAATTGGCTTAATGTAAAAGAAAGATTAGCAATTGCAATAAAGGAAATTGTAGAAAAAAATGGTGCTTCATTTGCTTTCCCAAGTCAGTCGATTTATGTCGAGAAAAAATGATAGCTATTTTTTATTTAGTTTTACAAATTTTAAAATTGTACTCTTATGTTGTAATCGCCAATGTTATTGTAAGTTGGTTAATAGCTTTTAACGTTCTTAATACTCAAAATAGGTTTGTGTATGCAATTTTAGAGTTGAGTTACAAATTAACTGAGCCCTTCCTTAATAAAATTAGACGTTTTTTGCCAAATTTAGGTTCACTAGATATTTCTCCAATCATTCTTCTTTTATTGATTTGGTTTATCGAAATGTGTATGAAGCTGTACATTGCACCAATGATTTTTTAAGAGAGAAAAATGATTTTAATTGATGGAAAAAAAGCAGCCGCAGAATTAAGAGCAGAGTTAAAGGAAGAAGTTGCAGAGTTAAAATCAAAACATAATAAAGTACCAGGTTTAACGGTAATACTGATTGGTGATTTAACACCTAGTCAAATTTATGTAAGAAATAAAGAGAAGTCAGCAAATGAGGTAGGATTAAAATCTGAAGTAATTAAATATTCAGACTCAGTTGAAGAAAAGACTGTTCTAGAAAAAATTCAAGAACTAAACAGTGATGAAACTGTTTCAGGAATTTTAGTTCAACTCCCTTTACCTAAGCATATTGATAAGCAGAAGGTTATAGAAGCTATTGATCCCTCAAAAGATGTAGATGGATTTCATCCAATGAATGTAGGCAATCTTTCATCTGGTTATGAAAGTTCGATACCTTGTACTCCGCTTGGATGTTATTTGTTGATAAAAAAAATTGAACCTAATTTAAGTGGTAAAAAAGCTGTGGTTGTGGGTAGATCAAATTTAAATGGTAAACCAATGACACAACTTCTATTAAAAGAAAATTGCACCGTAACTATAACTCATTCAAAAACTAAAGATTTAAAAGCTGAATGTTTAGAGGCAGATATAATTGTTGCAGCTGTAGGTATACCCGAACTTGTTAGAGGAGATTGGGTTAAGAAAGATGCTATTGTTATTGATGTTGGTATAAATAAAACTGATAACGGTATAGTTGGCGATGTTCATTTTGATGAAGTTTCAAAAAATGCAAAAGCACTTACACCAGTTCCAGGCGGTGTAGGTCCAATGACCATTGCTTGTTTGCTTAAAAATACGATCGACTGTTTCAAAAGATCGCAAATTTAATAATTAAACCATAAGCTGTAATCTGTTAATTTATTAGGATGAAAAAACCTAAACGACCATACAGATTTGGTATAATTTTTTTGCTTCTTACGGTTCCACCTATTGGGGCAACACAATTAGGTTGGTATTTGCATGACAAGCAAACTGGTTTTGATTATGGTATGATTGTAGGTACTGTATCAGTAATATACGCTGCATATTTAATGTATGAAAAAAACTGGCGTGAAGAAGATGAAGATTAAAATATGGAAAAAATAATTTTTTTTGGATTGGTTATTCCTATTATGGCTTATGTTTTATACCTAGGTGGAATGGCAATTATGAATGGTTTTAAGTCTAAGGAAGCTAATAGAGCTGAGAAAGAGGAAGTTGAAAGTGAGGGTAGGGAGACAAGAGAGACTTCTGATGAACAAAGCACCAATTTAAGTGATGAACTTACTAAATTGAATGATTTAAAAGAAAAAGGAATTATTTCTCAAGAGGAATTTGAAAAAGCCAAAAACAAACTATTAAATAATTAAATAGTTTAATCATGTTCAAGGAATTTAAAAAAAAATTTGTTAAGGTAAACAAGGGTAATATATTTTGTAGATTTAAAGGTAATGGTCCTCCTTTATTGCTACTCCACGGATATCCACAATCGCATGTAATGTGGCACAAGACTGCCCCTGAACTTAGTAAATATTTCACAGTAATAGTCGCCGATCTTAGAGGATACGGGGACAGCTTGGTTTTGTCTGGTGGAATTAATCATAAAAATTATTCTAAAAGAGAAATGGCAAAAGATATGGTTCAGTTGATGAATAAATTAAATTTCAAAAAATTTTTTGTTGCTGGACATGATAGGGGAGGAAGAGTTGCACACAGAATGGCAAGAGATTATAGAAATAAAATTATGGCTTTAAGTGTATTAGATATTTGTCCAACTCTTGATATGTATGAGCATACAGATATGAAATTTGCAAAAGGATATTTTCATTGGTTTTATTTAATACAGCCTGCACCTTTACCAGAGAAAATGATAATGGCTGATCCTAAGAGATGGCTACAAAGTCGGTTTAATAGGTCATCTAAACGTGCGATTGGAAGAGTTGAAGATGAGTATTTTAGAGCCTTTAAACAAAATAAAAGAATTCATGCAACCTGTGAAGATTATAGAGCTGCGGCGACTATAGACTTAGAGCACGATAAAAAAGATAGAAAAAAAAAATTAAATATTCCTATCCAAGTTTTGTGGGGAAAAAAGGGAGTAGTTGGAAAGCAATTTGATTCGATTAAAATTTGGCAAAAATATACAAATAAAAAAATTTACGGTGCAGAAATTAATTCTGATCATTTCATTCCAGAGGAAAATCCTAAACAAACTATAAATCACCTAAAAAAATTTTTTTTAAAAAATGTTAAAAATAATTCCAAATAAAAAAAATATTGGAGCAGAAATAATTGTAAATTTAAAAGATATTTCAAATAAAGATATTTCAAAAATCAAAAAAGCACTGAATAAATATGGAATGTTATATTTTAAGGAACAAAAGTTAACTTCTAAATTTTTCATTAATTTTGCGAAATATTTTGGAAATTTAGCCAACTATCCAAGACTAAAAGGTTTAAATAAAAAATTTCCTCAAATTACAGTGGTGCAAAGAAAATCAACTGATAAAGGACCAAGTTTTGGTGAACAATTTCATACTGACTCGATTTATACAAAAAAGCCGCCAAGATTTACAATGTTACTTTCTAAACTTGTGCCAAAAAAAGGAAAAGCTAATACAGAATTTTGTTCTCAATATCTTGCTTATAAAGAATTACCAAGTCCAATAAAAAGAAAATTTAAAAATATTAAAGGTAAATATTCCTCTGAGGGTCCAATCTCGGTTACAACAAAAGAAAGAGTAAAAGAAAAAGGAAAAAATATTAAAGAACTTAAATCTTCACATAAAATAATTAAGAAAATCAGCACAAATTATTCTATTTATTGTAGTCCAGGACATTTTGTTGGTTTTAGCTCAAAGATAAAAAATCAAGAAAAGTTAAAAAAATTTTTATTTAACCATCAAATTAAGAAGAAGTTTCAATTTTCATTGCCCTGGGAAAAAAATCAATTGGCTATATGGGATAACAGATCTATGCTCCATCAGGCAACACCTTTCAAAGGAAATAGAATAATGCATAGAATAACAATCAAATAATTTATGTTCACAATTTTTTTAGGACTAACTCCATTTATATTTATTACTTTTTTAGGGTTTGTATTTGGTAAGTTAAAAGTCTTAGACCTTAGCCATGCTAAAATTTTAAATCTTTTCTTGTTCTATATTGCGGTCCCAGCATTGATTATTAAGCTAATAGCACAAAATGAAATTGGACAAGTAGATTTTAAACAAATTTTCTCTTATTTAATTATGCAATCGATATGTGGAATTATCGCTTACTTAATTACTTTAAAATATTTTAAAAGATCAATCCCAGAGTCTATAATTTGGGCTTTAACAGTTTCTTTATCAAACCACGTGACATTGCTTTTGCCAATAACAGAAATTTATTTTCAACAAAATGTAATTACACAAGTTGCAAGTATTATATTAATGGATGGTATAATTTTATTATCTGTAATTGCTTTTTTTCTCGAATTATCTACAAAAAAAAATGTAAATTTATTTCATTTTATTAAAAATTTATTTTTAAATCCATTTATTCTTTCAATAATTATAGGTCTATTATTTTTATTATTAAAATTTAATATTGATCAAACACCGATTGAATACACTCTGTCTAAACTTGCGGCATGTGTTTCGCCAGTTGGATTGTTTGCAATTGGCATAATTCTCTCGTTTTATACTAAAAATGTAATTAATAAATTATCTGTTTCTATTTCAGTTTTAAAATTAGTCATTTCTCCAATAATTTTATTGTTAATTGGATTAGTGTTTTTTAATGCAGGATTGCCAGCTGAAATACCAGGTGCTTTCTTCGTTAGTGTTGCACCTTGCGGAGTTACTTCTATAGTTTTATGTGCTGCTTATAATGTAAGTCCCGAAAATATAGTTAAAGCAATTTTTGTCTCTACAATTGCTTCTATAGGGACTATATTTTTTGCAATTAAGTATTTAACTCTATAATAATTCATCTAGAGGACTAACTTCTCCAATTTTAAAAATAATTGCATCTTCTTTATTAAAACCATATTTTTCAGCACTATCTTTAAATCTAATTGGGGGTTCCATAATCGGTTCTAATGACAAAACAAATGTTCCCCAATGCATCCCTAATACTTTTTTACTTTTTAGGTCTTGTGCAACATTCAGGGCTTCTTCTGGTGTCGTATGATAAATAGTTTTATCAAACATTGGTTTGAAATTATAAGCCCCAATATTAATCATTGTCAGATCTATAGGACCATATTTTTTACCTAGTTCTTTGTAGACTTCCCCATATCCAGTATCACATGCAAATAAAATTTTTTTATTTTTATGTTCTATTAAAAAATTACCCCACAAAGTTTTATTAGTGTCTGTTAAACTTCTCTTTGACCAATGAACTGCAGGAAGTAAAGAAATTTTCAAATCCTCATTTATAATTATTTGATCATACCAATCCATTTCATTTACATCTTTATATCCTTTAAAATATTTACCAAGGTTTAGTGGTGTTAATACTTTTGCACTCTTAAAAGGAAAATTTCTAATTGTTGACATGTCCTGATGATCGTAATGATTATGAGTGAGTAAAAATATATCCGTTTTAGGTATCTCATTTAATTTTATTGCAGGATCAGTAAATCTTTTTGGACCAAAGATTAGTGGTCCAGCATTCTTTGAAAATACAGGATCTGTTATAATTGTAGTTCCACCTAATTTTATAAGATATGTCGCGTGACCTATCCAAGCAATATAATCATTATCTTTATATTTTTCTAAATCAGCTAATACTTTTTCTTTTTCAATCACATGTTCTTTTGGATAAGATAAATCAACTTTTTTTCTTAATTTACTGAAAGTTCTATAAGAAAATTTTCCTGATCTGGATATTATTACTGGAGATCCTTTTGGATTCCTGAAAGTACCATCAGGTAAATGATGATAAGGTCTTTCTTTCATATTATTTTTTTTTCTCCATTAACCATAAACTGTTTCCCGCAAGAAAATATATTTTTCCATTAACTGGGTGAACTTGTATATCTCTTATTCTTCCAATTTTATCTTTGAAAATAATTGTTTCTTGAATCTTAGATGAATTTTTAAAGTTTAATTTTCTCATTGATTTATCTTTTAAAGAAGTAATTAACGCTTCGCCATTCCATTCACTAAATTCTTTTCCCTTATAAATAGTTATAGCACTTGCTGCTATTGAAGGTACCCAGTATTGGATTGCTTTGGTAAATCCTGGTTTCCATTTAGGTCCAATCTTTGAGCCTGAATAGTTTGTTCCACCCCAACCTAAAATTTTCCAACCATAATTTTCTCCTTTTTTTATTTCACCAAACCAATCACCACCTTTTGCACCATGGTTGCTTGCATAAATTTTTCCATCAAAAGAGGAATAGGTTAAGCCTTGAGGATTACGAACACCAATTTGATAAATTTCTGGTAACCAATTTGATTTACCTTCAAACTTAGGGTTATCTTTTGGAATACTACCATCTAAATAAATTCTGATAATACTTCCAGGATGATTTGTCGGATCTTGAGCAATCATACCACCACCTCTTTCACCAGCAGAAGCAAAAAGATAATTGTCTTTTATAGCTAGTCTTGAGCCGAAATGATAACCAGATTCTATTGGTGGTTCAGCTTGAAATATATTTTTGAAATTTAAATCTTTTTTATTTAATTTAGCTTTTGCAATTGATGTACTAGTTTTCCAATCCCCTCTATTTTCTGAATAGGAAATCCATAAGTAATTATCTTGGTAAATAATATCTAATAAACCTCCTTGTCCGTGAACAAAATATTTTAAGTTATGTTCAACTTCATAAACTTCTTCAGAAATAATATTTACTATTTTTATTTTTCCAGTTTTTTCAGTGATAATAAGCTCTTCATTATTTATAAAAGACGATCCCCATGGCTCGTTTAAATCTGCCAATTTTTTAAAAGTAAAATTTTCAGAAAAACTTTTCGATGAAAATATTAAAAAGAAAAATATCGATATAAAATATTTGACCACTTTATGAAAGTTTAGATCTACCACCATCTACAGCAATTATTTGGCCTGTAACCCAAGAACTATCTTCTGTTAGTAAGAATTTAGCAAGAGCAGCAGAGTCTTTACCTTCGCCTAATCTTTTAAGAGGATGTGCTTTTGCAATACCTTCAGCTATAGCAGTATTTTTTAACATTGGTTCTGCTATTTTAGATTTTGTTAAACTTGGTGCCACACAATTTACTCGAATGTTTGGAGCAAATTCTGCTGCAAGAGAAACCGTCAATCCTTCAACAGCAGCTTTTGCTGAAGCTATGATTGCATGATTGGTAAAACCTCTTTGAGCAGCAACAGTTGAAAATAAAACTATTGAACCTTTATTTTTTTTTAAACTTTCCTGATATCCTTTAATAGCTTCTACAGCAGAATAAAGATTAAGTTTCATGCATTTTTGAAAGTCTTGTTCATTCACCATTCTTAATGGTTTTAAATCAATTGAACCTACACAATAAGCCAGACCTTTAATTTCAGAAATATCAGATTTAACTTTTTCTATAAATCCTTCCTCTAAAACATCTGCAGCGGTGTGTGAGCATCCAAGTCTTTCAGAGATAGAACTAAGTTCACTTTCATTTCTTCCAACTAAATGAATATCGTTTCCAGAGTTTTTTAATTGTTCCGCTAAACTTGATCCAATAGAACCTGTCGCACCAAAAATTACATATTTTTCTGACATAAAAAATTATATTAGTTATATTTAATCATGAAGTTATTTTTTATACTTGGTAATCAATTATTTCCAATAAAATACCTGGACCGCTTCAAAAAAGACCACCTATTTTTTATGGCTGAAGACAAGGGTTTATGCACTTATGAAAAGCATCATAAACAAAAAATTTTATTATTTTTATCTTCTATGCGTTCTTATGCAGAAGGATTAAGAAAAAACAAATTTAAATTAGATTATTTTAAAATTGAAGACAAAGAATTTAATGATGATTATTTAAAAAAATTAAAAAAAATAATTACACAAAAAAAAGTAAAAGAAATTTCAAGTTTCGAAGTAGAGGATAAATTTTTTGAAAAAAAAATTTCACAATTTTTAAAAAAAGAAAAAATACACTGGAATGTTGTTCAAACTCCTATGTTTTTAAATTCAAGAGCTGAATTTAAAAATTATTTATCAAAATCAAAAAAACCTTTTATGGCAACTTTCTACAAAGATGTTAGAAAAAAATCTGGAATATTAATGGGTTTGGATGGTAATCCTATCGGGGGGAAATGGAGCTTTGACGAAGATAACAGAAACAAATTACCAAAAAACATTTCAATTCCTAAATTTCCAAAAATAAATGAAACCATTCATACAAAAAAATTGAAGCCTATTATCGAAAAGGAATTTAAAAACCACCCAGGGAGTACAAATAATTTTTGGTTTGCAACAGAATACGAAGATGTAGTTAAACTTTTAAATTTTTTTATAAAAGAAAAATCAAACTTATTTGGTGATTATGAGGATGCAGTTGATCAAAAAGATAATATTCTATTTCATAGTGCATTAAGTCCTTATATAAATTTAGGTTTAATTACTCCTGAATTTGTAATCCAAAAAGTTTTAGACTTTCATAAGAAAAATAAAATAAGAATGAATTCCCTAGAGGGCTACATCCGCCAGGTGATTGGTTGGCGAGAATTTATGCGTGGAATTTATCAGTCCTATTCTCAAGAAATGGAAACTGGAAATTTTTTTAAACAAAATAGAAAAATGAAAACTTCTTGGTATGATGGTACCACTGGTCTTCCACCTTTAGATTATGCAATTAAAAATGCTGTTAACCATGGTTGGTCACATCACATTGAACGGTTAATGATCTTATCCAACATTATGAACCTTTGTGAAATTAAGCCAACAATTGTTTATAAGTGGTTCATGGAGATGTTTGTAGACTCCTCAGATTGGGTAATGGTTCCAAATGTATATGGGATGGGATTATTTAGTGATGGAGGAATTTTTGCAACAAAACCTTATATTTGTGGCTCTGCATATTTTATGAAAATGATGGATTTTAAAAGAGGTGAGTGGTGTAACACTATGGATGGTCTTTATTGGAGATTTATAGATCGAAACAGAAAATTCTTTTTAAAAAATCCTCGTCTATCGATGATGGTAAGAATATTTGATAAGATGAAATCTGATAGAAAAAAATTAATTTTATCAGAAGCAAATCAATTTATTTTACGAAATACAATTTAGTTAAAAAACTATTTTTTAAATATGTGAATTAAAAGATTTATTAAAGTTCTTAGAATCTCTAATTTTGGAATTTTTGAAACACCTTTTTCTCTATCTGCAAAAGTTATAGGTATTTCTTTAATATTAAACTTTTTTCTGTTAACTTCAAAAACAGTTCCCATAAAAAAACTATAACCGCTCTCTTTAACATCATTAAGGTGGAAACCAACTAGCTTATCAATATTAAAACCTCTATATGATGTTGTAAATTCATTACAATTTATCCTTGAAACAAATTTGATTACTAGATTACCTACTTTACTCATAATCAGTCTTGAACCTTTCATTAAACATTTTCCACCTTCAATGTATCTAGAGCCTATAACAAAAGAATTTTCCCTTAAATTTTTTACAAAGTTATTTAACTCTTTTGGGTCATGAGAAAGATCAGCATCCATTGTTATGAGTAAATTGTAATTATTCTTAATTGAATAATCATATGCAAGTTTATGTGCAGTGTCCAAGCCCATTTTTTTATCTCTAACAATCAAATTTATTTGACTAATTTCCCTTTTTAACTCAATTATTTTTTCTTTTGTTTTATCTGGAGAATTATCATCAATTATCAGTATCGATGAGGATGGTAGAAATTTTTTTATATCTTTAATAAGTTTCTCTATATTTTCTGCTTCGTTATAACAAGCTGTGAAAACTAATATTTTTTCTTCTTTAATCATGTGGTAAAGGTAAGTGATAGTATATCTTTGTTGACCAATATCTAAATGGAAAAAAAACTTAATAAATATCTAATATTTTATCTTTCAACATTATTAGGTTTTTCATATTTTTTCTTATCTATTAAATATCAAGTTGGGAATGATTCAACTATTTCAGAGTGGTTTATAAATTATGAGGGAGGTTTCACAAAAAGAGGTCTAATAGGTCAGTTAGCAATCAGCTTAACAAGATTTTTTGACTCTGATTTACGATGGGTAATTTTTTTATTACAATCTTTTACTTGTTCAATATATTTTCTTCTTTTATATAATTTTTTAAAAAATCTTAAATATGAAAGAGTAATAATTCTATCTATTTTTACTCCAATATTTATTTTATATCCCATAGCTGAAATTGAAGTATTAGCAAGAAAGGAGATAATTGTATTTTCATTTTTGATAATTTATTTGTTTGTTCCAAGAAAAAGTAATTTTAAAATAATCTCATTTATAATTTTTTCTGTTTTAAGTATGTTGGTTTGGGAACCAATTATCTTTTTTTTCCCCATACTTTTTATTTATGAAATGATCGATAAAGAAATTGAAAAATTTGATCTTAATTTTCTCAGAATAATAATTTATTTTATTCCAAGTCTAACTATTGCTTTTATCATGATATTTAACCCTTTATCAAAAGATGAACATCAATTAATGGCATCTGTTTTAAAAAATGAATTTGGGCAAAATTGTTATATGTCTTGTGATTTATTAGGATCAAAATCTACGATACTCCAACAATTTGAGGGAAATTATGGAAAATATTCTCTTGAGATATTTATCAGATATTTTTTAATTATCCTGATTGGTTTTTTTCCATTATTTACACTAATAAGAAATTCCTCTTTAAAGAATAATAAATTAATATTTTTAAGATATATTAAAAGTTCATTAGCTTTATTCTTGGTTTGCCTTTCACCAGTTATTTTACTTTTTGCAATGGGTTATGATTGGGGAAGATGGGTAAACATTTCCTATGTAATTCTAGCTTTAATTTATTTCAAGTTACTTATTGATAACAAATTTTTATTAAATTTTGAAAAATTAAAAGAGAGTCTATTTTATAAAATAAAAGGTAAAATTTTTATAACATTCTTTATAATTTTTTGTTTTGGATGGAATCCTAAAACTGTAATTACAGGAGACGTTGCTTCATTTCCAGGTTATAGAATACCATATAAAGTATTTAAAATATTGTACAATTAAGTTATGTATACTTTTAGCAAAAGATTTAAATTAAGATTAATTTTTTAAATACAAAATTGGTTTAAGGAAATAGAATTTAGAAAAAAATTTTAGAAAAAAGAATACTAAATTGAAGAAACAAAATTTACCTTCTAAAATATGTCCAGTTTGTAAAAGACCTTTTACATGGCGAAAAAAATGGAAGTTGAATTGGGATAGAGTAAAATATTGTTCCAAGAAGTGTTCTAAGCTAAGCTAAGCTTAGTGAACATAATAGTATTACAACATATTAACATAGAAGACCCAGGTTATATTAAAGATTTAATGTTAGGTGATGGATTTAACTTAACTACTATTGAGTTAGATGAAGGTGAAAAAATACCAGACGATTTAAGTAAATTTGATGGCATGTTTTGCATGGGAGGTCCAATGGATACTTATATGGAAGAAGAATATCCTTGGTTAATAGAAGAAAAGAAAAAAATTAAAGAATTTGTTGTAGATCTAAAAAAACCATATTTAGGTTTTTGTTTAGGTTGTCAGCTTTTAGGAGAAGTAGTAGGAGGAAAAGTGGTTAAATCTAAACCAGCAGAAATTGGCATTATGGATATAAATTTCTCTAATGAAAAAAATGTAGATAAATTATTCTCAAAATTTCCTAATACGATTAAAAGTTTACAATGGCACTCTTATGAGGTTAAGGGTATTGAAAATAATAAAGATATAACTTTATTAGCCTCTTCCCCAATTACCAAGTATCAAATCTTTAAATATCAAAATCATGCTTATGGAATTCAATTTCATATAGAAATAAAAGATACAACGGTAAATCAGTGGGGGTGTGTACCAGAATACAAAAAAGCTTTAGAGGATCAGCTTGGTAATGGTGCATTAGAAAAGTTTGATCAATCAGCAAAAGATAACATGAAAGATATGAATAACTACTCTACAATCCTTTATAATAATTTTAAAAAACTTTTATGAATAATAAAATCTTTGAATGGGCAGGGGTTATAACTGCAATATTGTATTCTTTGTTTGTTGCTTTAAATATAGGCATAGAATTTTTTGGTTTTTGCCTATTGCTTTTGTCAGCTATTTTAATTGGAATTTGGGCCTATAGAGGTGGTCATAAAGGAATTTTATTTTTGCAATTTTTTTATGCAACTGCTGGAATTATTGGAATGGTTCGTTGGTTTTAGTTAAAAGTCGAAACTATTTTGGGAATATAATTTTTAAAATTAAAAAATCCTTTATTGCAGTATTGCCAAGCTAATTGATCAAGATTTCTATATAAAAAATCTATCTTTAAATTACTTGAATTTAAAAAATCTAAATTTTCACCTACTGTTGGATACAAACCATAACAATTTTCAGTATTTGTTAATTCACTTATATCTATAATTTGACAATCAATAGATTGATCTTTTAATCTTTGTTTTTGGTCTTCTATTAAATGAGATTTAAATTTCACTAATTTTTCACTGAGTTTTATTGCTCTATTTTCATTTTTATTAGAAACTAAGTAAATTTTCTTAAAGTTGTTTTCCTTAAAGTCAGTGATTTCAAACGAGAGATTATTTTCAAAAATTAAAAGATTCTTATTCTCAATATTTTGTGGGTTATTGAAATCTTGTTTAATTATTTGGTAAGATTTTTCAGATACTTTTGGAGGAGCATTTTCGTTTAATTTTATATTTTGAAATCTATTGTTAGTGAATTTTTTAATATTCCATTCACTCGCAAGGTAGTGTTTGCCTTGAGTTTGAACTCCAGCCACCCATCGCCATCCGAGAGTATTTGATGCAGTATCTCCATCATAAAGATGTTGCATAAAAAATTCTGCACCTAATTGCCAAGGCAATTCTAAAGTAAAAATCCAAATACTAGCAAACCACATTCTTGTGTGATTATGTAAATAATTGTTTTCTTTAAGCTCTTTCACCCACTCATTAAAGCAATCTACTTTTGTTGTTCCTTCGATTGCCGCAATATAATCTTGATTATCTCTAAATTCATTTTTGATTTGATTTAATTCCATAAGATAATCAGCCCAAACATTCGGTCTTAGTTCTAACCAACCTTTCCAGTAAGTTCTCCATAGAACTTCTTGAATAAACTTTTCGTTTTTTGAAAAAGAAAATTTACTTAGAGCTTTCTGAATGACTTCTTTTTCATTAATTATTCCATGAGTTATGTATGGCGATAAGCAAGATATATTAGATCTTTTTTCAGGTCCAAAATCAAAATTTCTTAATTTTGAATACTCTCCAAGATTATTCTCAACAAAATTATTTAATTGATTTAAGGCCTTAGCCCTTGAAGCTTCAAATATCATTTAAAATTATTTTGATTTTTTTTTCTTAAGACCCAATTTGTCACTATGTCTTAATCTTAAAACAACAATTGCTCCAGCTATTAACAAAATAGCTACTGCTTCATAAACAAGTGCAGTAGGATCCATTTCTTTACCTTGTAGAATAATAAATCGTGCAAGAGCGGTAATTGCAATAAGAAGTGGTAGGGTAATACTAATAGATTGTTGGTTCCAAAAAACTCTTACCATTGCTAAAACCTCTAAATATAGAAACATCAATAACAAATCTGCTAAAGTTACAGATTGATTTAAGAACATGTTTTTCATTTCAATTCCAACAGCAATAACTGTGCTGATTAAAATGATAACCATTAAAGCTAACTGTAAGTTTTTTGCTATCTTATCCATTATTTATCTTTACTAAATGGTAACCATTTTTCTATTGCAGATTTTAAGGGTCCATCATAAGGAATTGAATAGGAGTTTGGGTTAGGACTTGTTAAGACTTCAATTCCTTTTGAAAATACAAATATAAATACTATCACAAATACGATGACCATTATTTTAAATGGATCAAAATTTTTTGTTTGAAATACACTTGCAGATTTTTCTTCTGCTCTATGAAATTGTTTAAAAGTTGTATAAACAGCAAATATCAACCCTATATGAGCTAAAAAAAGTCCCGCCCATCCAAACGCGAAAGTTGTATAAGAAAAAACATATAAACTAAAAACTGTTGTCCAAATAAAACTCAGAACTAATAAAATTTGCAACCTTACTGTCTTCGGTAGTGCGCGCAGATCATTTTTACTGTCATCAAATAAAATATTCGCAGCATCTCTCATCCAATTCTTTATTGATTCCATAATCTTAGGATATAATTTTTAGTAATTTAAACAAATGTTAATTTGTCCTAAACGTGACTAAGAACGAAGCTTTTTTTTGTGAAAATTGATAAATCTTTCAACGTTAGATTTATTAAATGACTTGTTTTCTTCAAATGAGACTTTTTTCATCGAGTAAGCAATACTATTAGTAACTCTTGATTGAATTGTAATATTTCCTTTATATAATTTAAGTTTTACTGAGCCATTAACTTTGCTTCTTTTTAAATCTACAATTTTTTGAAGCTTAAATCTTTCTTTTGAGTACCAATAACCATTATAAATTAGTTCAGCATATCTAGACATTATTTGATCTTTTTTATGCATAGTTTCTTTGTCTAAAGTAACAGACTCAATTGCTCGATGAGCATTAATTAAAAGAGTTCCACCGGGTGTTTCATATACTCCTCTAGATTTAATACCTAAAAATCTATTCTCTACTAAGTCAACTCTTCCAATTCCATTTTTACCTGCTATGTAATTTAGCTTTGATAATAATTTAGCTGGAGACATTTTTTTTCCATTAATTCCAAAAGGATCTCCGTTTTTAAAATCGATGGTAACAAACGATGGTTTGTTAGGAGCTTTTTCTGGAGAAACTGTTCGTTGAAATATAAATTCTGGTGCAGAATTTTTTGGATTTTCTAAAACCTTACCTTCAGTTGATGTATGAAATAAATTGTCATCCACAGAAAAAGGAGGTGCACCTTTTTTATCTTTCGGTATAGGTATGCCATGTTTTTTTGCATAATTTATTAAATCTGTTCTTGATTTTAATTTCCAAATTCTCCATGGAGCTATGATTTTAATTTTAGGTCCAAAGTAATGATAGCCTAATTCAAATCTAACTTGGTCGTTACCCTTACCAGTTGCTCCATGAGAAACTGCATAAGCTTTAAATTTTTTAGCGACTCTTATTTGGTCTTTTGCAATAAGAGGTCTAGCAATTGATGTCCCTAATAAATAAACTCCCTCATAGACAGCATGTCCTCTGATTATAGGATAAACATATTCCTTTATAAAAATATCTTTTAAATCTTTAATAATTATATGTTTAACTCCAAATTTTTTTGCATTACTCGTAATTTTTTTTCTATCAATTTCCTGACCCACATCTGCTGTGTAACAAATTACATCTGCATCAAAATTCTCTTGAAGCCATTTTAGAATTATAGAAGTATCGAGACCTCCAGAATAAGCTAGAACAATTTTCTTTTTTGATTTCATTGACTTAACTACAAGCTTTTTTTGAAGCGTTATAAGCTTTAGTAAATCCTAGCAATGAGTAATGATCAATAGTTTGAGAACCTTGTTGATTGTATCCAGTAATCATTATTCTTGATCCCTTTCTCATTTGTTTGATCATTTTTAATTCGATTTTATTGTCAGCAATCCATGCAAAACCCTGTTCTTTTATATCAAACTTAAATTTATTTTTTCCTGAAGCAGCGATTACTGAATTATTTTTGTTGAATTCATAGCCCGGGGTAACGCTTACTTCATTTTTAATATTGTCACTTGGTCTGAAAGCTACAAATAATTTTGCATCTCTTTTATTTGTTTTGGGTGCTTGTAAAATAGGTAGTGATTGAGCAAAGCATACTTTGCCGTCTACATCAGAAACTACCATTGCCTCCCAATCTTTATATTTACCAATTTTTTTAATTTCTTGGGCTGAAAGTTGGGCAATATTAATTATAAAAAATATTCCTAAAAATATTGTAATTTTTTTAATTATGGACATGGATTTGGATAAATTTTTTGAACATTGTTAATTTCTTTAATAGCATCATCAGATAACTTTACATTTACACTTTCTATATTTGTTTTCAACTGCTCCATAGTAGTTGCTCCAATTATTACACTAGTCATAAAGTCTTGGATTTCACAAAATTTTATTGACATCTGACTCATATCTAGATCAAATTTTTCACTAATCTTATAATAATGCTCAACAGCATCCTCTGTATTTGGCTTTCTGTACCTTGTCCAGAAATCATAATCTCTCTCCATTCTTGATCCTTTAGGAAAATTCTTATTTCTATATTTTCCGCTTAAATATCCACTTGCAAGTGGAGAGTATGCTAAGCAGCCAATATTTTCTCTTATAGAAATTTCTGCTAATCCGACTTCGTAAGATCTGTTTAACAAGCTGTAAGGATTTTGAATTGACATCATTCTCGGTAATTTTTTATCTTTAGATAGTTGTAGATAATTTAAAACTCCCCAAGGGGTTTCATTTGATAAACCAACATATTTTATTTTTCCTTGATCAACATATTTATTTAATTCAGCAAGAACATCTTCAAATTTATTCCATTCATTTTCTTTATGAACATAACCAAGTCTTCCAAAATTATTTACATTTCTTTCTGGCCAATGAAGTTGATATAAATCTATATAATCAGTTTTAAGTCTTCTAAGACTCTCATTTAAAGCAGATTCTAAATTTGGACCTGTAAAACTATTTTCTCCACTTCTTAAATAATCTCTTGCTGGTCCAGCAACTTTAGTTGCAAGAATGACTTTGTCTCTTTTTTTTGTTTTTTCAAACCAGTTCCCAATAATTTTTTCTGTGTCACCGTAGGTTTCCTTTCTAGGAGGTACTGCATATAATTCGGCAGTGTCCCAAAAGTTTACTCCTTGATCTAAAGCAAAATCCATTTGTTCAAACGCTTCAGGCTCAGTATTTTGTTCTCCCCACGTCATAGTACCGAGACAAATTGTACTTACTTTAATATCGGTATTACCTAAATTTTTGTAATTCATTAGAAGTATTAAGTTAAATATTTGTTAATCTTTTAAGGCATCTTGAATAATTAGTAAAAGAATATATATATTGTTCATTATGGAAAATAACAAAAACGGAATACTAAATAGAGCAAAAGCAGCACAACAAACAGCTGCTGTAATGGATGAAGGCCTAAGAGCCTACATGCTAAAAGTTTATAACTATATGGCAACTGGAATATTGCTAACCGGAATAGTGGCACTGATGACATTTAAAATGTCAGTTGTTACAAATGATGCAGGATCTATCGTTGGTCTAACACAGATGGGAAATGCAATTTATTTATCAGGCCTTAAGTGGCTTGTAATGCTAGCGCCTCTAGGTATCGTTTTTTATATGAGTTTTGGAATTAATAAGATGAGTGCATCAAAAGCACAAACTACTTTTTGGGTTTTTGCAGCTTTGATGGGTTTATCTCTATCTTCAATATTATTAGTTTATACTGGAATGAGTGTAACAAGAGTTTTCTTTATCACATCTGCAACATTTGGCGCGATGAGTATTTACGGATACACAACTAAGAGAGATCTTACAAAATTTGGATCTTTTTTAATGATGGGCCTAATTGGAATAATTATAGCTTCAATTGTAAATATCTTTATGAAATCTTCTATGATGTATTTTGTTATTTCGATTTTAGGTGTTTTAATATTTGTTGGTTTAACAGCTTATGACACTCAGAAAATCAAAAATATGTATGTTGCATCAGACTCAGGTGAGTTAATGGGTAAAAAAGCTGTGATGGGTGCTTTAACTTTATACTTAGATTTTATTAATCTGTTTATAATGTTGTTAAGATTATTTGGTCAAAGAAGATAACCTTATTTTTGAAGTTTTTTCCAGTTGGTATTTTTTAATAAAAATCTAAGATCGTAAGAATTTTTAAGTATTTTACCACTTGTATCAGTTATTAAATATTTAAGATTTTTATTTTTAGGCTTAAAATTTTTACAAATTTTATAAAGGGCATTTTCAGTAGCATTCCTAAAAACACTAAATCCCACTTGTTTACTTGAGATACTTAAACCGTAATCCTTCCAAGAACCTTCAGAAACCATCTTAGCATATAAGTCTAATATAATTTTAAGTTCATCTTTTTCAAAAAAATGTTTTTCTTCGATTTTATTATTTGGATTGTTTACTACTAATTTTAAATTATTTCGCATCAATCTTATGCTTATTAATTAATGGTATTTGAAAACCTGTAAATATTATTGTAATTGGAAGCATTCCCCAAACTTTAAAATTAACCCAAAATTCTTCTGATTGAGTTCGCCAAACAATTTCATTTAATAAAGCAAGACCAAAGAAAAAATACATCCATCTTTTATTAAGAATTTCCCATCCAATGTCAGTTAAAGGAATAGATTTACCCATAATTTTTTTAAGAATAGGCTCATTGGTAAAATATTTCCCAAAAAATAATGCAAGAGCAAACATAATATTGATTATGGTTGGTTTAAGATAAATAAATATAGGATCATTAAAGTAGATAGTTAATCCACCAAAAAAAGTAATCAAAATTCCACTTACCAAAGGCATTGGTGGTATTTTTTTTTCAAAAAACCAAACTACTGCTAATGCGACTAAAGTTGCAACTATCAGTGGAGGTATTGCCACTGATAAATTTTTACCACTATTATAATAGTAGAAAAAAAATATTGCTAAAGGACCAAAATCAGTAACAAATTTTAAAAAAGATTTATTCACCAAAAAGATATTAACATATTTGCCACATCACAAAACATTTATATTTTTAGCATTGATTTTTATTTTTAAATACCCATACTAATGTTCATGTCAGAACAAAAAGCAAAATTTTCAATTGGAGATATTGTTAAGCATAAACATTTTGAATTTAGAGGTGTAATTTATGATGTTGATTTTGAATTTAATAATTCTGAAGAATGGTATCAATCTATTCCAAAAAATGTGCGTCCAAGAAAAGATCAGCCTTTTTACCATTTATTAGCAGAAAATGATGAGATAACTTATGAAGCATATGTTTCTGAGCAAAACTTGCTGGTGGATGAATCTGATGAACCAATAAAACACCCTTTAATTGAAGAGATTTTTTCAGGAAAAAAAGGTTCTAGTTACTTCAAGCTTTCTAATTGAGGTAATCATCATTCAACCACATTTAGCTCAAATATAGGCCATACAAATTAGCTATATTTTAAGCATCTTCTGGTCAAGAGTGTTAAACGTTAATTTCAATCTTATTACCTCCCCTCTGCATTCTTGATCAGAAAACTATTTCATAATAGAAATCACCAAAAAAAATTCTAAATTAAAATATGTTTAAACTTTTTGAACCTAACAAGATTTTCAAAATTACGTCAAAAGCACCTAAGTACGTATTATTTTTGTTTATTGTCGTATTAACTGTTGGTCTAGTTGAGGCATTAATTATATCTCCTGAAGATTACAAACAAAGTGATGCAGTAAGGATTATGTATGTTCATGTTCCTGCCGCTTGGATTTCAATTGGAATATTTTCTTCTATAACTTTGTTATCTATTTGTGGCTTTGTCTTTAGAAATAAAAATTTTTTTTTAATTTCTAAAAGTTTAGCTCCTTCGGGATTTGTTTTTAACATTATAGCTTTAGTTACGGGATCAATTTGGGGAAAACCAACCTGGGGAACATGGTGGGCCTGGGATGCAAGAATTACTTCAATGTTAATATTAGCTTTGTTCTATGCAATGTATTTAATCGTATGGAGAATTTATGATAAGGAAGAAAAAGTCTACAAGATTTCAACTTTTATAACTATTTTAGGAATTATTAATGTTCCGATAATAAAGTACTCAGTTGATTGGTGGAATACACTCCATCAACCTGCATCTATTAATATTTTTTCAAAAAGCTCAATTCATTCATCAATGCTTTACCCATTATTGATAATGACTGCGGCATTTGCTCTTTTTTCATTGTTAATTTTCTTAATGAAATATAATACAGAACTGATAAAAATTAAAAATAAAGGCTTAGATAGATTATGATAAATGAATTAATTTTTATGAATGGATATGCAGTCTACGTGTTATCTGCTTTTAGCTTTACCTTATTAAGTTTCCTAGGTTTATATTTGGTAACTAAAATGCAATTTGTTAAAGAACAAAACAAATTTGTTGCTAAATTTGGATTACTTACTACTGAGCAAGCTAATACTGCAAAATCACAAAGAATAAATAAAGAAATTTTAGCAAACGTAACAAATAATTAACTTTTAAACCATGTATGGTCGAAAAGTTAAATTAAGATTTCTGTTTGTAGTAATAATCTTAATTACTTTAACTTTAACAACATTTTTGATTTTAAAATCATTAGAGGAAAACGTTGTATATTTTCAATCTCCTTCTGAAATAAAATTACTTAATGAAATAGATAAAAGCAAAATAAGAGTTGGTGGAATGGTTAAAAAAAACTCTATTTCTATAAGTTCAAATGAAGTTAATTTTATAATTACTGACTTTAAAAATGAAATAAATGTTACTTACTCAGGAGCAGTACCAAATTTATTTGCTGAAGGAAAAGGGGTTGTTGCAGAAGGTTTTTTAAAAGACAGAAATTTTTTTTCTGCAACAAAAATTTTAGCTAAGCATGATGAAAATTATATGCCACCTGAAGTAAAAGAGGCATTGGGAGAAAAATAAATTGATTTATAGTCTTGTTGGATACTATTCATTAATACTAGGATTAATTATTGGATTATCGTTATTTTATTTTTCATATAAGAATTTTAATAATTCAAACTCATTAGACACCAAGATTTTAACTTTTACATTCTTTCAATTACTTTTTGTTGTAATTAGTTTTTTGTGTTTGATCTTTTCTTTTATTGTTTCGGATTTTAGTAATGAAACTGTATTTAATAATTCTCACACTACCAAACCATTATTTTACAAAATAAGTGGAACTTGGGGAAATCATGAAGGTAGTTTATTATTATGGTTACTCGTTTTAACTTTATTTATCTTCATATTTTTAGTAAGGACTAAAAATCAACCAGTAAAATACAAAATTTTAACTCTAGTTTTTCAACAAATAATAATCATTGGATTCTTTTTATTTTTAATCAAAACATCAAATCCATTTAATTATATTTTTCCTATACCTACTGAAGGTCTTGGATTAAATCCAATTTTACAAGATCCAGCTTTAGCAATTCATCCACCTATTTTATATTTAGGTTATGTTGGTTCTTCAATAATTTTTTCATCTGTTTTGGCAGCAACAAGTTTAAAAATTATTTCTACCAGTTGGGCATCACATATTAAAAAATGGGTATTAATTTCGTGGATATTTTTGACTTTAGGAATATTGCTTGGATCAATTTGGGCTTATTATGAATTGGGCTGGGGAGGTTTTTGGTTTTGGGATCCAGTTGAGAATGTTTCTTTAATGCCGTGGCTTGCATTAACCACTCTTTTACATTGCATTTTAGTATTAGAGAAAAAATCTATCTTAACTTCATGGGTAATAATTCTCTCTATTGCAACATTTACGTTAAGTATGTGTGGAACATTTTTGGTAAGATCAGGAATACTAAATTCAGTTCACACATTTGCCAATGATCCTGAAAGAGGGCTGTTTATATTAGTTTTTTTATTCATTTTGATTTTTTTATCTATTTTAATTTTTTTCTTTTTTCACAAAGATAATAATAAAAAATCTTATAATTTATTTTGGTTAAGCAAAGAAACTTCAATATTAATTAATAACTGGTTTATGATGTATTTTTTATCAGTTGTATTAATAGGAACCGTTTATCCAATTTTTTTAGATGTAATTTCTTCTCAAAAAATATCTGTCGGACCACCATTTTATCATAAATTGATAATTCCATTTTTAATTCCATTTTTATTTATGATGGCGATTGGCCCAAAATTAAATTGGATCAAATCTCAACTAGAGGATAAGATTTATTTAATTTCTTTTTTGATTATCTCAATTTTATTAGCATTTTTAGTATTAAAAAATTTTAATCAAAATATTTTAATAAATACAATTTTAATATCGAGTGCGCTTTATTTATTCTTTATGACGTTGAGAGATTTTTTTATAAAAAAATATAAAAATATTTCACAAAATATTGCTCATTTTGGATTTAGTTTATTAATCCTAAGTATTTTATTTAATAATTTATTTGCAAGCGAAATTATAACAAATCTCAAGGTTGGTGAAACTTTTGAAAATTCAAAAACTAAGATAGTTTTTAAAAGTGTTGATCAAAAAAAAGAGCAAAATTATAATGCTATTATTGCCAATTTTTCAATAAGTAATTCAGATGGTGAAGAGGACAGATTTTCACCAGAGCTGAGAATTTATAATCAACCTATCATTGCCACAAGTGAAGCTGATATTAAAACAACACTTATGTCAGATAAATTTATTGTAATTAATCTGGTTCAAAATCAAGATTATTTCAACGTAAGATATCAAGTTAAACCATTTATGTTATGGATTTGGTTATCAGTAATTCTAATATCTTTCGGGGGTATTGTTAGCTTTTTACAAAAAAGATCATGAAAAATAAAATATTACCTTTTTTAGTTATTGTTATTTTTGGAATAATATTTTTTATTTTTTATAAAGGTTTAGAAGATTCAAAAATATACACTCCAGACGTTAACACAAAAAAAGAGATACCAGTGTTTAATGCTAAAGAATTTTTTTCTGGAGAAAATGTGAAATCACCAAGTATCTTTGACCCAGATAAAGTTTATTTATTAAATATTTGGTCATCTTGGTGTGTACCATGTCGACAAGAGCATCCTATTTTGATGAATTTAAATTTAGATGATAAATTAGATATTATTGGGATGAATTATAAAGATAATTTAAAAAACGCAGAAAATTTTTTAAAAGAGCTAGGAAACCCTTATAAAGAAATCTTTATTGATTTAGATGGTACAATTGCAATTGAGTGGGGAGCTTATGGGGTTCCTGAGTCATTTTTAATTTATAATAATGAAATTATTAAAAAATATATTGGACCTCTTAACCAACAATCAACTGATGAAATTTTTTTATTAATCAAATGAAACTTTTTATATTTTTTTTATTTTTTATATTATTTTTCCCTTTGAGTATCCTTAATGCTCAGGAAAATGATAAAAGAAACGAAATAACTAAAAATTTACGATGTTTAATTTGTCAAGGCCAATCAGTTTACGATTCAGATTCTGAATTTGCAAACAGTTTAAAAATTGTTGTTGATAAAAAGCTTGAAGAAGGTTTGTCTGAAGATCAAATATATGAATATTTTAAAACCAAATATGGGGAATGGATACTTTACGACCCTGGTTTAAATAAAAACACATATATTCTCTGGTTATTGCCGATATTGATATTTTTAATTGGAGGTGCAATAATCTACAAAAGCTTTATAGTTAAAAAATAAATTAATTAACAATGAATTTAAAAAAAATTTTAATTAATCTTTTAATGATTACTTTCGTATTTTCTTCGATTGCAGAGGAAAAAATCTTAAAAGATCAAAATACAGAATTTAGTTTTTACACAGGAATGTTTGATTTTAGCGATGATGGAAAAAGATCAACTTTAATTGGTTTTCAACATCAAAATGAAAATTTAAATAGAGATACCTTTTTGGGAAATCTTTCTCCTATAACTGGGGTCTTATTTACAGCTGATAATGCGGGATATTTTTATACAGGTGTTCAAGCTCAATATAAATTAGGGGCACTAAATTTAACACCCAGCTTTACACCAGGAATATATCATGAGGGAGACGGTAAAGATTTAGGCCATTTAATTGAATTTAAAAGTGAACTACAAATTTCACTTGATCTGTCAAAAACAAGTGAGTTAGGTTTTTCGTATAATCATATATCTAACGCAAGTCTTGGAGATAAAAATCCTGGGGCAAATAGTTATATGTTTAATTTCTTTAAAAACTTTTAATAAAGATACATCATGAATATAAATGACTGTTATAATTTCGATGATTTTCGAAAATTAGCTAAAAAAAAATTACCAGCTCCCATTTTTCATTACATTGATGGTGGAGCAGATGATGAAGTCACTTTAAATAGGAATACAGATGCTTTTAATGATTGTGATTTAGTTCCTAATATTCTCAATAGTGTTGGTGAACCAGATTTGTCCACTACAGTTTTTGGCAGAAAAATTAGTATGCCATTATTTTTATCTCCTACAGCTATGCAAAGTTTGTATGATCCTGAGGGTGATAAAGCTTCAGCAAGAGCTGCAGAGAAGTTTGATACAATTTACAGCATGTCTACAATGGCATCTTTTTCAATTGAAGAAGTTGCAAATATTTCTAGTGGGCCAAAACTTTTTCAACTTTATATTCATAAAGATAAATCAATCACTGATGATTTGATTGAAAGATGTAGTAGAGCCAATTTTGATGGAATGTGTATTACTGTTGATACACTTGTTGCTGGGAATAGAGAAAGAGATCATAGAACTGGATTTACCACGCCACCTAAATTTACTTTGAATAGTTTATTAAGTTTTGCAATGAGACCTGGTTGGGTTTTTAAATATTTTACTAATAAAAAATTTGAATTAGCAAATATTAAAAATAAAACTGATAAAGGTACCAATATTGCGAAATCAGTTATGGATTATATTAATGAACAGTACGATCCAGCAATGAATTGGAAGGATGCAGAGTACTGTATTAAAAAATGGAACAAACCAATGGCACTTAAAGGTGTAATGTCAGTAGAAGATGCTAGACGGGCAATAGATATTGGTTGTACTGCAATTATGATTTCAAATCATGGAGGAAGGCAACTTGATGGATCAAGATCTCCATTTGATCAAGTTAAAGCAATTTCAGATGCTGTTGGCGATAAATTAGAAATTATTCTTGATGGTGGTGTTAGAAGAGGAACACATGTTCTTAAAGCTTTAGCTGCAGGAGCAACAGCTTGTAGTTTTGGAAAAGCATTTCTTTTTAGCTTAGGTGCAGGCGGACAAAGAGGTGTTGAGAGACTGTTAGAAAACATGCAAAAAGAAATTAGAAGAAATATGATTTTAATGGGATGTAAGTCTGTTAAAGACCTTGATGCGTCAAAAATAATATATAGAGACTAAAATATAAGAATTTTAAGCATTTATTTGATAAATTAAATTTTTAACTAAATAGACAAAAAACTAATTTTCGTTTAGTTTGGCGATTTTAATTTTAAAAAATTATTATGGAACTTGCAAAATCATTGAATAGGCTTGGAACTGAAAGCGCTTTTTCTGTTTTAGCTGAAGCAAAGAAACTTGAGGCACAAGGTAAACCTATGATCCACTTAGGTCTAGGTCAGCCAGACTTTAAAACTCCAAAGCATGTCGTTGAAGCAGCAAAAAAAGCTTTAGATGATGGTCATCATGGATATGTTCTTTCAAATGGTATTTTAGAATGCCGACAAGCAGTTACTAGATGGATAAAGAAACGTTATAGTGCAGACGTAGATCCTGAAAGAATTATAATTATGCCAGGTGGAAAACCAACTATGCATTATGCAATTCAGTGTTTTGGTGAACCAGGGGCAGAGATAATTCATCCTACTCCAGCGTTTCCAATATATGAGTCAATGATAAATTATACTGGTTCTACAGCAGTGCCTTATGATTTAACTGAAGATAAAGATTTAAAATTTAGTGCAGATAAAATTTTATCTCTCATTACTGATAAAACTAGATTATTAATTTTAATTAATCCAAACAACCCTACTGGAAGTTTTGTAGAAAAATCAGAAATAGATAAGTTAGCTGAAGGTTTAAAAAAACATCCTCATGTTACAATATTAAGTGATGAAATTTACAGTAGACAAATTTTTGATGATAAGGAAATGCCAACATTTTTTAATTATCCTGAGTTAAGAGAAAGATTAATAGTATTAGAAGGTTGGAGTAAAGCTTATTCCATGACAGGTTGGAGGCTTGGTTGGAGCTTTTGGCCAGAAAATTTAGTTGAGCACGTAAATAAATTATTAATTAATAGTGTATCATGTGTTAATGCTTCTGCTCAGTTTGCAGGTATTGCTGCTTTAGACGGACCAGATGACTCAATTGATGAGATGATGGAAAAGTTCACATTAAGAAGAAAATTAATTCATGAAGGTTTGAATAGCTTACCAGGTGTAGAATGTAGTTTACCTGGGGGAGCTTTTTATGCATTTCCAAAAGTTATTGGAACAGGTATGGATGGCTCTGAATTTTGTAAAAGAGCTATGCATGAAGCAGGTGTAGCTATAGTTCCAGGTACAGCTTTTGGTAAAACTTGTAAAGATTATGTCAGATTCAGCTTTGCTGCATCTCGAGAAAACATTTCTAACGCATTGGAAAATATCAAAAAAATGTTAGGTTAAGCTATGACTGAATTAGCTTTACCAAAAATTGATAACTCAATTTTAAATAGAAAAATTGAAATAGTAAAAAAACTTTCAAAATTAACCGATAAAGAAAATGTTTTGAGCGAAGCTGATGAATTGAGACCATATGAAACTGATGCTCTATCGGTTTATACACAAACACCTTTAGCAGTAGTGCTTCCAGAAAATACTGATGAGGTTAGTGAGATATTAAAATATTGTCATAGTGAAAATATTAAAGTTGTACCAAGAGGAGCTGGTACAGGATTGTCCGGAGGTGCATTACCTCTTCAAGACGCTATTCTTCTTGGTCTAGGAAAATTTAATAAAATACTTGAAATTGATTACGAAAATAAATGTGTTGTGACACAGCCAGGAGTTACAAATCTAGGAATTACACATGCAGTTCAAAATAAAGGATTTTACTATGCCCCAGACCCTTCGAGCCAGTTGGCGTGCTCTATAGGTGGAAATGTTGCTGAAAATTCCGGTGGAGTTCATTCACTAAAGTATGGAACGACTACAAACAATATTTTAGGCGTACAAATGGTTATGATGGATGGAACAATTTGTAGATTTGGAGGAAAATCTTTTGATCAAGAGGGATATGATCTTATGGGTTTAATTTGTGGTTCAGAAGGTTTATTGGGAGTTGTTACTGAAGTCACAGTTAAAATTTTAAAAACACCAGAAGTAGTTAGAGCTGCTTTAATAGGCTTTCCATCTATAAAAGAAGGAGGAGATGCGGCCTCAGAAATTATTTCAAGTGGAATAGTGCCAGCAGGAATGGAAATAATGGATAAAGCTTTAATTGAGGCGACAGATAATTTTAGTAAAGCAGGATATCCACGAGATGCAGAATTATTATTAATAGTAGAACTTGATGGAACAAAGTCAGAGGTCAATGAATTAATTAGAAAAGTAGAAGCAATCTGTAAAAAAAATAATTGTTCTAGTCTTAAACTTAGCAATAGTGAGAAAGAAAGACTTTCTTTCTGGGCTGGAAGAAAAGCAGCTTTTCCTGCGTGTGGAGCTATGGCTCCTGATTATTATTGCATGGATGGATCTATTCCAAGGGGTAAGCTTGCAGAAGCATTATTAGAAATTAAAAAATTATCAGAAAAGTATGAATTACCGGTTGCAAATTGTTTTCACGCAGGTGATGGAAATTTACATCCACTTATTATGTTTGATGGAAATGACAAAGAACAACTAAGAAAAACTGAGGAATTTGGTTCTGAGATATTAAAAACATGTGTAAGACTTGGTGGAGTAATTACAGGTGAGCATGGTGTCGGTATAGAAAAAAGAGAACTTATGTGTGAAATGTTTAATGATAACGATATACAACAACAACTGAGTATTAAGAAGTCATTAGATGAAAAAAATCTATTAAATCCTGGAAAAGTTTATCCTATACTTAGAAAATGTGCAGAGGAAGGAAGGGTTCATGTCCACAAAAATAAAGATAAATTCCCAGATCTTCCAAGATTCTAATAACGTCTATTATCCTAAAGATGAGGTTGAAGTTTCAGATTTAATTCGGGAATTATACAAAAAAGACTCTCCAACAGAAATTATTGGAAATAACTCAAAAAGTTTTATTGGAAACAAAACTCAATCGGCTAACACTACATCTTTATCTAAAATTTCTGGTATAATCGATTACAGACCTGAAGAATTGTATATTAAAGTAAAAGCCTGCACACCAATTAATGAAATCGAGAAGATCTTAAGTGAAAATAGTCAAGAGCTAGCTTTTGAACCAATAGACTTCGGGTATATTAAAGATGGCAAATCAAATAAAGGAACAATAGCAGGATACTTATCTTGTAATTATGCAGGTTCACGAAGATTTAAAGTTGGTAGTGTGCGAGATCATGTCCTAGGTTTTAAGGGAGTTAATGGGAAAGGAGATATAATTAAATCAGGAGGTACTGTCGTTAAAAATGTTACAGGTTATGATTTATCAAAACTTATAGCTGGTTCGTTTGGTACACTTGTTGCTTTGACTGAAATTACATTAAAGGTTTTACCTAAAAAAGATTCTTCGACAACTGTAGCAATTTATCCTAATAATTTTGAAGAAATTTATGATTTGTTTAATAAATTATCTAGTTCAAGTAGTGAAATTTCTGGTGCTGTCTTTATTCCAGAAC
>CACCIO010000010.1 GCA_902546085.1 uncultured Pelagibacteraceae bacterium | reverse complement strand
AAAACCACCTACTCAATAAAATGACTAAAAATCTTAGAATAAAATCTAGCGAGTATATTGATGAAACTAATAGAATTTCCTTTAAATTTAACGGAAAAACTTACCATGGTTTTAAAGGTGATACGTTAGCTTCAGCATTACTTGCAAATGATGTTCATTTAGTAGGAAGAAGTTTTAAATATCATAGACCAAGAGGAATTGTGACGTCTGGTTCTGAAGAACCAAATGCCATAGTTCAAATAAACCCTGGTTCCAACAGAACAGAACCTAATGTTAGAGCAACAGAGGTCGAGATATACGAGGGTTTAGAAGCATCAAGTCAAAATTGTTGGCCAAGCGTTGAATTTGATATTGGTGGAATAAACAATTTTCTCTCCCCTTTTTTTCCAGCAGGTTTTTATTACAAAACTTTTATGTGGCCCGCTAATTTCTGGGAAAAATATGAATTTTTTATACGACACTCAGCAGGTTTGGGGAAATCACCAACAGCAAGTGACCCTGACATTTATGACCACCGTAATATTCACTGTGATGTATTGGTTGTAGGTGCAGGTATATCTGGAATATTAGCAGCAAAAAATGCAGCTAAAAATAATTTAAATACATTATTAGTTGAGGAAAAAAATGCACTTGGCGGATCAACTATTTATGAAAACAATGAATTTAACAAAATTGACAATTCGACTCCCTCAGAGTGGTTAAAAAAAGAAATAGAAGAACTTAAAAATATTAAAAATCTTAAAATAAAAACTAGAACAAGCGTTGCTGCTTACCATCAATACAATTATCTGTTGGCTAGAGAAAATCTAACTGATCATTTAGAGACAAAAGATAAAACAAATAAAATTAGACAAAGACTTCTTAAAATTAGAGCTAAGAAAGTTATTTTGGCTACAGGTGCATTAGAAAGACCTTTAATATTTAATAATAATGATAGACCAGGAATAATGCTTTCATCAGCTATTAAAAAATACAGTGAATTTTATGGAGTTGCATGTGGTAGTAAAAATGTATTTTTTACCAACAATGATAGTGCTTACGAAAGTGCTTTGTCACTATATAACAAAGGTATAAATATTGAAGCCATTATTGATATAAGAGAAAAATCTGAAAGTAAAATTGTTAAAAAAGTAAAAGAAGTAGGTATTAAAATTTACTGGTCATACACAATTGTTGATACAGCTGGTTATAAAAGACTAAATAGTGTTTCGATCATGAAACTATCTAATGATGGCAATTCAGTTACTGGAAGCAAAATTTCTATTTCATGTGATTGCTTAGGAGTTGCTGGTGGTTGGACACCTGCAGTACATTTATATACACAATCAGGAAGTAAACTAAAATTTGATGAAGAAAAAAAAGTTTTCTTACCAAATCAAAATACATCTGAACAAATAAGTGTAGGATCTTGTGGTGGAGATTTTAAAATTGATGAAATCATTAAAAATTTAAATCAAAAGCTCAAAGATAGTCTAAATATTGAAACAGAATTAAATAATATTAAACTCGAAATTGACCAGGAAAATTCAAAAAGAAATATTTGGTTGCTACCTTCTGATAAACCTTTGGGTAAAACTAAACCATTTGTAGATTATCAAAACGATGCAACAGCAAAAGATATTAAATTAGCATTAAGAGAGGGTTTTAGATCTATCGAACACGTCAAAAGATACACGACTACTGGTATGGGAACTGATCAAGGTAAACTAGGAAATATGCATGCATTGGGAATAATTGCAGATACAGCTGGTGTTAAAATGGGTGAATTAGGAACTACTACATTTAGACCTCCATACACACCATTAACATTTGGAACTATTGTAGGTCGAAATGTAGGAAAGTTTTTTGATATTTTTAGAAGAACCCCAATGAATGATTGGCATGTTGAAAATAAAGCAGAATTTGAGAATGTCGGTCAATGGAAGAGAGCATGGTATTACCCTATTAATGGTGAAACTATGCACCAAGCAGTGCAAAGAGAAAGTAAAGCTGCTAGAGAAAGTGCTGGTATATTAGATGCTTCCACTCTTGGTAAAATTGACATTCAAGGAAGTGATGCATCTGAATTTTTAAACAGAGTTTATACAAATGCATGGTCAAAATTAGCTATAGGAAAATGTAGATATGGCCTAATGCTAAATGAAGATGGTATGGTCTATGATGATGGGGTTACCACTAGATTAGGTGAAAATCATTATATTATGACTACGACAACTGGTGGTGCTGCTAATGTTTTAGGTAAACTTGAAGATTATCTTCAAACAGAATGGCCTGAGCTTGATGTGTACTTAACTTCTGTAACAGATCATTATGCTACAGCGAGTTTATGTGGACCTAATAGTAAAAAAATTCTTAAAAAAATAATTCCCGATATAGATTTATCAGATGAAAGCTTTCCTCACATGTCATTCAAAGAAACAAAAATCGACAATATTCAATGCAGAATAATGAGAATTAGTTTTACTGGAGAACATAGCTACGAAATAAATGTTCAAGCAAGTTATGGAAAAGATTTATGGGAAAAGTGCATGGAAGCTGGTCAAGAATTTAAAATTACACCTTATGGAACTGAAACAATGCACTTATTAAGAGCAGAAAAAGGTTTTATTATTGTTGGTCAGGATACAGATGGAACAATGACTCCTATTGATCTACAAATGGACTGGATAGTAAGCAAGAAAAAATACGATTTCATAGGTAAAAGATCTCTTTATAGATCGGATACAATGAGAGACGATAGAAAACAATTAGTTGGGTTATTAACTGATGATCCAAATACAGTTTTAGAAGAAGGAGCACAAATAGTTTCTGAGTTAAACCAAAGCCCAGTTGAAATGATTGGGCATGTAACTTCAAGTTATTACAGTCCAAACTTAAACAAATCAATTGCACTTGCAGTAGTTAGAGGTGGAAAAGATATGATGGGGAAAAAACTTTTTGTGCCAATGGAAAATAAAAATATTAATGTCACTGTTGCTAATCCAGTATTTTATGATGAGAAAAATGAGAGGTTGAATGCTTAACTATAATTCAGTCATTAAAAATGAAATCAAACAAGAAAATGTTTCTGTAAAAGAAATTTTTCCTGTAATGAAAATTAATTTAAGAGGTAAAAAAAGAGAATTTTTAACCAATGTTGGTAAAAATCTTAATATGATATTACCTACAGAAGCAAACACATCAACAACAAGTGATAAATTAACAGCAATGTGGCTTAGTCCAGATGAATGGATGATAGTATCAAATGAGCTAGTTAGCCAAAACACCAATAAATATGAACTAAATGAAATGTTATTTAATAGTATTTCAAAAACAAATTTAGGTGCTGTAATAGACGTAACAGATCAATTTGTTCAATTAGAACTTAAAGGCGAAAATATCTACGAAATTTTTTCAGCAGGATGTCCATTTAATTTTAATGAATTTAAAGAAAAAAAAGGATCAACAACTCAGACAGTTTTAAATAATACAGATATAATTCTTCATCATAAAGATGAAAATATAGTTAATTTATTTGTTAGAAGGTCTTTTGCAGAACATCTCTTTAATTGGATTAAAGATATTGCTTCAAGATTATAGATCACATATTGTTGATTAAAAAAATCATAAACTCTTTAGAGTTAGCAACTAAATATAATTGATCAGGAGATTTAAGATTAATTTCATCACTTAAATCATAGCAAATTATCCTACTATTCGATTGATCTTTAAAATCAAAATCCACATATCTAACCATACTATTACCAGTTTCATCACCAACATATTTAGTATCATAGGCATCTATCGTAATTTTATCCCTAAAAAAAATTTTTAGGTCATCTTTGATTTGTTTTTGTTTTTCATAGCATTTATCAATTTTATTTTCCCAAAAATAAATTGTTGCCTCAACTGCATAAATTACGAATTTTGGATCATTTTTTTTAATAACAAAACCAATAGAGTCAAATAAATTCAAATTTTCAGTTGTATAATTAATTGAAACAAATTTACTATTCGGATAATGATAACTGGTTTTGTCGTCAATTTTTTTAGTAATTTCTTTTTGATCTGAATATTTAATTAAACTTTCTCCAACACTAAATCCTTCAATTTCAAAGTCACTAATATCATCTGCGTTGGTCAAAGATTGAAGACTAAAGATTATAATCAAAATTATACTAAATATTTTAAATTTCATTTAACCAATCATTAAATTCCTTTGATGAAACTCCAGTTCTTAAATGATCAACATAACCACTTTTTACTGACCAATCATAACAATCAACATCAGCATAGCCACCATCTTCAAACCAATAGGTGATAGATTTAACTTTGCTATCTGGATCATGATCAAAAGATTTTTCAAATTCATCTTTTTGTAGATTAGTAAAAAGTGATTCTACTTGAGAGTTAATTTCCCTTTGTTTTTCATAACAGGCCACAATATTATCCTCAAAAATCAAAGCACCTTTCAACATATAAATTCTAAATTTTTCATCATTTTTTTTTAGTCCAATTATTAAATCTGAAAAAACGCTATTATTTAAACTAATTTCAGCTTGATAAAATTTACCAGGATTTTTTTTTATATGATCATAAGGGCCACTAACAATACTAGCTTTAATTTTATTTTTACTAAAATGATCTAAAAGGCTATCCCCTATACTCATTCCCTCAATCTCAAATTCACTGATATCATCGGCAATTGTTGAGGATTGAAAAAAAATTAATAGAACTAAAAATTTTAATAATATTTTCATATAATAAATAATTTTTATTTTAATAAACAGTATCAAGATATTTATCAAATTCCTCTGAATCTACAGCAACTACTAATCTTGTATATTTGTCACCACTTCTATTTATATCAAAGCAAACAATTGAAATCGGCTTTCTATCACTATCTATTATTTTAAAATCAATATACTTTACTGCTAATTGTTCTTTTGTTCTTCTATTTTTTTCTAAAGACCATCTATTTAAATTATATATATCACCTGTTACAATTAAAATTTCTTTGGCAATACTTTCTTGTTTTTTATAGCAATCATCTATATTTCCATCTTGAGTTATTAATAATCCCTCAAGACCATATATTTTATATGTAGAATCACCTTGCTTTAAAATAACTCCTACATTGTCATATGTTTCATAATTACCTCTATTATCCCAAGTAGAAATTGTTACGAATTTATTTTCGTAAAAATAAGCTTTTTCACTTCCTAATGCTTCATTTATTTGTTTTTCAGACATAAAATCAAGCAAACTTTCCCCAATACTCATACCTTCAATTTCAAAGTCCCTAACATCTTCAGCCTTAGAAATAAATTGAAAACAAAGAATTAAAATCAAAAAAGTTAAAGATATCCTCATATTCAACACTTTCTCACTGAGTACTATATGTGTCAAGATCTCAAAATTTAGATAATAACTTCAAGCTTAGTAAGTATTAATATTGTTATTCATTTAAAAGAAATGTATCAAATTCTTTCGAACTTATTGTAATTCGCATCTCATCAACATATCCTTTTTTTTTACCAAATGAAGTGTTCCAATTATAACAGGCTAATAAAATTTTATCTCCATTTTTAAATTCCCAATACATATCACTAACTTCAGACTCACCAGATGGATCGCTGTTATGTTTAAATGTATACAATTCCTCAAATTTGGTTTTAGAAAACATTTGATTAAAATCTTCAGATATTTTTACTATTTCTTTTAAACATGAATTATAATTTTTATCTACAATTCCACTAATATCATAAAGCAAATATTCTTTATCATTAGTTTTATACGAAATTTGAACGTCCTCATAAAGATCAAATTTTCTTGAACTCATTGTAGCTGTTTTAAAAGTTTTATTATTATAATAATTCTCCTCATTATCTTTAATTTCGGATTGAGAAAAAAAATTTAAAGCACTTTCGTATAAGCTCATTCCCTCTATTTCAAAATCTCTTATATTATCAGCCTTTGCCCAGTATTGTAGACTAAAGATAAAAATTAATACTGATAGTAATATTTTCATATTAAAAGTGTCTCATTGTTAATTATTTGTGTCAAGATTTTAGGTTAATTTTAATTTGTTAAATAAACTACATGAAATTACCAAACACATGATTAGGATATTGCAGTAATTAATTATTACCGTAATTACTTCTAAGCCATTTTTCAACTTCGGTAGTTCCAATTTCAACATCAACATTATCCGAAAAATCTATTTTGTCTGACCAATCAGTATATCTTACTGTAATATATCCTTTGTTTAAATTCAAAAATAAAAGTTCAACAATACTTTGACCTGTTTTATCATCAGGATGTTTAAATTTTTCTGAACTTGAATTATTAAAATCTGAAAATGAATTTTTTAAATCATTTATTATTCTTTTATATTGATTTATGCAGTCACTTTTATTTTTACAAAAAAGTGCTCCTCTAATACCTGAAATTATATACTGTTGATCATTAGGCTTATAATAGACCTGCATTACGTCATAATTATCTATTTTAAAATTACCTGTTTCATAAAATTCAGATATTCGAAACTTTAAATCAGTTCCTTCATCATAGTTTGGAAAATTATCTATTTGATTTTTACTGAAAAAATCAAGCAAACTATCGCCTATACTAATCCCCTCTATCTCAAAATCTTTAACATCATCAGCCTTGGTCCATGATTGAAAACTAATGATTAAAATTATTACTGATAGAAATACTTTCATATAAATCACTTTCTCACTGTGTCTTTTGGGTGTCAAGATTTTACAAATATTAAATTAATATTAGTAAATCAGTTGAACAAATAATTAAACGAAATATAATAATACAACTTCCTGTTTACTTGTAACCACTATAAATCCAGTCAAGAATTTCAGTCGTCATTGCAACAACATTTAAACTGTCAGAAAAACCTGTTTTTTTTTTAATATCCTCTGACCAAACAGAGCATTCTACTCTAATATGAGGATCGTTTGCCTTTTTTGTATTTTTAAGAAAAAAAACTGTTTGATACTGTTTTGATTTATTAGATTTATCAAATTCATGTGATTTTTCAAATTCTTCTTTTACAATGTTGGGAAAAAAATTTTCTAATTCAATTGCAATTTCATCTTTTTTGGAAAAACATTTTGGTCCGCTTAGATCTAAAACACCACCAATAGTTCTAATTATATATTTTTTATCTCCAGTTTTAAGATACAAATCTAAAACATCATAGGAATTTAAATTATCAGCTAGTCCCACAACATAATAATTTCTTTGGTCATCAAAATAATTTCTTTTAGATATGTTTATCTTTTCTAAACTCATATAATCTAGAAGGCTGTCTCCAACACTCATTCCTTCTATCTCAAAATCCCTAATATCCTCAGCTTTAATAGTGGATTGTAAGCTTAGGATTAATAAAAATACTGCTAGAAGTATCCTCATAAACAATACTCTCTCACTGTAACCTACTTGTGTCAACATTCCTCAAAATAAAATTGATATAATTTATTCATATGATGGGACTAAATAATGAATTTATAGAATCTGTACTTAGTGATAATCAATATGCTTCTTTATTGATCCAATTCATATGTTTAAGTGGGGTTAAGGAAATTGAAAAATTATCTCCATAATTAAAATTTTTTTCAACTTTTTCTGACCAATTTACACACCACATTCTTATTAAATCTCCATTAGAATATTTAAATTCAACTACATCAGCAAAACTTTTTCCATCTTCAAGATTTTCATAATAAAATCTATAACTATCTTCAATCAAATTTTGAGTAATTGATTTTAAATCATTTATAACATTTGTTTGGTGTTTTTTACACTTTGAAAAATTTTTATTAAAAAATGTACCACCTGAAATTTCATAAATTTTAAATTTAGGATCATTTTTTTTTATATGAAAGGAAATATTATCATACTCACTGCTATTAATTTTAAATTGATATTTAATATATTTGTCACTTTTTGGATATTTCATTTGAAGCGCATTTGATATTTCTTCATTGCTGTAATGATTAAGTAAACTATCCCCTACACTTATTCCCTCCATCTCAAAGTCTCTAATGTCGTCAGCTTTTGCCAATGAATGTAGATTTAAAAAAAAAATTATAATTATAAAACTTCTTAACATTTAATTATGCTCCTTCAGATTTTAATAACATTATAAAAAAATCTCTCAATTTTATCATTTCTTTTGTAGGATTAGGGTTATATTGATTAATCTCATCTAAAAGTTCTTGAGCTGTAGCTTCATGTAGCCCTTCTGAATTTACCCATTGTGAAGCACTTAATAACCAAAATTTTTTTGCCATAACAAGATCTTGATCAAGCCCTGCTAGTCCTGAGTAATAAAAAAATCCCATATTGTAACTTGCTATTGTAAAACCTAAATCAGATGCTCTTTGGTTCCAGTATATAGCTTGTTCATTGTCTTTTGGAGCCCCATGTTCACCTGTAAAATAAGTCCAACCAACTGTTGTCATCGCATTAACCTGCTCTTGTTCTGCAGCTGCATTAAGATAATAAATTGCTTTATCTAAAAGCTCTTTATCGTCTGGATTATCATCACTCAAATATAAATAATAATGACCTAGATTATTTTGTGCTATAGGATCACCATCATTAGCTAATTTTGTAAGATCATCTATCTCATTAGCTACAACTGAAAAGGTAAAAATAGAAAAAAATATAAAAAAGAAAATTTTTTTCATAAATTTAATTAAATTGACACTTGCTTTTTTTAAGATTTACAAAATCGTTAAAACTTACACCCAATGTTTCCATATGATATTTACTAACTCTAGGAGTTTCATTTTTAGTACCTAATTCAATTTTTTGTAAATCATCTCTATTGAAAGTAACATAACATTCTATTGGATCTGATCCATCAGTTTTATTAGGTGACAAATTAGTAGGATCATCATAATAAAGTCTTGTTGTAACCGTTACATCTGCATTGTTTAATTTTGTTTTTATCTGCTGAAAGTGAATCACATTTGTTTTAACCTGTCTTTTTTCATACAGGCTTTCTTGTAATTTTTTCTTCTCATTTTTTAAATTCTCTAAATTCTTTTTTAGTTCTTCAATCATTTCAGTATCTTGTTTATCTATATCTTTTAGTTTTTCCTCTAAATTTAATATTTTTTGATCTTTTTTATTAATTTCACTTTTGAGGATATTCTCAGTAGTTGAAGTATTTACCTCATTATCTTTTGGAATTTTACGTTCATTATTAATTATTCTTTCCTCATTAGATAATATTCGATCCTCAATTTCACTTAAAGATACTAATCTATGAGGTTTTTTATAAAGATAATAGGCCCAAGCCAGTAATACAGCTAAAATACCTGCTGATACTAAAATTAATGCTGTTGCTTTTGCGTACCGCCAAGTGCTTGCTGATCTTTTTAAACGAGCCTGATCTTCAATATATTTATTTACTGGACTATAATCATGGACATCATATTGAATTTTATCATCTGACATTATTTCTTCTTATCGTAGTCTGTAGCTTTTATAGGTCCTTTTTTTATAAGCTCCTCATCATCAGTAGGTAGAGGAACATAAACCAATTCTTTTCTTATAACTTCTTTTGGTACCTCAACCTTTTCATAAACTATTTTTTCTCCAACATTTTTTTCAACTATTTTTTCAATTTCTTTTTCAACTATAACCTCTTTTTCTACAATTTTAGGTTTTGTAAGTCTCTTTACACCAGCCCATATATATTTATTTATATAAACTGGTATCCAAGCAATATTCCTAAAGAATCTTCCAAATCTCTCCTTTAAAGGTCTATTTCTAATCTCATGCATTCTTTCATCTTGAAGGTGGAAAGCGGCCAATGCTACCAATGATCCAATAATCGAAATAATTAAAGCCATACTTCCAAACCATATCCAAAATGCTCTATCAACATCTTTTTGAGTAAGATCTGTTTCGTCAATAGCTTTTGTTTCATCTATTTCAGCTTGATTTATTGCTTCAATTTTTCTTTTTTCCAAATTTTGAATTTTATTATCAACTAACTTTAAGTATGCATCTGATGGCTCATGATCTCTTTCAAAGAAGAAAAAATATGTTTTTTTAAATTTAGATCTTTCTAGTTCCAAAATTTCTTCGTCATATTTTTCAATATCATCTTCTAATTTTCCACCACTAATAAATTCACCAAAAACTTTTATTTTAATTGCAATTCTGTATATCTGGGATTCTTTTGCTGCCTCTTTAAGTTCCTTTTTAAGATCAACTAGTTCATCATTAAGTTGTTTCTTTTTTTCTTCTTGATTTAAAGAGTCTGTTAAATTTGTAGCTTTTTGATCAAGTAAGGGTTTTAATTGATTATTTTCAAGATCTGAAATTTGTTTATTAAGATCACTAATTCTAAGATTTGCTTTTTTATCAATAGCATCTATTTTATTTGAATTGTTACTTTTACCTGCATCAGTTGCTTTTTTTAAATCATCTTCGTATTTTTGAATTTTGTTGTTTACATTATTAATTTTTCCCTCAAGAATATTAATTTCTACAGTAATTGCATCTCTTTTTCTTTTTGCACCAAAAACACCTTTGACCTCATTTCTTTGTTTTACATATTCAGCTTTTTGATTTTCATAATTTATTTTTTCTTTTTTTGCATCTGTAATTGCATTGTTTAATCTTTGAATATTAGGATTTGCTACTTGAGCTTCTTCAAGCAATTTACTTTTTTCCTCTATTCTTTGTTCTTCTATTATTACCTTTTGATCAACTAAAATTTTAATATCTTCATTAACCTTTGCTATTTTTAAGTCGATATCTGATAAATCTCCTTTTAATTCTATATTTGCAATTTCTTCTTTTTTGTTTTCCACATTTTTTCGAATTTCATCCACTATTGAGGATCTTTGATTATAGGCAAGTTCAAATCCCTGCATAATTGTTTCAAAAGTTAAAAAATTTACTGCAAGTAAAGCTATAAAAAAAGTGATTCTCCAAGTAACTCTACCTGCGTAATAAAAAACTGAAGCTAAAGGTATTTTGGTTAATTCGATAATGGTAACAACCAAAAAAGATAATCCAACAATTATACTATTAACATTTAATGTTGAGGCAACCTGAGCTATTTTTAAATTACTATCACCACTACTTAAAAAAAATAGCATAGCTATAGAAAAACTGACAGAGGCAACTAGGATTTCTATGATCCAAGCCATTATGATTAATTTTTTCCCCCATGGTGCAGTTTTAGATTTTGGAAAAAATTTATAATGTATGTTTTCTAAATTAGGCATTTTGACCTTTTCTAAAATATTTGTATTTAAAAAACTTTACTGTTGTTTCTTTAAATATATCTATGTAGGATTTCTCAACTCCAAATACTCTAGCTACTTCTCTAATAGCTTTATCTTCCTCATCATGATAAACATGATCACTATGGGCAAGTCTATATAAAACAGCAATAATAAATTCTAAAAAATCTTGATGTTCATTGCCAATTAATCTTTTTATTCTCGCAGCATGAAACACGATTGGATTTGGATCAGCTGCAGCTTCGTCTAAAATTCTTAATAACAATCTTTTTTGATCTTTATCGTGAGGTATTATTGATAAAATTTCTTCTTCTTCCTCAATTGAAAAATGGCCATCTGCCTTACATAGCTTAGCTGCAAGAGTTAAAACACCAATGATACATATAGTTTGTTTGCTTTCTTTTCTGTATTTTTCCCACATACAAGTTCCTGATTTCTCTAAACTAACCACATTTTGAAAAGAATGAATACTCATAAATTAATTATAATTATAGCCCTTCCTTAACATGCAGTTCTGAAATACAGCCTCGTACTGAGTTAATTCATTAATAACAATATTGAATTCTTCAGGAGCACACATCAATGGATTTTTACAAATATAACCTGGATGCTTTGATCGAGCTAAAGACTTACAATACATGGTATCATGATTTAGATTAGAATTATCACCATCTCTACTTGTGTAGGTACCAGTTGCACAACCACTTAATAAAATTAAAAATATTATTGTAATTATTTTTTTCATAATTCTAATTTAATTTTTTTTTTTTTAATTACTTGTCCAAGATAAGATTATTTTTAGGACAGATTATTTGTCCAAAATATTTTTTAAAGATGGACAAGCTATTTACAATTTCATCAATTAAATAAGAAGCATGACAAACAACAACAAAAGGAGAAAAAAAATGACTAAATTAAAAACAAAAGAAAATAACTTTTCTGTATTACAGATATTAGGAAGTTTACTTTTAATATTTGCAGTTGCAGACTTTGCATTATCTTGGATGGGTGTAAATCTTACTCCATTTATGGGTTCTGTATCTAGATTCTCACCAATTATTTTTGGTGTTATTGGATCTGTATTAATCAATATGAATAAGGAGGGTGGCTAATTTTATGTAAATCTCCCCTATTTATTTAGGGGAGATAAGATTTTATTATGAAACTAATTTTCTCATCAATTACAAGATTGTTTTTTTCTTACAGTAAATTTTTATCTACATTAGTATTAATGAGTACTTTAGGTACAACTGTAAATGCTTCTGAACCTAAATATACATATTTAAAGTGTGATGACAGATATTACCGTCTTAGTGGTCATTATTTGTCTAGTAATTACAACATTAGAACAAAAAGATTTAAAAACCATTACAACGTTACAGATTACAAAACTAACTATATTAGAATTCAATATGGTTCTATTATTAATAGAAACACTGGTGAGTATAAGAACTCTAAAGGTGAAGTGATTTGTCAATTTAAAGTAATTAATTTAAAAGACCTTCCAAAGGTAAATGATGAAGGTAAATTATTTTAATGAAAAAAATAATTCTATTAATCTTTTTATTTATTGCTGGATGTGACAATATTCAAAATAATAATCCAAATGTGAAAAAATCATCAAGTAATATCTGTCATGAAAAAGGATCACAATATTACAAACAAACAAAGAAATACGTAAGTTATAGTACAATTGAAGATTGTTTAAATTCTGGTGGAAGATTGCCAAGATAATAACTAAGAGCTATTTAAATCATAGTAATTTTTATGTAATATTTCTTATGCAATATTTAAAAAATATAATTATTGTCATAACTATTTTACTGGGTTTAATCACTTTTGCCCAATCAGAAACTTCTTGGATAAAAAAGAAAGATAAAACTGAAACTGTCAAAAAAGTAGAAAAAGAAAAAACTAATTCCTGGATTAAAAAAAAAGAAGTTAAAGAAAATAAAAAAAAACTAAAAGAAAAAATTAAAGAATCTAAATCTTGGATTACTAAAAAAAGTAAAGAAAAAGTCAAAGATATTAAAACAAAATTAAAAAAACATAAAAATATAGAAGATCTTCCGAAAGCAGATTTTTATTTTGCTGCAATTATAAAACCAATAGATAATAATGAAGAGCCTGAATACGTTTATGGTTATGTTAAATCAGATAAAAAATCTAAGCTTATAGAGTCAAACGGCCAATCATTTTATAGTTTAAGTGATGGCATTGCTTACTTTGAAAGTAAAAAAAATAGATGTGAAGTTGATAGTTTGTTAACAGCAAGAAGATCGGGATTGTCTGGAGATGTTATACTTAATTGTAATAAAAATTTAAAAATGTCAGGTGGATTTGTTCAAGTAGGTTCAATTGGTAGAGGATTTGGAGAAACAAGCAATGGAAATATTGTAGAATTTGAATTTTTTAATTCAAAAAATGATGCAATTGCAAAACTAAATTCATTTAAAAAATCAAACAGTATGATTGCACAGGATAATTCTTACAAAGATGAAAATATAGAAATAAAACCTAATGGTAAATACTATGCACTTTTAATAGGGAATTCCAACTATGTTAATTGGGCAAGTTTAACATCTCCAAAAAATGATGTTAATGAAATAAAAAAAATTTTGCAAAAAAATTATGAATTTGAAAAAATAATAACTGTTTTAGATGCTACAAGGGATAAACTATTTGAGGCATTTATAGAATTATCTAAAATAACAACAGATAAAGATTATGTACTAATTTATTATTCAGGTCATGGAGATATTAAGGGCAATCAATCATATTGGATACCAGTAGATGGAAACAAAAATTGGGACCCACGTGACTGGATAAATATTAAAGATTTAAATATATTTTTAGAGGAAATACCAGCACACCATTTAGCAGTAATGGTGGACTCCTGCTATGTTGGTTCGAAATTTAAAGGTGTAAATATGATTGAGGACACTCCTGAAAATTTGGAGAGAAAAAACAGAGCATTTAAAAAATTATTAGACAGAAGAGCTAGGGTTGTTTTGACTTCAGGGAGCAATGAACCTGTAGAAGATAGCGGAAAAGGTAAACATTCAATTTTTGCTCTCAGCTTTATAGAATCTTTAAAAAATAATGAAACTGCAATAAATCTTCAAACAATTGGTTACAGAATACATATCGCCCATGCAGGTATGGATCAACAGCCATTTTTATATAATCCACCAACTTGGGGTCATGGTGGAGGAGATTTTATTTTTATAGCTAAAAAATAATATGAGTTTAAGATTAGTAATAATTTCTTTTATTTTATTTTCATTTGCTTCAACTAAATCGAATGCTTTTGATATTAGGGAAGTTAATAATGCTAAAGTAATGTCTAATGCTTCCTACGCAGTAAATGATACTAATTTAGTAGATGAAGAGAATGCAGAAAATCTTTTAGAAAATGTAACCGATTTAAATGAAGCCTTAAAAGAAAAAGAAGAAGAAATTATTAAAAACAATAAAAATAGAAGCCAACCTAAATTTAAAGGAGCTGAAGATATTTATGATGATTTTTCAACAAGTGTAGTTTTTATAGGAAATAGGAAAAATAATAGAATTAAAGGTGTTGGGTCAGGGTTTGTAATTAATAACAAGGGTAAACTTCAGATAATCACTAACTGGCATGTAATCAATGGATCAGATCAATTAAGTGTTTGGTTAAAACCAAATAGTATGGTCGATGAAAATTATTTAATTTCACAAGTTCCGTCACATAACGCTAAACTTATCAAAGTAAATAAAACTAAAGATCTTGCAATGCTTGAGGTTGAAAAGTTACCTGTAAGATTAAAGCCAGTAGTTTATGGAAAATTTGATAGAATTCGACCAGGACAAACTTCTTTTGCTATTGGACATCCAGAAGGACTTCTCTGGACTTTCACTTCAGGTATGATAAGCCAGGTAAGACCTAATTATAATTGGAGATACGAAGGTTCGCGTCATACAGCCAATGTTATCCAAACTCAAGCTGCTATTAACCCTGGCAACTCTGGTGGTCCCCTATTTAATAAAAATAAAGAATTAATTGGTTTAAATACATTTACCTCTGAAGGTGAGAATCTCAATTTTGCAATAGCTATTAATGATGTAATTGATTTTATTAATGAAAAACCAAAAAAAATTGAAAAGAAGAAAAGCAAATATATTCAAAAAAAAGAAAAAGGTAACACTTGGATAAAAAAGAAAAAAAAGAAAAAATCTGAGAAAGGATCTGTTGATTTATCTGATGCAAGAGAAGTTGATATGAATAAAAATGGTATTATTGATGCTTGGCTTGTAGATGAAAACAAAAATGGTATTTATGAAATTGCCTATGGTGATGAAAACGAGGATGGAATCATTGAAATTGTAGCTATAGATAAAAATGAAGATAATAATTTTGAAGTTATTTTAATTGATAAAAATAACAATGGTAATGCTGACGAAGCTGAAATTGACGAAGATGAAGATGGTAAAACAGATGTTATTGCTTATGATTATAACGAAGATGGAGAGTGGGATAAATTTGAAAATGTATAATTACTTTTGATCTACTGTAATTTTTATTTTCATAATCTTATCTTCTAAATTCTTAATAGCTTCCATTATTTTCTTTTTTTCTAACTTAGAAAATTCAATACCCTGCTCACTTTTAGGATCCTCAGATTGTTTTACTACCTCAGTGAGTTTACCATGTAGAATGGTCGACTTTACTAACATTTCATCTATATCATTAAGCTTGTGAGAGTCTAAATTATCTGCAACATTTGCAACAATATATTCATGAGCTCTTAATAATGGAGGGGCTTTCCCTTTTTTTATACAAGCAATATCAAGTTTCAAAGAATCATGGTGATCTATGTGTCTATCAGGATCATTAGGGTTACTACATTTTCTTAAATATGAAGATGTTTTTCCAATAGCCTCTAATATCTCATCATCATTTAAAATCTTTAAAACTTGCATAATACCATTTTCAATTGATGCAGTTTTTCTTATTGTAGCCATAGAATTAATTCTTTAATTTACATCTTCATTATAACTAATTAAATTCGTTTTTGTGAGAATAAAAAAATTTATAAAAAATATAATATTCTTTGTATTTTTGATTAGTTTATCTTTTTTAAATACCAATTCTTATTCAGATGAGAGAATTTGTGAAAATAATCTAATTGATCATTTAATCAAATTTGGAGAAAGAAATTTTGAATATAATGAATTAAGAAATGATGCTGGTATTCATTTTGCTTATGATTGGAATAGAAAAAATAATAAAATTATAATTAAAAGGGACAAAAATAATTACCCAATAATTAGATATTCTTTATTTGATAATAAAAATTTTATACCTAATAAAACAATTGTAAAAAAAATAGATAATGTAGACTTATCCACTATCAAAGATGAAGATTTAATTAAACGTACTTATTATTCAGGAAAAGTAAATTTTGAATTAGATAACGGTAAAAATATTTCAATTACTTCAGGAAAATATAAATTTAATAATTTTAAATTATCTAATTTTGAAATTTTAAGTATACAAAATATTGATACTACCAAAGGTATATTAGAGATGTCTTTTACATCTCAATTTACTAATATTAGGAATGATTTAAAAAAAGATTTAAGAGATACCGATTTATTTAATGATTCTTTGCATTCAATATGTAATGAAGCTAGAAAATTTGAAACCTGGCCTCTAGAGTCAGTTATATTTGATGAATACAGATACGATGCTGATGTTAGAGAAGGTTTAAAAAACAAAGAACTTCTAATTAGTGAAATATTCCAACTTACCATCGATAATAATTTGCTTCGAACTTTGAGAACTGAAAAAGGAGTTGGTTTTTTTAGACAATCATTTGATTTTAGAAAATTTCCGTTTGATAAACAAAAACTTGTTATTAGAATTGAAAGTGGAGCTGGAAATTATACTAATAGTAATTTAGAAGATTCTAGTGATATTGGCTCACTTACATTTATTACACCAGAACCTGGTGTTTTTCTTAATTTAAATAAATTTTTAAATCCTGAAGTAAATAAACTTAAAGCATGGAAAATAAGTGAAAATGGTATTGAAGTAAAAAGCAAAGTATTATCTGAAGATAGATATGATATTTATGGTCAAAAAATTGTACCAAGAACCGAAAATGTTCTTGATATAGAAATTAACATTGAGAGAAATTTCCAGCACTACTTATTAAAAATAATGTTACCAGTATTTTTAATTCTTTGTGTTGCTTGGTACGTTTTATGGATACCGACTGAAAAATATGAGGCTAGACTTAACACATCAATAATAGCACTGTTAGCGTTAATTGCTTATAACTTTGTATTCCAAGATGATATTCCTAAATTAGAATATTTAACTGATCTCGATTGGTTTATTTTATTGTCCTATATATTTTGTCTAATACCTGTATTTCTAAGTATTGGTTTCAGCAAGTTTATTGCATCAAATCAAAAGAAGATTATGAAAATAAATAAATTAATCAAAATTTGGGGTGGATTACTTTATTTGATTTTGACTCTACAAATCTTTTATCCTGTAATTTAATTTTTATTAGATTTTCGATAATCCCATGGCATTTCAAACTTTCCTTGCCACATTCCCTTCTTTTCTTGCTTAGCAAGTGTTTCATGAGAAACATATTTTTTGGAATATTTTCTAAATGCAACAGCATGGCCATTCGAAACCAACCATGCATTTAAATTAATTTTTCTTTTATAACATTCACCAATAAGTCTTTTAAAGTAATCAACATTAGAAATTTTACAGGTAATTTTTTGATTATTTATTTTTTTTATTAATGCTTCAGTTGATTTTTGACCACAGGAATAATCTTCATAGAATATAAAAATAAAAATCTCTAAATAAGGTCTTTTACATTTTTGTTTTTTTTCAGGTGCATCTATTCCATTGAGTCTTATCTTAAAAGTATTTATTTTTATAGTATCACCGTCTGTGACTTCGGCATGCCCTGTAATAGATGTGATTTCTGAAGATTTAACATCTTGATAAGTTAAAAAGAAAAATATTAAACATATTAAAAATAATAATATTGCTTTTCTTTTTGTAAAAAACATTTTTAAATAATTCTAAATACTAGCTAGTTTATGCTTAATATAATATTTTACATAAAATAGTAAAATCAACGATATCAGCCATTGAAAGATAGCCCAAATGTAAAAAAAGGTTTTAAAATCTGCATCTAAATACCTTGCAATGTAAAAGGATAAAACTGGAACTAAAACGTTTCTGGCAATATTATTAACCATTGCCTTTTCTGATTTTTTAAGAGCCATAAAAAATCCATTTGATAAGAAAAATATTGGATAGGCTGGTAAAATAAACGCAGAAATTTTTAGGTACATTGAGCCATGCATAATTACATTTGGATTTGAAGAAAAGAATTTTGGAACAATATCAGCACTTATAAAAATCACTACACCAGCGATTAACATTATAAATAACCCATATTTTATTGAGGTAAAGTAGGATTGCTCGACTCTATCATAGTATTTTGCCCCAATATTTTGGGCTATTATTGAAATAATTGCTGTATTAATTCCTAATATTGGTAACAAAACTACTTGCTCTATTCTTGTGGCAGATCCATACCCTGCTACAGCATATTCACCAAATAATCCAACATAAGTAAAAACAACAGTGGCAGCAATAGAATAACCCAATATAGCAATTGTGATTGGCATTGATTGAAAAAAAATATTTTTTAAGAAAAAAAATCTAGCTTTAAAATGATCTAAAGTTATTTGCTTAATTCTCTGATTATTTAATATTTTTATCAGAATAATTAATAATGAGATTAATTGTGCAATTAAAGTTGCTATACCTATACCAGTTATACCTAATGGTGGTATAAATAAAAAACCAAAAATAAAAATTGGATTTAAAATAATATTTAAGAAAAAAGAAAATATAAGAACATTTCTGTAGGTTTTGGTATCTCCTTCTGCATGTAAAAAAGAATTTAAGGCTACAACCAATATAAATAAAACTGTTCCTAAAAAAATTACATTAATATACTCTAGACCTAGAATAGTTACTTGCTGGGAAGAGTTCATTAACAAGAATATATCCTCTCCAAAAGAAAAGCCTAAAATTGAAACAACTACTGAGACTATAATTGAATAAATGATTACATTCCCAAAATAACTTAAAACATTTTTTTCATTTTTTTCTCCAATGCTACTACCAATCAATGAGGTTCCTGCTACAGTAACTCCAATAGATGTCGCAATAATTAAAAAATATATAGGAAAAGACTTACTCAAAGCAGATAAGGCTTCTGGAGATATTTTTCCTGCATAAAAAGTATCTACGATTGTATAAAGTGTTTGGAATAATGTTCCAATACTTGCTGGTACAGCAAGTTTTCTTACTAACAATGAAACTTCATCTTTTAATAAATTCATTAATTTAAGATTTGTTAATACTCTTTTTGAAAGATATGTCTCTTTCCTGCTTCTTTAGCAAGATTAATTTGTTTTTGCCTCATTCTAAATCTTGATTTTTGATGATCTGTTAGATTATCGTGACAATTTGGACACGAAACACCCTCTTCATATTTTTTTGATTTTTTATCCTTAAGAGAAATAGGTTTTCTACAACCGCTACACATTGAATAAGAACCAGCTTTAAGACCATGTTTTAAACTAATTCTGTTATCAAAAACAAAACATTCACCTTTCCACAAACTTTTTTTCTTATTAGTTTTTTTTAGATAATTTAAAATACCTCCATTTAACTGATAAACATTATTAAAACCTTTTTTCTCTAAATATACAGATGCCTTTTCACAACGAATTCCACCGGTACAAAACATAGCTATAGGTTGATTTTTTTTTAATTTTTTTAGATATTTTGGAAAATCCCTGAAGTTATTAATATCAGGATTAATTGCTCCCTTAAATGTGCCAACATCGTATTCAAATGGTTTTCTTGCATCTATAAGAACAGTATCCTTTTCTTTAATCAGTTTATTCCATTTGGTTGGATTTAAATGGCTATCTTTTTTCTTTATTCTTTTATTTAAAGTTAAGTTCATAGGAACTACTTCATTTTTAATTTTAACTTTAGGTTTCAGAAATGGTTGGAAAGAGCTTTTAGAGACATTACTACTGTTAAATTCTTTAAATTTAAGAATTTTTTTTAAGTTTTTTATAGCGAATGTAATGTCTGTAGCTTTACCAGAAATAGTTCCATTTACCCCTTCTTTGGAAATAATTATCGTACCTCTAATGTTTTTCATTTTTAAAGTTTCAAATAAAACTTTCTGATTTTTCTTCAAATTAGAAATTTTAAGAAATTTATAAAACCCAAATACTTCGAACATTATAATTTTCTACAAACAGTCATTCCATCACCAAGAGGAATTATTAATTTTTCAACCCTTGTATCCTTTGAAATATGATTATTAAACTCTTTAATATTTTTGGTAAATTTATCAGTATTGTTTTCATTAATAACTTCTCCATACCATAAAACATTATCAATGATTATTAGACCATTTTTGTTCAATAATTGTAAAGAACGTTCATAGTATTCAATATAATTCATTTTATCAGCATCGATAAAAACTAAATCAAACTTTTCATTTTTAATTTCATCTAAACTTTCTAAAGCTGGTTTAATTAATGTTTTTATTTTATGGTCTTGATTAGCTTTTTTAAAAAAATATATTGCAACTTTATTTGTTTCTTCATTTTTATCTAAGGCAATTATTTTACCATCATCAGATAATGCCAAGGCCATGGATAGCGTGCTTAATCCTGTAAATGTACCAATCTCTAAAACTTTTTTGATATTTGAAATTTTTATAATTAAATGCAGAAATTGACTTTGTGAAATTGATATTTGCATTCTTTTTATATCACCAAGCGAAGTGTTGTAATCAATTATTTCTTTTTGGACTGGATGTAAATTATATCCATGATCCAAAATATACTCTTGGAGTTCTTTAGTTATGTTTAGGTCTGAACCCATAAATTCTAAAGTTTTTTCTTTAAAATCTCATTGACTAATTGAGGATTTGCTTTTCCACCAGAAACTTTCATTACTTGGCCTACAAAGAAACCAAATAATTTAACTTTACCTGATTTATATTCAGTAGCTTTATCTCTATTATCATCAATAACCTTATCTATCAGTGCCTCAAGTGCTTTTGGATCGCTTTCTTGTTTTAAACCTTTTTCTTCAACAATTTTTTTAGGATCCTTGTCTCCTTCCATCATTTGTTCAAAAACTGTTTTTGCGATTTTTCCAGAAATTGTTCCATCTTTAATTAAATTAATTAATTTTGATAAATTGCCAGCGCTTATAGGGCTTTCAGTTATTTCTAAGTTTTTTTCATTTAACGCTGCAAATAATTCACCAATTATCCAATTTGTTGCAAGTTTTACATCAGACTTCTTAATTACATTTTCAAAGTAATTTGATGTTTCGATATCAGAAACTAAAATATTAGCTTCGTAAGGAGATAACTTAAATTTGTCTATAAATCTTTTTTTCTTTTCATCTGGTAGCTCTGGAATTTCCAATTTTAGGTTTTCAATAAAATCATCTGAAACCTCTAATGGCAATAAGTCTGGGTCTGGAAAATATCTATAATCATGAGCATCCTCTTTTGATCTCATTGATCTAGTTTCATTCTTTTTAGTATCAAAAAGTCTTGTTTCTTGATCGATTGTTTGACCATCCTCAATTAAATCAACTTGTCTATTAGCTTCGTATTCAATAGCCATTTGCATGAACTTAATTGAGTTAACATTTTTTATCTCACATCTGGTACCAAATTCTTTTGAACCTTTTTTTCTAACAGATACATTCACATCCGCTCTTAAAGATCCTTCCTGCATGTTTCCATCACAAGTTCCTAAATATCTCATTATAGATCTTAATTTTTTGATATACGCGTTTACTTCATCTGGGGATCTTAGGTCAGGCTTACTTACAATTTCCATTAAAGCCACACCTGATCTATTTAAATCTACAAAAGTATTTTTAGGATCTAAATCATGAATGCTTTTACCCGCATCTTGCTCCAAGTGTAATCTTTCTATACCTATCTCTTTTTGACCATCTGGCATATCAAGTATTACTTTTCCCTCACCTACAATTGGATCTTTGAATTGTGAGATTTGATATCCCTGAGGTAAGTCAGCATAAAAATAATTTTTTCTATCAAAGACAGATCTCTTATTGATTTTAGCTTTTAAACCAATTCCTGTTTTAATAGCTTGTTTAACGCAATACTCGTTTATTACTGGCAACATTCCAGGAAATGCTGCATCCACTAAACTTACTTGAGTATTTGGCTCAGCTCCAAATTTCGTCGCTGATGTTGAGAATAATTTAGACTGCGATGAAACTTGTGCATGCACTTCTAAACCAATAACAACCTCATATTGATTATCATGTCTATTAATTAAATATTCAGATTTGTTCTTACTCACTTAATCCACCAATCAGTAATATTGTTTTTAAAATTAATTTTTTCTTCCATAGCATATGCAATGTTTAAAATATTTTGTTCATCAAAAGCTTTACCAATTATCTGCAATCCTAATGGATACCCTTTAGCATCATGGCCTGCTGGTATAGAAATTCCAGGTAAACCTGCTAAATTTACAGGAACAGTAAAAATATCATTTAAATACATAGAAACTGGATCATTTGTTTTTTCACCGATTTTAAAAGCTGAACTCGGAGTGGATGGGGTTAGAATTGCATCTACTTTTTCATAAGCATCATCAAAATCATTTTTAATAAGTTTTCTAACTTTTTGCGCTTTAAGATAATAAGCATCATAATATCCTGAAGATAAAACATAAGTTCCAATCATTATTCTTCTTTGAACTTCAGCACCAAATCCTTCAGATCTAGTTTTTTCATACATATCAATAAGATTATCTCCCTCAGCTCTAAAACCATATTTAACACCATCGTATCTAGCTAAATTAGATGAAGCCTCTGCTGGTGCTACTATGTAATAAGTTGGTAGTGCATAATTAGTGTGAGGTAGAGATATATCTATAATCTCAGCACCACAATCTTTTGCATATTCAATACCTTTTTTCCATAGATCTTCTATTTCCTTAGGCATTCCATCTACTCTATATTCTTTGGGTATACCTATCTTTTTTCCTTTAATATCTTTTGTTAATTCTTTGCTGTACTCGTTTCTTTTAAAATCTATTGATGTAGAATCTTTTTCATCATAAGTACTAATAACTTCCTGTAACAATGCACAATCTTTTACATTTTGCGCCATTGGCCCAGCTTGATCTAAAGATGATGCAAATGCTACAATTCCATATCGAGAACAACTACCATAAGTGGGTTTTAATCCAACAGTTCCAGTAAATGAAGCAGGCTGTCTTATAGATCCACCTGTATCTGTACCAATAGTTATTGGTGTTAATTGAGCTGCTACTGCAGAAGACGATCCACCGGACGATCCTCCTGGAACTAAATTCTTATTAATTGGGTTTTGTACATTACCAAAAAAACTAGTTTCATTAGATGAACCCATTGCAAATTCATCACAATTTAATTTACCCATTAGAATAGCTCCATCATTCCAAATGTTTTGTGTGACTGTTGACTCATAAGTTGGAATAAAGTTATTTAAAATCTTACTACCTGCCGTAGTTCTTAAATCTTTTGTACAAAATAAATCTTTTACAGCTATTGGAATGCCAGGCAATTTCAGATCAAGATTAGGTTTTTCGTCAAACTTTTTTGCTTTATTTAAAGCATTTGCATAATCTTCAGTTATATATGCATTTAATTCTTTTGATTTTTCTGATCTTTCAACAAATGCTTTAGTAACTTCACTTGAGGAAAGTTTTTTACTTTTTATATTTTCTACTAACTCAGATAATGAATGTTTAGTTATATCTGACATTATTCAATTACCTTTGGCACTACAAAATAATCTTCATTTTCCTTGGGAGAATTTTTTATTACTTGATCTCTTAAGTTTTTACTTTTTACTTCATCTAATCTTAATTTAAGAGTTGTTTCAGCAATAGAGGTTAATGGTTCAACATTGTCAGTTTTCAATTCGTTAAGTTTTTCAATAAAATCGAAAATTGAATTTAAATCTCCTGCAAGTTTTTCTGCTTTTTTCTCATCTACAGAAATTCTTGATAGTTTAGATATGTGCTTTATTGTTTTAAGATCGATGCTCATATGGTATTTAAATATGTCGCAAACTATCACTTAAGTTTAAAATATACAATATGATCACTATTGAAGAATTCAAAAAAAAACAGTCTGAAAACTCTAGATTGATTGGTTTAGATCTTGGTTCAAAAAGAATCGGTGTATCAATTTGTGACGAAAAACAGTCAATAGCCACACCCTTTAAAACGATCAATAAAACCAATAATAGTGATCTAATCAATGAATTAAAAAAAATAATAGATGAAAACAATATTAAAGGAATTGTGATTGGGTATCCGATTAACATGGATGGTACGTTAGGTCCTTCTGCTCAATCAGTAAGCGATGTGTCTAAAAATATAGACAAAAATGTTGATGTAGATGTTTGTCTTTGGGATGAAAGACTTTCAACCGTTGGTGCATTTAACCTATCCAGCCAGCTTGATATTAATGTTTCTAAGCGTGAAAAAAACATAGATCAAAACGCAGCTGCATTTATTCTTCAAGGAGCAATAGATTATTTAAATAATTAATCCTTGCCATTTAGGAGCTTTATAGCTATAGAGTTAATTTTAATGGCAATTAAAACCAATAAAGCTATTAAAATTTCACAAAAACATCTGTTAGGTATCCAAGATTTATCAGTAAACGATATTAATTATATATTGGATGAGTCAGAAGCTTTTATAAAATTAAATCAGAGTAAAAATAAAAAAATTGATACGTTAAGAGGTAAAACACAGATAAATTTATTTTTTGAGCCATCCACTAGAACCCAAAGCTCCTTTGAACTTGCTGGAAAAAGACTTGGTGCAGATGTTATGTCAATGAATATGGGTAACTCAGCAATTAAAAAAGGCGAAACTTTGATTGATACTGCAATGACTTTAAATGCAATGCATCCTGATATAATTGTGATCAGACATCAAGACTCTGGTGCTTGTAATCTGTTATCTCAAAAAGTTAATTGTGTTGTATTAAATGCTGGTGATGGTAGACGAGAACACCCTACCCAAGCATTATTAGATGCATTGACAATTAGAAATCGAAAAAGAAAAATTCAAGGATTAAAAATAGCTATATGTGGAGACATTCTTCACTCTAGAGTTGCTAGATCAAATATTTATCTTCTTACAATGTTAGGAGCAGAAGTAAATATAGTTGCACCATCTAATCTTATGCCAAAAGAAATTGAAAAATTTGGTGTAAACACTTTTACTGATATGAAAAAGGGTCTCAAAGATTGTGATATTGTAATGATGCTTAGATTGCAAAATGAAAGGATGACCAGTTCATATCTTTCATCAAACAGAGAGTACTATGAATATTACGGATTGACACCAGATAAACTTGATCATGCAAAATCAGATGCTCTAATAATGCATCCTGGTCCAATGAATAGAGGAATTGAGATTGATACAAGATTAGCAGATGACATAAACAAAAGTGTAATTAAGGAACAAGTTGAATTAGGTGTTGCTGTAAGAATGGCATGTTTAAAAATATTTTGTGAATAAATGAAAAAACAATACTTTATAAATGCAAATATTATAGATCCTCAAAACTCTATAAACGAAAATGGTGGATTAATAATTGGAGAAGATGGAAAGATAGAGGCTGTTGGGAAAAAGGTAAATACAAATAATTTACCAACCAGAGAAAAGCCTACCGACTTAAAAGGTAAATATATAATTCCTGGTATAGTAGATATGAGAGTTTTTGTAGGAGAACCAGGTTATGAATATAAAGAAAATTTTAGAACATTAAGTAATGCTGCATTATCTGGTGGAGTTACATCTGTTGTTACAATGCCAAATACAGATCCAATTATAGATAATGTATCAATTGTAGATTTTTTAAAAAGAAGAGGACGTGATAAATCTAAAATAAATATCTTTCCTTGCGCTTCATTAACTCAAAATACTGATGGCACCAATATGACTGAATTTGGGTTACTAGCTAAAAAAGGAATTATTGCTTTTACTGATGGAGTAAAAACAATACAAAATACTAGACTTATGTCTAGAATAATGAATTCAGCTAAAGATTTAGGGTGCCTAATAATGCAACATGCAGAAGATTTTGATTTAGCACAAAATGGAATGATTAATTCAGGTATTATTGCAACAAAGCTTGGTTTATCAAGCATACCAGATATTGCCGAAAGAATTATAATCGAAAGAGATCTTGCCCTCTTAGAAAAAACTAAATGTCGATATCATATATCTCAACTATCAGCAGGAAAATCTGTTGATATAATTAAGGAACGTAAACAAAATGTTAAATTTACTTGTGGTGTATCAATAAATAATCTTTCATTAAATGAAAATGATATTGGAGATTTTAGAACATTTTTAAAATTATCACCTCCACTTAGAAGAGAAGAAGATAGAGAAGCTTTAGTTCAAGGATTAAAAGATAAAACTATTGATGTAATTGTTTCTGACCATAAACCGGAAGATGAAGAATCCAAAAGATTAACTTTTGCGCAAGCTGCAACAGGTGCTTCTGGTATTGAAACATTATTATCTTTAAGTTTAGAATTATTTCATAATGGATCTTTAAAACTTGAAACTATCATTCAAGCTTTAACTTCCAACCCGGCAAAAATATTAAATATAAATAAAGGAAACCTGTCTATTGGCAATGATGCGGATTTTTGCATAGTAGATATCAATAAACCATGGATTGTAAAAAAAGAAAATTTAATTTCAAAATCTAAAAATACTTCAATTGAAGATAAGAAACTTCAAGGAAAAGTAACCAATACATTTGTAAAAGGTAGAGAATTATTTAAAATATAAAAATGGAACTTTTTATAATAGGTATAACTTCATACCTAATTGGATCTATTCCTTTTGGATTAGTTTTAACTAAAATATTTTTAAAAAAAGATATTAGAGAAATTGGTTCTGGTAATATTGGCGCAACAAATGTTTTAAGAACTGGCAATAAGCTAATAGGTTATTCAACACTAATACTTGATGTGTTAAAAGCGGTAATACCTGTTTTATATGTAAAAATTAATTTCCCTGACTCAGTATATATATCAGCTTTATGTGCTTTTATAGGTCATGTGTTTCCAGTATGGTTAAAATTTAATGGTGGTAAAGGTGTAGCGACATATGTTGGAATACTTTTTTCTTTAAATATAAGTTTTGGATTTGTATTTGGTGTTTGTTGGTTAATAATTTTTTTTATTTCTAGATATTCATCGTTAGCTTCCTTGATAGGATCGTTCTCTATACCTGTTTATATTTTAATTTTGGATGGTTTAGAAAATTTATTTTTTTACGTAATAATGTTTATATTAATATTTTTTACCCATAGAGAAAATATTAAACGCTTGAAAAATAAAGAAGAAACTAAGACAAAAATTTATTAATTTGACTATCAAACTCTTTTGGGTAGTTTGTTAATTTATGAATCTAGTCATAGTTGAAAGCCCTGCTAAAGCAAAAACAATAAATAAATATTTAGGTGATAACTACACTGTTTTAGCTAGCTATGGTCATATTAGAGATCTTCCCTCCAAAAATGGATCTGTTGATCCTGATCAAAATTTTAAAATGGAATGGGAAGTTGATAGCTTTTCAAAAAAATATTTAAAAGAAATTACTAATGCTGCGAAAGATTCTTCAAAAATAATTCTGGCAACTGACCCAGATCGTGAAGGTGAAGCAATAGCATGGCATGTAAAAGAATATTTAGATGAAAAAAAACTTTTAAAGGATAAAGAAATTGAACGTGTGGTATTTAATGAAATAACAAAAAAAGCCGTCACGCATGGTATTGAAAATCCAAGACAGATAGAGCCCTTATTAGTTGATGCATACATGGCTAGAAGAGCATTAGATTATTTAGTAGGATTTAATATATCTCCAATACTTTGGACTAAATTACCTGGTTCAAAATCTGCAGGTAGAGTTCAATCTGTTGCACTGAAATTGATTACTGAAAGAGAACATGAAATAGAATTATTTAAACCTGAAGAATTTTGGACTTTAATTATTAACTTTCAAGATAAAAACAAAAACCAAATAACAGCAAATATTTCTCAACTAGATGGAGAAAAAATTGAAAAATTTTCATTTAAAAATAAAGAGAAAATTGAAAAGGTAATTTCTTTTATTAAGACCAAAGAATTTAACATAACTGATATTTCCTCAAAAGTTGTTAGTAGAAATCCTTCAGGACCATTTACTACTTCAACACTTCAACAAGTTGCGTCAAGTAGATTGGGGTTTGGTGCTTCAAGAACAATGCAAATAGCACAAAAACTTTATCAAGGAATAGAAATTGAAGGAGATACTGTTGGTTTAATTACTTATATGAGAACAGATGGAACTAATTTATCAGCTGATGCAGTCTCAGATTTTAGAAACTTTATTAAAAAAGAATTTGGAAATGATTATTTGCCAAAAAATCCAAATAATTACTCAGGAAAAAAAGCAAAAAATGCTCAGGAAGCTCACGAAGCAATAAGGCCAACTGATATCAATAGAAATCCAGATTCTGTTAAAAAGTATTTAAGTTCTGACCAGCAAAAATTATATAATTTAATTTGGTCAAGAGCCCTGTCCTCGCAAATGGAAAGTGCGAAATTTGATAGAAATACAATAACTATTGAATCTAAAGACAGTAAAACTATATGTAAATCAAGTGGATCTGTTTTAAAATTTGATGGATTTTTAAAAGTTTATTCAAATCAAAGTAAAGATGATGACGAGCAAATTTTACCTGAGATGTCAAAAGGGCCAATTAATATAGAAGCTCTTATTGATGAACAACATTTCACACAACCTCCCCCACGTTACTCTGAAGCAAGCTTAGTTAAAAAATTAGAAGAGCTTGGCATTGGAAGACCTTCAACTTATGCGAGTATAATTTCAACAATAGCAAATAGAGGTTATGCAGAAATAGTTAATAAAAGATTTTTTCCAACAGACAGAGGTAAATTAATTTCTGCATTTTTGGAAAAATTATTTTCAAAGTATGTAGATTATAATTTTACAGCAGGACTTGAGGATCAGCTCGATGAAATAACTTCTGGAAAAGAAAGTTGGTTGAAGGTTCTAGAGATATTTTGGAAAGATTTTAATAGCAATGTTTCAGAAGTAAAAGAAAAAAGAACTAGAGAAGTTTTGGATCTTTTAAATGAGAGTTTAGGAGCATTAATATTCGATACTGATAAAGAGGGAAATATAATAAGAAAATGCCAGTTATGTGAAACAGGTTCCCTAAGTTTAAAAAATAGTTTTAGAGGAGGAGCTTTTATTGGATGTTCAAACTATCCAGAATGTAAATTTACAAGACCGTTATCAAAATCTAAAGCAGCTGCTCAGTCACAATTAGCAGAACCAAAATTTCTTGGTAAACATGAAAATGGAAATGATATTTTTTTAAAAAATGGAAGGTTTGGTCCTTATCTTCAATATGAGAAAATTCTTGATGAAAATATTGAGGATGAAAAACTTAAAATGAGAAAAAAAACAAGAAAAAAGAAACCTGAAGTAAATGAATTATTAAAAAATGTATCTATTCCAAAGGGAATTGAATTAAAAAGTATTGATTTAGAAAAAGCAAAATTTTTATGTTCACTTCCCAAATCATTAGGTGTTAATCCTGAAAATCAAAAGGAAATTACCTTAAATACAGGTAGATTTGGACCATATCTAAAATGTGAAAATAAATCAGCTAGAATAGAAAATGTAGAAGAAATTTTTTCAATAGGATTAAATAGAGCTATTACATTAATAGCTGAAGCCAAACCTGGAAGAATGTCTTCTTCAATTATAAAAGACTTGGGAGAACATCCAGAAGATAAAAAACCAGTCCGAATCATGAAAGGTCAATATGGACCTTATATTAAATATAAATCTTTAAATGCAACAATACCTGAGGAAAAAGATCCAGTAGAATTGACAATGGAAGAGGCTCTTATACTAATTGAGAAAAGAAGAGAATACGATAAAAATAAAAAAAACAAAAATAAGAAAAAAAAATGAAAAAAATACTTATTGCCTTAATAGTTTATTTATTATCTTCAAATGTTTCATTTGCTAATAAAAGTGATTGTTCAGGAATTAAAAAACTTTCAAAAGAATATCTAGCATGTAAGGCAAAAAATCTTAAAGAGGGTGCTAATAATATTAATAATAAAATAAAAGAAGGTTCAGCTAACAAAACCCAACAAATAAAAGAAGGAACAAAAAATATTTTTAGTAATATTAAAAATAAAATAAAAAAAAACTAATTTAATTATGAATTTTGAAAAAAAAATTGAAGAACTAAAAATAAAACTGCCAGAAGCTAAGCCGCCAGTAGGTTCTTATGTTGCAACAAAAATTACAAGAAATCTTTTATTTATTTCTGGTCAAATCTCAATAGAGGAAAATGGTCAGCTAATAAAAGGCAAAATTGGTAAAGATTTATCAACCGAGCAAGGATACGATGCTGCCAAAAGATGTGGATTAAGTATTATATCTCAGGCAAAAGAGGCATGTGATGGTGATCTTTCTAAAATAAAATCATGCATAAAATTAACAGGTTATGTTAATTCAACAGATAACTATACTGACCAGCCAAAAGTAATTAATGGTGCATCAGATTTAATTGCATCTATTTTTGGTGATGCTGGAATGCATACAAGAGCAGCAGTGAGTACAAATAGTTTACCACTTGGTGTGTCTGTTGAAGTAGATGCAATATTTGAATTAAACTAAATTATCTTCCAATACCGAAATATTTAAAACCAAGTTTTTTAATTTTACCTGGTGAATAAATATTTCTCATATCATAAATTATAAGTTTTTTATTTTTTGAAAATTTTTTAAAATTAATTGATTTAAAATCATTCCATTCTGTATGAATAATTACAATATCTGAACCTTTTATTGATTCTTGTATTGAGTTAGAAAATTTAACGTTTTTTAATTTTTTAAATTCTTTTTTGGATCCAGTAGGATCATAATATTTAATTATAGCACCTTTCTTGGATAGAAATGGAATTAATTTTAGGCTGGATGAGTCTCTCATATCATCTGTATTTGCTTTAAAAGTTACGCCTAAAAAAGATACAATTTTATTTTTAATTTTATTTTTCAAAATAAAATTTACTCTTTTAGATAATAAATCAGATCTTTTATTATTAGACTTAATAACACTTTTTATAATTGATAAATTGGTTTTAAATTTTTGAGCAGTAGAAACTAAAGCTTTGGTATCTTTTGGAAAACAGGATCCACCATACGAAGGTCCAGCCCTTAAAAATCTACTACCAATCCTTTTATCGAGTCCAATACCAATTGAAATATCCTCTACATCAATTTCTGTTTTTTCACATAAATTTGCAATTTCATTTATAAAGCTAATTTTTGTTGCTAAAAAGGCATTTGAAGCATATTTAATTAATTCAGCGGCCCTTCTTTGAGTAGAAATAAATTTTGCACCTTTCGAAATTAATGGTGAATATAAATTTTTTATTATTCTGTGTGATTTACTTTCGTTTGATCCTACCACAATTCTGTCAGGATAAATAAAATCTCTAATTGCTTCGCCTTCTCGTAAAAATTCAGGATTAGAAACAACTGAAAAGTATTTTTTATTTACTTTTTTTGATATAACTTTCTCAAGTTCATCGCCTGTCGTAACAGGTACTGTAGATTTATTTATTATTATTTTAAATTTATTTATAGATTTTGATATTTCATTTCCTGCTGCATATAATTGACTTAAATCCGCACTATTGCTATTTTTTTTTGTAGGAGTACCAACACAAATAAAAATAATGTCTGATTTTCTTACTGAATCTTTTAGATTTGTTGAGAAGTTTAACCTTTTATTCTTAAAGTTTTTTAAAACTAGTTCCTCTAAACCTGGTTCGTATATTGGAATGATGCCTTTTTTTAAATTATTTATTTTATTTATATCTTTATCAACACATATTACATCATTGCCTAAATCTGAAAAACAGACTCCACTCACTAAACCAACATAACCAGTACCGATCATACACAATTTCATATCTTGCCTATTTCTTTTGAGGAGTTGATATAGCCACTCATTGTTCCACAATCAAGGTACTTACCTTCAAAATTATGGGCTACAAATTTTTCTTTTTCATTTATTAATAACTGTATTGCATCAGTAATATGTATCTCTTTACCTTTGCCAGGTTTAAGAGCTTTTATTTTTTTAAAAATTTTACGCGGTAATATATATCTTCCAATAACGGCATTATTTGATGGAGCTTTTTTTACTGACGGTTTTTCAACAACTCCATCTATTATATAATTTCTTTTATTTAATTTTTTGTTGATTTTATATATTCCCCATCTTGAAACATTGTTTTTTTTTACTTTCATCGATGCCATAACTGAAGCTTTATATTTTTTATGAACCTTTATCATTGACTTAGAACAATTTTTTTTAATTATTAAATCATCTGGTAACAACATTAAAAAATACTTATTTTTAATATATTTTTTTGTTTTAAGGACAGCATCGCCTGTGCCCTTTGGAACATTTTGAAAAACAAACTTAATTCTACTTTTATATTTAAGTATCTTTTTATATTCATCAATTATTCTGGGATCTTTTTTTTTTTTAATAATATTTTTATAAAACTGATCACTATAAAAATAATTTTTAATCATTAATTTTTTAATAGAGATAATAAATACAATTTCTTTAATACCTGCATCAATACATTCATCAAGAATATACTCAATTCCAGGTCTCCCATTAATGGGTAGAAGTTCCTTAGCAAAAACACTAGTTAAAGGTAGTAGCCGAGTTCCAAGTCCAGCCAAAGGAATAATTGCTTGTTTAATCATTTAAATGTTTTACTTATTAAATATTTTTATACAAATGAAAATTTTACTTAACAATGCGTCATTATTTGAATCATTAAGGCCATTTAATGACCTAGGATTTGTTCCTACTATGGGTGGAATACATAAAGGTCATCTATCACTAATAAATAAATCAAACAAACTTTGTAAAAAAACAATTGTAAGTATTTTTGTTAATCCGAAACAATTTAATAACAAAAAAGATTTAAAATCCTATCCACGTAATATCAAGAAAGATTTAAAAATTCTTAAAAAAAGTAAAAAAGTTGATTTTGTTTATCTCCCTAAATTTAAAGACATATACAAAGATAAAAAAAAATCAAAAATTACATTGCAAAAAAAAGATAAAATTTTATGTGCTAAATTTAGAAAAGGTCATTTTGAAGGTGTTTTAGATGTAATGAATAAATTAACTAAAATTGTGAAACCTAAGAAGATATTTATGGGAGAAAAAGATTTTCAACAACTATATTTGGTAAAAAAAGAATTAGAAAAAAAATATAAAACTAAGGTTATTCCTTGTAAAACAATTCGAGATAGGAATAATGTATCGCTTTCATCTAGAAACGTTCTTTTAAATAAGTCTAATTTAATCATAGTAGCAAAAATTTATGAAACACTAGTAGATATAAAAAAAAATATTAAAAATAAGAAAAATATTCAAAGCTTTTTAAATTTTAAAAAAAAAGAATTAAAAAATAATTATAAAATTAAAATTGATTATTTAGAGCTAAGAAATAATAATAATCTAAAAATTTCAAGTACAAATAAAAATTCAAGGTTATTTATTGCTTATTATTTAAATAATGTCAGATTGATTGACAATATCTAATTTTATAAAAAATAAGCTCCAACACCTAAAAAAGAAACAAAACCAATTACATCTGTAATCGTTGTTACAAAAACACTTGAAGCAATAGCTGGATCTATATTCATTTTTTTTAAAGTAAAAGGAACTAATATACCAAATAATCCAGCTATGATCATTGTTAGTACCATTGATATTGCTATGATCAATGAAAGTATATTGTCCTGAAACCATATCTGTACAATTAAAGCGCTTATTGCTGCGAATATTATCCCATTTAAAATACCAATAGAAAATTCTTTATATACATTAGATGAGAAATTATTTTGAGTTAAATCATTTGTAGCTATAGTTCTTACTGTAACTGCAAGTGTTTGCATTCCAGCATTTCCTCCCATTGAAGCTACAATAGGCATCAAGAAAGCTAATACTACCATTTGTTCGATTGTTGCTCCAAATAAACTAATACACCATGTAGCTAGGAAGGCAGTAAATAAATTAAGCAAAAGCCAATTGAATCTTCTCTTTGTTTTTTTAACAATTCCATCAGTAATTTCTTCATCTCCAACCCCTGCTAATCTTAAAGCATCTTCTTCAGCTTCCTCTTTCAAAACTGTTAAAACGTCATCGTTCATAATCATGCCAACTAATTTATTGTTTTTGTCTACAACAGCGGCTGAATTCAAATTGTAATTTTCAAATAAGTTAGCAACTTCCTCTTTATCCATTTCAACAGGAATTAATAATTGAGATTCTGACATAATTGTTGCCATTTTAGTGTCTCGAGGTGTTGTCAAAACTCTAGATGAAGGAACAGTACCAATTGGTTTAAAATCTTCGTTAACAATAAAAATTTCTAAAAATTCTTCTGGTAAATCTTTGTTTTCTCTTAAATAGTCTATTGTTTGACCTACAGACCAATTACTTGGTATTGCAGTAAATTCACGCTGCATAAGTCTTGCAGCAGTATCTTCGGGATAGCTTAAGCTTTCTAGTAATGCAAATCTATCCTTAGGTGGTAAAGAGCTAAGAATTGCATTTTTATCCTCCTCAGGAACATTTTCTAATATAGATATAGCATCGTCTGACTCTAGCCCTTTAAGTATACTAACTATAGAGTCTGAAGATAATAAGGTAATTATTTCTGATTGAATAGACTCATTTAATTCAACAAAAACCTCTGGATCTATATTGAAATTATTTAATTTAATTAAACTCTCTCTATCCCCCTCGCTAAGATGCTCGATAATATCTGCAGCATCAGAAGGGTGCATTTCATTAAAAGAATTAGTAATAAATTGAGCGTCATTGTTAGCTATTTTATTAGTAACAACTCTTATATATTCTTTATTAAATTCAAAATTTACTTTTTTATCTTTAGTTTTTTTAATTAAAGACATAAATCTACCTATAATTTAGATTTGCACTATTAATACATAATAAAGATAATACAAATTATAAATGAATTTAGAGATCAAAAAGTCAATAAAACCAGTAAATTATTTTGATGCTATTAATATCCTGGAGTCAAGATTAAAGGATTTATATGAAAATAATAAAAAAGGATTAATTTGGACATTGGAACATAATGAAGTATTTACAGCAGGAACTTCATATAAAGAAAATGAGATTGTTGATAAATCAATCAATATATTGAAAACAAATAGAGGTGGTAAAATTACCTACCATGGACCAGGTCAATTAGTTTGTTATTTTGTTTTAGATTTAAGAAAAAAAAAAGATATCAGAAAATTTATAACAATTATCGAAAAAACAATAATTCAAACTTTAAAATTTTATAAAATAGAAACTTTTCCAGATAAAGATAATATCGGTATATGGTATAAATATAATAATGAAGTTAAAAAAATTGCTGCAATAGGTATCAGAGTTAGCAAGTGGATTGCATATCATGGTTTTGCAATAAATATAAATAATGACTTAGAAAATTATAAAAAAATTATACCATGTGGTATTTCAGATAAAGGTGTGACTAATTTAAAAACTATTTTAGATCAGGATTACTCAAATCTAAGTAATATATTAATTAAAAATTTTATTTCAAATTTGAAAATCTAAGTCTTTTAGATTTTAAAAGTTTTTTAAAATAATCAGGCAATAACGCTGAGTAAGTATGTTTTATATTATTAATTTTAAATTTAATTTGATATGAATGTAGCATTAAATTTTTATTAACTCCTTTATTGAAATTTGATAATTTATATTTTGTATCTCCAAATATAGGATTTCCGATTGCAAACAGTTGTTTTCTTAACTGATGTTTTCGTCCAGTAATAGGTTTTAATTCTACTAAACTAGCTTCAGAATTTTTATCAATAACTGTGAAAATTGTTTTTGCTTTTTCAATTATTTTTTTATCACCGTCGTACCTAATTAAATCATCATCCCATACGCCAGATTTTTTATTAATTTCACCTTGGCAGATAGCTAAATAAGTTTTGTGTACTTTTCTTAGTCTAAATAAAGATGTAAGCAATTGCGCGCTCCCTCTGTTTTTGGCCATAATAAAAACTCCAGAAGTATCTTTGTCC
>CACCIO010000009.1 GCA_902546085.1 uncultured Pelagibacteraceae bacterium | reverse complement strand
ATATTCTTCTGCAGTTGTCATTATTAGCGGCCATAAATATTGGCTATATCCATATACGAACATAAAGATAAACATTGCTGCTATCATAGTTTTTGATAGTGGTACCAAGAAATCTATGAAAAAACTCCAAGCATTTGCTCCATCTAATTTTGCCGACTCCAAAAGTTCATCTGGAATTGTTTTGTAAAATTGTCTGAAGAAAAAAGTTGCTGTAGCTGAAGCAACTAACGGAAGAATAAGGCCTGTGTATGAATTTGTTAAACCTAAATCAGATACAATTTTATAGCTTGGAAAAATTCTTACCTCCAAAGGAACAAGTAGAGTAATAAAGATTAACCAAAAAATTGGTACAGCTAATTTAAATCTATAATAAACCAAAGCATATGCTGACATTGCAGAGAAAACCTTCAATGTTATCTGGAGGTCAAAGACAAAGGGTTGCTATGGGAAGAGCAATTGTAAGAAATCCAAAAATATTCTTATTTGATGAACCTCTTTCAAACTTAGATGCAAAATTAAGAATTCAGATGAGACTTGAAATTAAAAAACTTCAACAAAAGGTTGGAGTAACAAGTATATTTGTTACACATGATCAAGTTGAGGCCATGACACTTGCTGACAGATTGGCAGTAATTAATAATGGAATTATTGAACAGCTTGGAACTCCTATTGAGATATATGATAATCCAAAATCTTTATTTGTTGCTGGTTTTATTGGTTCACCTCAAATGAATTTTTTAAATGGTAATTTAAAAAATAAAACATTATCTGCAGAAGGTTTTGAAATTAAAGATGTTAATACTGACTTTGAGGGTGAGGTTACATTAGGAATAAGACCTGAGCATTTAGTACAATCTGAGAGTGGTTTAATTAATTTAACAGTAGACTTAGTGGAACAGCTTGGTTCGGATAATATTGTTTATGGTCAATTGAAAAATAAAAAAGACTTTTGTTATAGGTGTCCAGGAAATCAAACTGTTGAAAAAGGTTCTAATTTAAGAGTAAATATGGAGAACAATAAATATTATATTTTTGATAAAAGTACTGGCAAAAGAGTTAATTAAATTTGATTTTAAGTAAACCAAATCATATAAAAATTTATGGTCATCGAGGAGCTAGAGGTGATCTTCCTGAAAATACTTTAGAGAGTTTCAAATATTTATTTGATAATAATTTTAGTGGGTTAGAAGTAGATATTTTATTTTCTAAAGATTCGGTGCCAGTAATTACCCATGATTTTTTTCTTAGACAGAGATCAGACTAAAGACTTAGATGGTAATTGGATAGAAGATGAATATATGAAAATTAATAGTAAAACTTATAAAGAATTATTAAATTATGATATAGGAGCTGTTAATAAATTATCTAGTTATGGCAGAAGATTTTTAAATCAAAAAAGTTTAGAAAACCAGAGAATACCAAATTTAAACAAATTATTTAAATTATTAAAATCTTATGAAACTGAAGATTTAATAATTAATTTAGAATTTAAGTCTAGTCCATTAATTAGCAATCTAGTTCCTGAACCTATTGAGATTGTAAAACTTGTAAAGCAAGAAATAGAAGTCTCTAATTTAAGCGATCGAATTTTAGTTTCTTCCTTTGATTGGAGAGTTTTAAAAGAATTTAAATTACAATTACCAAAAATTTCTAGAGGTTATTTATCAACACAACAAGAATTAAAAAAAACAAGGAAAAATATTTATGAAAATTCACCTTGGATGGGGTTTATTCCATTTTTTAATAACAGTGAAATTCCAGAAGTTATAAATAATTTAGGTGGAATTGCTTGGCATCCTTTTTACAAAGATATAAAAAAAAAAAATATTGAAGAAGCACACAATCATGGACTAGTGGTAAATACTTGGACTGTAAATAGAGAAAGCGACATGATGCGGATGATTGAATATGGTGTAGATGGAATATTTACAGATTATCCTCTAAGGCTGAAAGAACTTTGTGAAAAAGAAAATAAAAAATGGTTTTAGTATATTTTAATGGATTTAAACATAGTTAATAATGAGGAAAAGTTTTTAGCAGGTAAACTTGAAGGTTACACTTTAAAAGGTGCTGAAAATAAATTTGACAACAAAGGAAACCCTATATCATTTCCAGGCTGCACAATAATTTGCAATATTCCTATTAATACCGATTTATCTAATCAAATTATTAGTTTCCAAAAAAAAATAGAAAATTTTAATCCTAAAAAAACTTATTTCTATTTACCTCCATCTAGTTTTCATATGACATTATTTGATTGTTGTAATTTAAATACAAAAAACACCAATTATTGGCCATCCGATATAGATCCTGATATGGATTATAAAGATATAGCTGTTGAATTAAATAAAAAAATTGAAAATTATAATTTTCCAAAACAATTTAATCTTAAACTAAAAACTTTTTTTGGTGGTTATAGTATTATTTTAGTACCCTTTTCTGAAAAGGATGAAAAAATTCTAAGAAATTGTAGAGATGAACTTAGTAGCTTGTTAAAAATTAAATTTGAAAATCATCAAAGATATACTTTCCATATTACTTTAGCTTATATTTTGAGACAACTTAATGAGACTGAAATAAAAAACTTAATTGAATTTAATAAACAACTATCCTCTGACTTTAATAAAAAATTTCCAAAAATTACTCTCAAAAAACCTGAAATGTATACTTTTAAAGATATGCTGGAGTTTAAAAGTATTAATTCTTAAAGCCTGTAATAGTTTTTTTTTTTAGAAATGACATTTGATTTTTATATAAATGTAATTTTAAAGATTTATTACAATAAACTTTAATGTGATTTAATTTTTTTGAAGTTCATAGATAGAAACGTAATGTTTCCTCTTAGGCAGTGGGATAATGGTTGGAACTTTAGTCAATCTTGGTTTTATTGATTTATTTCCTACAATTATATTTTTGTCATAATTTTCCAAATCAACCTCAGGATGAGGATTTCCATCATTGATTAATGGCCACGCATCACAAGCTCTATAACCAAATAAAATTAACGGTCTTGAGTTATTCATTTGATTGTGTCCAGACCCATGAACTGATCTACAATGAAAAAATACTACTGTTCCAGCTGTTCCAGTTATAGAAACACTATCTTTAGTTCCTATTTTATTTTTCTTAGTGTCTATTTTTCCAACAAAATAATTTTCTTTGCTGTGGTGGCTGTACAATTTCTTTTTGTGTGAATTCTTAATTATTTTAAGTGGCCCATTTTTCTCGTAGCAATCATCTAAATATATACCAACAGTAATTAAATCATCATTTGTATGAGGGTAAAAAGCCCAATCTTGATGCCATCCAATTTCACTGCCTTTTTTCTTATTTGGAAGCTTAAAATTTAATTTACCAAGATGAAATCTCACTGTTCCACCTAATAATTTTTTAGCTATAGATATAATCTTTTTATCTCTAGATAATTCATAGAAAACTTTATGTCTGTTCTGAGGATTATTTAGTCTTAAAATTTCTTTATATTTTGGAGAACTCGAATTGTAGACAAAATGGTAATTATTATAGGACTGAGTTCCATTTGTACCATTACCTTTTTTTCTTTTTTTTTCTTTTGAAATTACTTCATTAACAATTTTATTAATTTTATTTATCTTTGTTTGAGAAATTAGATTTTCTTTAACAAGAAAGCCATTTTTTTTAAATAAATTTAAATCATTCATAAAAATAAATCTTCTTATAAAAAATACAATGTTTAATTAAATTATTAATAAAATTTAGTAATTTTAAATTATTTTTTTAATGCATCTTCAAGATAATCCAATCTATCTTGACCCCAAAAAATCTCGTTATTTAAGACATATGAAGGAGCACCAAATACATGGTTATTAACTGCATCTTTTGAATTTTTTTGGTACTCAATGTTTACTTCGTCAGTTAAAGCTAAGTTCTTCATTTCCTCAAAATTTAAATTTAATTTCTCACAAATTTCCTGAAGTATTTTGTGATCTGAAAGATCTTTATCCATAGACCATAAATATTTTAAACACTCATTTCCAAAATGAAGTTTATTTCCCATTTTATTTGAGGCGATTACAAATTTTGCTGGCAAATGTGGATCACTAGGTGGAAAAAATTTTGGCTGTTTAATAATTGGCAAACCTAATTTATTTGAAATTCTCTCCATTTCCAAAAGTCTGTACTTTTGTCTTGCAGGGTGTCTTTTAGGAACTGGTAATCCTCCGGTATTTGGAAAAATTTCACCAACTAAATCAAGTGGTTTTTCTATTACTTCTAAATTATATTGACTTACTATTTTTGTAAATCTATCAGCACCTAAGTAAGTAAATGGAGACAAGACACTAAAATAATATTCAATTTTCATTATTTATTTAATTAAGTGCAAACTGCTTAATTTTTTCAAATTCAAAATGATCTGCAATGTCCTTTTTAGCATAATAAACATCTTGAACTACACCATCCTCATTAATTAGAACGTCGGTCACAGCTATATCTAAATGACCTTTTATTCTTGTAGGAATATATCCTTTCATCATAGCAGGAATAATTTTATGTGCTTTAAACAAAATTGCGTTTAGTGTTTTACTCACTGATCTCTCAATTTCATATTTTTGAAAATATTCAAAATTTTCATCTGCTAATACTGTGAATGGTAAATTCTTATGCTTATCCATATATGATTTTAAATTATCTACTGGTGAATGAAATATTCCAACATGCGTAAAATTATTTCCAAGTTCACCAAATCTCTTATTAATTTCATTAAGTCTTAGGTTGCAGAAGCTACAACCAGCAATTCTATAAAAAGTTAATAAGACTTTTTTTCCCAACATCTGAGATAAATTAAATGAACTACCATTTTGATCTGGTAGTGTAATCTCCTCTAATCTGTCTCCAATACTGATCTTCATAATGCAAGATATTATATTAAGTTTAAATTATTAAACTTAATTTTAGCACATTTATAATTATTATAATATTTTATTTACTCAATTAATGGTTGTTATTTTCTAAATCCTTAACATCCTTTTCACCTATTTCTTCAATAGGTTTATGAATTTTCCAGTTTTTCGTAGTTCCATCAATTGATCTAGCAGTTATAACTGTTTCAGTAGGTGGACAATCAGGTTCATGACAATTTAATTCTGCAATGCTTAAAATTGTACTTTCTGGTATTTCATATTTTTTTATAAAATAATTTTTTAAATTCTGAATTGTTTCTAAATTTGGTTTTTTTTTATTAAACATTTTTTTATTGATCCCAAATTGAAGTCCACAAAGTATTTCCACTCATGTCACCAATAAATATACTTGATTTATCGTCAGTCATTGCGATTGCACTAACTTCAGAACCTGTGAAACTTCTAATTATTATAGTGTTATTCTCATTTTCAATTTGAGATAAAAAAACAGAACCATCACTCAAACCAGCAAAAATTGCTTTTTCATCAGGGAATGGTTCTATAAATGTAACTTGTTTATTTCCTATATAAGGAAGACAGATAGGTTTACGACCCATTGGTCCTTCACCATCAAAAGGCCAACATATTGCATCTATTGCTCCTGATGTTGCCAAGTAACTTGTATCATCAATGAAAGCAAAACTTTTAACTTTTGAGCCATATCCTGACATAGCAAAATCAAGCTTATCTTTTAAACGCCAGCAACGAAGTACATTTTCTTGCATGGACGTAACCAAGTATTTACCATCTGGGCTAAAACTCACTTTATTGTGAGAACCTTTCCAATCTAATTTTGTTGATTTCCATTTATTGCTGTAATCTTTTTTCCAAATTGTAACACCTCCGTATCTAGATACAGCCAACCTTCTTCCTTTAGCATCAAATGCTAAACCTCCAATTGTACTATCATGATTTAAAGATTTTGGTTCTTTTTTATTTTTATCCCAATAATAAACTACCTTACCTGAAGAACAAACTAAGTTTCCATTATGTGCTGTAACATGATCTACCCATCGTGAACCAAAGTTTGTAACTTCATTTATTTCTCCGTTAAGTGAAATTTTTAAAAAATAACCATCATCACCACCAGTTAAAATATTATCACCATCCTTTGCCATACAAAGAATCACACCTTTATGAGCCTTTAAAGTTTTGTGTTTTTCTCCAGAACTGAAAATTCTTATAGTACCATCGCCAAAACCAGCAGCTATATAATTACCAATTGAAACTGCACAGGTTACTGGAACTCCAATTTCTAACTGAATTCCTCTTTGCTCAAATTTAGTTTTATCTAACTGTGGAAATTGATTTAAATCAGTTGTCATTCTGATTTACAGGCTTCAAATCCTTCTTTTAAATTCATGGTTTCTAGGTTACGTCCAATAAACACTAGTCTAGAGCTACGTTCTTTATCGTCTGGCCATTTTCCCATTGGAGAAGCGTCCATCAACATATGAACACCTTGAAACACATATCGATCATTTTCACCTTTGAAATCAAGTATTCCTTTAGTTCTCATAATATCTTGACCTTTTGTCTGCAAAAGTTTTCCAAACCAGTTTTGAAATTTTTCCATGTCTAGAGGTTTGTCAGATACGAATGATAAACTTGTAACATCATCATCATGCTCATGATCATGATCTGACTCAAGAAAATCTGGTTCTACCTCTAAAATACGTTTTAAACTAAATGCATCAAGATTAAGAATTTCCTTTAGTGGTGCCCCACATTTTGTTGTTTTAATAATTTTAGCAAAAGGATTAATTTTACGAATTCTCTTTGTTATTACGTCTATATTCTCATCTTTCACAAGATCTATTTTGTTTAGTAATATTACATCACCAAAAGCAATTTGTTCCTCAGCTTCGTGATGATCTTCAATTTGTGAGCTTAGATGAACTGCATCAGCAACTGTAACAATTGCATCTAGCTTTGTTTTATTTGCTACATCTTGATCTACAAAGAAGGTTTGAGCTACAGGAGCTGGATCTGCTAAACCTGTTGTTTCAACTATAATTGCATCAAGTTTATCAGCTCGCTTCATTAACCCACTAAGTATTCTAATTAGGTCACCTCTGACTGTGCAGCATATACAACCATTGTTCATTTCAAAAACTTCCTCGTCAGCATCCACCACAAGGTCATTATCAATACCTTGTTCACCAAATTCATTTACAATAACGGCGTACTTTTGGCCGTGCTGTTCTGTTAGAATTCTATTAAGAAGTGTTGTTTTTCCAGCACCAAGAAAACCTGTTAAAACAGTAACAGGTACTTGGTGCTTGTTTTCCATTAATAACGATTAGCAACCTTTAAAGGATGCAGACATATTTCTAATTAAATTGAAATATAAGTCTTTACCTGGATCTAATGTTGCACCTAGAGGATCAACAACACCAGTTTTAATCTTCATATCTTTTGCAACTGCATTGATAATATCTGGATTAAACTGAGGCTCTGAGAATACACAAGCTACTTTATCATGCTCAATTATTTCTCTAATTTCAGCTAGTTGTTCTGCACCTGGCATAACATCGGTATTGACTGTAAATGCACCCAAAATATTTACATTATATCTTTCTTCAAAATATTGGTAAGCATCGTGAAATACTATAGAAGCAGTACTCTTACTTAATTCAGCTTTAACATCTTTATTAAGTTTATCGATTTCTTTAAGTGCTTTTTTTAAGTTGCTTTTATATTTAGATGCGTTTTTAGCATCGTTTTCTATTAAATGCTCAACCATTTCATTTAAGATTACTTTAGCATTCATTGGATCCAACCATATGTGTGGATCAAATTCACCGTGTGCATGACCTTCGTGTCCATCGTGATCATCATGGTCATCGTGACCATCCTTTTTACCGTGATCATCATGGTCATGATCGTCGTGGTCATCTTCTTTTTTACCGTGATCATCATGGTCATGATCGTCGTGGTCATCTTCTTTTTTACCATGATCATCATGGTCGTCATGGCCGTGATCGTCATGATCATCAAAAATGTTTCTTTCTCTAAACTTTAATACCTGTAATCCTTTGATTTCCATTAATTCAATTTTTTCAGCTTTTTTAGCGATTGAATTTAATGGTTTTTCTAAAAAACTTTCTAAATCTTCTCCAACCCAGAATATTAGGTCAGCATTTTGAAGCATTTTTGCATGTGAAGGTTTCATTGCAAATCCATGAGGAGACGCATAACCATCTACAATTAAATCTGGTTTAGCAACACCATCCATTAAGTAACTGGCTAATGAATGAATTGGTTTAATAGAAGCAACTACTTTGATTTCAGCGTTTACTGATGTAAAGAATGTTAAAAATGATAGGATAGATAGTATAAAAGGTATTTTTTTTAGAGTTTTCATAATAAAATATTTAATTAGTTGTTATAATATAACATTATGTAATAATATAACATTTAGAAGTCAAGCAATATATGAGTACTGAAAACAACATATTAGTAAAATTACATAATGCTGGTTTTAAGCAGAATAATAAGTGGTTAGTTGAGGGAGTTTCTTTAACAGTGGAGAAGGGTAAAATTGTTACACTTATTGGTCCAAATGGTTCAGGCAAAAGCACTACTGCAAAAATTGCTTTGGGTATTTATAAAAATATTGAGGGTAATGTTGAAAAATACACTTACAAAGTTGGATATGTACCTCAAAAAATTTCAATAGATTGGACCCTACCTTTAAGAGTTTGTGATTTTATGTTACTTACAGAAAGCATTAGTGAAAAAGATATAGATGAGGCTTTATCATTAACTGGTGTAATTCATTTAAAAAATAAGAATTTAGGAAATCTTTCAGGAGGAGAGTTTCAAAGAGTTTTAATAGCACGAGCAATTTCAAAAAAACCTGAATTACTTGTACTAGATGAACCTGTACAAGGAGTAGATTATACAGGTGAAATAGCATTATATGAATTAATCAAAAATATTTCAGATACTTTGAGTTGTGGTATTTTATTAATTTCACATGATTTGCATACAGTTATGACAGCAACTGATCATGTGGTTTGTTTAAATGGCCACGTATGTTGTTCTGGATCACCAATGGATGTTGCAAAAAATAATGAATACAAAGCTCTATTTGGAGAAAAAGCTTCCCAAATTTTAACAGTGTACGAACATAAACATGACCATGTTCATTCTGAAGAGGGCGAAATAAAAAAAAATTAATATGTTTGATGATTTTTTTGTAAGAGCATTATTTGCAGGAATAGGAATTGCATTTGTAACAGGACCATTAGGTTGTTTTGTAGTATGGAGAAGATTATCTTATTTTGGTGATACATTAGCTCATTCAGCACTTCTTGGTGTAACAATGGCATATACCTTAGATTTAAATATAGCTATTTCAGTGTTTTTAATTTCTTCAGTAATCGCATTAATTCTAATTCAACTACAGAAAAAAACTAATTTACCTGGTGATGCTTTGCTTGGTCTTCTAGCCCATTCTTCATTAGCTGTTGGATTAGTAGTAATAGGTTTTTTAACATTTATTCGTTTTGATATTATGGGTCTATTATTTGGTGATATATTAGCAGTAACAACTGATGACTTATTAATTATTTGGACTGGAGGAGCTTTAATTTTATTAGTTCTTAAATTGATTTGGAAACCGTTGTTTGCATCTACAGTTAATTATGAATTAGCAGAAGCAGAAGGATTAAACCCTGATAGAGCGAAAGCTATTTTTACAATTCTTATGGCTGCTGTAATTGCCATATCAATTAAAATGGTAGGGTTATTATTAATTACAGGTATGCTAATTATACCAGCAGCTATGGCTAGAAATATCTCAGATAGTCCTCAAAAAATGGTAATATTTTCAATTATTGGTGGATTATTGTCTGTTGTATTAGGTTTATATTCTTCGTTAGAATTTAATACATCTTCAGGACCATCAATAATTGCTGCCTCGTTAGTATTATTCATACTGTCTTTATTTAAAATAAAACAATCGATTAAATTGAAAAACTGATAACATATTGATAAGAATTTAAAGATGCAAAAAGAACATAACCTTTCCAAAAATCAAAAAATAATTTTTGACCTAATTGATAAATCTGGTGGACCAATGAAAGCTTATTCAATCCTTTTTAATGTTCAAAAAAAAGGAATTAAAGCGCCACTACAAGTTTACAGAGCATTAGATAAATTGGTTGAAATAGGAAAAATTCATAAGATTGAAAGTAGAAATGCTTTTATTGCTTGTCAAAATTCAAGCTGTCAGGTTTCAAAAGCAACAGCTTTTTCAATTTGTGAAAGTTGTGAAAATGTATCTGAGATAAGTAATTCAAAACTATCAAAATATTTATCTAATTTTTCAGATGACTCTGGAATGAAATATAGCAAATACAATTTAGAATTTTTTGGTTTATGTAAAAAATGTAAATCAAAATAATGAGCACAGTTTCATTAACTTTAGACGAAATATTTGAACTAGCTAAAAAAACTCTTTTGGCAAATGGTTGTGATGATGATACAGCATCAATTTTGTCAGACTTAATCAGAAACGCTGAAAGAGATGGTTCTGTATCACATGGTTTATTCAGATTGCCAGCTTATGTAACAGGTCTTAAAGGTGGAAAGATAAATGGAAAAGGGAAACCTGAAGTAAAAAAAATATCTCAATCTGTAATAAAAGTTGAAGGAAATAATTGTTTAGCTCCTGTTGTATTAAATAAAGGATTGCCTGAACTAGCAAAAGCTGCAAAAGAAAATGGTGTAGCTGTTTTAGCAATAAATAATTCACATCATATGGCTGCTATGTGGCCTGAAACAGAAAAATTAGCAGAGGAAGGTTTGGTAGCATTTGCTTGCACATCTTACAAACCTGCTGTAGCACCTGCTGGCGCCATAAAACCTTTATTTGGAACAAACCCAATTTCGTTTGCTTGGCCACGTCCAGGTAAAACACCAGTTGTTTATGATATGGCAACTGCTTCAATGGCGATGGGAGAAGTTCAAGTTGCTAAAAGAGAAGGGCACAAAGTTCCACTTGGAACTGGTTTAACTAAAGATGGTAAAGAAACAACTGATCCGGGGGAAATTGCTGATGGTGGAGTTTTATTACCTTTTGGTGGTTACAAAGGATCTGCAATTGCAATGATGGTAGAATTAATGGCAGGCGCATTAGTTGGAGATAATTTTAGTTTTGAAACAGCTGCTAAAGACAATAATGATGGTGGTCCTCCAAGTGGTGGTGAATTTATATTGGCAATCGACCCAGATAAAACATCAGGAACTAATTGGCAAAAACATGCTGAGGAATTTTTTGAAAAAATGAAATCAATGGGTGAAGTAAGATTACCTGGAGAAAGACGTCATAAGAATAGAATGGACACTGGTCCAAGAAATATTAACGAAGAATTAGTAAATAAAATAAAATCTTTAAACTAAATTAATCTCAATTGGTGTGTGATCAGAAGGTTTTTCTCTTCCACGTGGATCTTTATTAATATTAATGTCTTTAATTTGATCAATTATAGAATTTGAAACTAAAAAATGATCAATCCTCATACCATTATTTTTTTGCCAAGCACCTCTCATATAATCCCAAAATGTATATCCTTCTTTATCTTCATAAAAATGTCTATAGACATCCTTAAAACCAATATTAATCATTTCTCTAAATTTTTTTCTTATTTCAAGTCTGTATAATGCGTCGTCTTCAAAACTTTTAACATTATAAACATCTTCTGCTGAAGGTATAATATTGAAATCACCAGCTAAAATAATATTTGAATTTTTTTTATATAAAGTTTTTAGTTGTTTTATTAATTGATCTAGCCATTCTTTTTTATAATCATATTTTTCTGTATCAACAGGATTACCATTAGGGGTGTAAATATTAATTAATTGTATATTTTTTTTCTTATGCTCAAACTCAGCTGAAATTATTCTTGACTGTTTTAACTTATCCTTAATTAAATCTGTTTTGACATTTTTTAATTTTTTTTTAGATATAATTGCCACCCCATTATAACTTTTTTGACCAAATACATGACTTTCATAGTCGATAGATGAGAAATCATCATATGGAAAATTAACATCTTCAGTTTTGATTTCCTGCATCATTAAAATATCAGGTTTATATTTTAATAAATAACTTTTGATATTTTCAATTCTTGCTCTTACCGAGTTTACATTCCAAGATGAAATGAGCATTAAAGTGAGAAAGAAACTCCACAACCACATGAAGATTTGGTTTGTGGATTAGATATTTTGAATTGTTCACCTATAAGTTCAGACACATAATCAATTTCAGACCCTTTAAGTAAATCAGCTGAAGTTTTATCAATTAAAATATTTTGATAATTTAAATCATCATCTTGTTTTGATTTATCAAAAGTAAATTCGTATTGAAAACCAGAGCATCCTCCACCCTTAATAGCGATTCTAAAAAATGATCCTTTATCTTTTTTAGATAACAAATTATCTATTTGTTTTAACGCTTTATCCGTAAATTTAATTTCTTTAATCATGTTTGAACACTGATATTACTAATATAATACTTAATTATTTAAATTAAAGGATGAAAAAAGACACTTTGTTAGGCGTATTTAAAAGTAAAGGTAGACTTAATAAAGAGGCTAATTCAAAATATAGATCTCCTTTTCAACGTGACAGAGATCGTATAATTCATAGCGCATCATTTAGAAGACTAAAGCATAAAACCCAAGTTTTTGTAAACACAGAAGGGGATCATTTTAGAACAAGGATCACTCATTCAATTGAAGTTGCTCAAATAGCAAGATCAATTGCAAAATACCTTAAATTAAATGAGGATTTAGCAGAAACCTTAAGTCTTGCTCATGATTTAGGTCACACTCCATTTGGTCATGCAGGAGAGGATGCTCTAGATGAATGTATGGAAAACTATGGAGGTTTCGATCATAATCTTCAAACACTAAGAATAGTAATGTTTTTAGAGAATAAATATTTCAAATTTGATGGACTAAATTTAACTCTTGAAACTTTAGAAGGACTTCTAAAACATAACGGACCAGTAGATGATCTAAGCATGATAAATAAGCTAATTGGATCAAAAGTTTTCAAAAAAAAAATTAATTTTAAAACGTATCCATCATTAGAAGCTCAAATATCAGCTATATCAGATGATATTGCATATAATAATCATGATATTCAGGATGGAATTAAAGCAAACTTATTTAAACTTGAGGAATTAGTTGAATTAGATTTTTTTAAAGACATTTATCAAAAATATAAAAAAAAAATTAATAAAAAAAATTATAAAATTGCTATTTATCAAATTATCAGAGACTCAATTGATGTTATGATAAGAGATTTACTAAGTAATACAGAGAAAAATATTAAAAAATTTAAAATTAAGTCATTTAAAGATGTGTCAAAATCAAATCAATTAATAGTTTCTTTTTCAGATAAAATACAAAATTCAGAACAAGAAATCAGATCATTTTTAAGACACAGAATGTATGACAATAAATCTGTGCTTAATAAGAATCAAAGAGGTAAAATGATAATTAGGAAATTATTTAATAAAATTAAATCAAATCCTAAAAAATTTCTTACTAAAGAGCAATTGACTAAAGATAAATATAGAGCTATTTCAGATTTTATATCTGGTATGACAGACAGATACGCAATTAACCTTTATAACGATAATAAATGAATATTTTTGAATTATATTTAGATAAAATTAAATCTGTTATTGTTGAACTTAGTAAAAAAAATCAACTTAACGTTCCAGAAAGTTTCCATGGTATCAATGCGGAAATACCACCTCCAAAATTTGATTGTGATATTTCAACTAATGTTGCAATGGTTTTATCCAAACTAAACAAAACCTCACCAATAGAGTTGGCAGAAAAACTTGCACCTGAAATCAAAAATAGTGATGATCAAATAGAAAATATATCCGTTGCCAAACCTGGTTTCATAAACATTAAATTTAAGCCATCTTTTTGGTCAAACTTTATTAAAGAAATTATTAGTAACGCTGAAAAATTTGGAATTAATGAGAAAGAGAAGAAAAATAATTACTTGGTTGAATTCGTATCGGCCAACCCAACAGGACCTTTGCATGTTGGTCACTGTAGAGGAGCTATTTTAGGTGATGTCATATCTAATGTGTTAATATTTAATAAGCACAAGGTTACAAAAGAGTATTATGTAAATGATTATGGTAATCAAATTATAAATTTTACAAAATCTGTATACTTTAGAATTAGAGAAGTAAAGTTTAACGAACCTTTTCCTCAAGATAATCCTGATTTGTATCCAGGAGATTATCTGATTGATTTTGCAAAAAATATAGTTTCAGATAATTCAGAGTTAAATTTTGATAATTATGATGAAATTGATGATAAGCTAACAGTTTTATCTATAGAACAGGCTCTACTTTTAATTAAAAAGAACCTTAAGAGTTTAGGAATTGACCACGATAATTTTGTTAGTGAAAAAAGCATTGTTTTAAACAAAGAAGTAGAAAGTGTAATAAGATTTTTAGAAAAAAATAAATTTGTTTATAAAGGAAAAATTAAAGCTCCAGCTGGAGAAGACGATAAAAACTGGGTAGAACGAGAACAGTTACTTTTTAAATCTACTGATTTTGGTGATGATAAAGATAGAGCGTTGCAAAAATCAGATGGAGCATGGACTTATTTTGCAAGCGATGTTGCATACCATAAAAATAAAGTAGATCGTAAATTTGATTATTTAATAAATATACTTGGAGCAGATCATGCTGGTTACATCAAAAGAATTTCATCCTCAGTTGAAGCTTTATCAGGAAAAAAAGATAAACTAATTTGTAAAATTAGTCAGCTTGTAAAATTAATTAAAGATAACAAACCATTTAAGATGTCTAAAAGAAAAGGTGACTACATTACGGTTGATGATTTAATTAAAGAAGTTGGAAAAGATGCAACTAGGTTTATCATGCTCAACAGAAGTAGTGATGTTGAATTAGATTTTGATTTTGATGCTGTAAAAGAAAAATCAAAAGATAATCCGTTATATTATGTTCAATATTGTTATGCAAGAATCTCATCTGTCTTTAGACATATTGATAAAGATTTAAATTCAAACATTGAATTAGATGATTTTAGTTTTGAATATTCAAATGATGAGATCAAAATTTTAAAAAAGATTTCAGAATGGCCTAAATGTATTGATGCAGCTAGTTCAAAATTAGAACCGCATAGAATACCTGTTTATTTATATGATCTTGCCTCAGAATTTCACTCTTATTGGAATCTTGGTAAAAAAAACCCAGAAAAAAGATTTATTAATGATCAAAAAACAGTTTCACTAGATAAACTAATTTTTTTAAAAGCGATATCTAACGTTGTAAAATCAGGAATGGATATAGTTGGCGTAGATACACCAAATAAAATGTAATGCTAAAAGAAATTAAGTATTTAATCTTTATTGTTGTAATTGCTTTATTTATTTTTTTGACTGGTAGATATTATTTCTCAGATGAAAATAAGAAAAAATCATACAGATCTTATAAAAATAATGATGAAAAAATTAAATTATATTCAAAAAATCTACCTGTTTTGGAAAACGACACACAAAATGTAATAGAATACGTTAAGCAAACAAACAAAAAAAAGAAAAAAAAGTTTAATTTTTGGAAACTTTTAGAGAATGATTAAGAATAGAAGAGCTTTTATTGTTGGTTTAAAATCATCAAAATTATCAAACAAAGAGATTACTTTTTTAAATAAATATAAACCATGGGGAGTTATTTTATTTTCAAGAAACATAAGTTCAATTGAACAAACTAAAAAATTAACTGATAAAATAAAAAAGATATTTAAAGATAAAAAATACCCAATACTAATTGATCAAGAAGGTGGCCGAGTAAATCGATTAAGTAAAATTATCTCATTTGACAATTTAACCTCTGAATATTTTGGCAATTTATTCACAAAAGATAAGAAAAAATTTAATATTATTCATAAATTATTTATCGATAAGACTTCGAATTTACTTAAATCAATCGGTGTTAATATAAATACCGTTCCTGTTTTAGACCTTCGTGTTAAAGGAGCTAGCAACATTATTGGTGATAGGTCTTTTTCAAAAAATAAAAAAAATGTCTCTAAAATTGGAGATATTTGTATTAATTATTTTCACGAAAATTCTATTGGAACTGTGATGAAGCATATACCAGGGCATGGATTAGCTAAGGTAGATAGTCATAAATTTACTCCTATAGTTACTAAAAACTTAAATTATTTGAATAAAAATGATTTTTTTCCATTCAAGAAAAAACAAAGCTATTTTGCAATGACAGCACATGTAATATATCGAAATATAGATAAGTTAAATACAGCTACACACTCTAAAAAAATTATAAATTTAATTAGAAAAAAAATTGGTTTTAAAAACATTTTAATTTCAGATGATTTATCAATGAAAAGTTTAAAAGATGATTTAAAAACTAATACTATTAAAACGTTTAGTGCAGGTTGTAATCTTGCACTTCATTGTAATGGCAAATTGTCTGAAATGAAGGTGGTTGGCGATAATTCACCAAAGGTTAGTAATTTTATTATAAAAAAAACATCGCTATTTTATAAAATTTTAAGTTAATATCTGAGCATGACTATTTATGATTCTGCATTATTTAATGTTGATATTAATAATTATAATGGCCCTCTAGATGTCCTTTTAGATTTAGCCAAAGCTCAAAAGGTAGATCTTGAAGAGATATCAATTACTAAATTAGCAGATCAGTTTCACGATTATATTACAAAAGAAAAAGATTTAAATTTGGAAATTGCGTCAGAATATTTATTAATGGCAACTTGGTTAGCTTATTTAAAATCTAAATTATTACTTCCAGGAACACCTGAAGAAGAATTTAAAGTTCAAGAAGTTGCTGAAAAATTAAAATTACAACTTAAAAAACTAGAATTGATAAGATTGCTTTCTGAACAAATGTTAAAAAGAAAAAGATTAGGAAGAGAAATTCGATCAAGAGGAATGAAAGGAAATATAAGATCTATTTATAGCACAGAATATAATTTAAGTTTATTTGAACTACTTAAGTCATACTCAACAATTATAATGACCAAAGATTTTCAAAAAATGAATATTCCAAAATTACCTGTCTTTACTGCAGAGGATGGAATTAAAACTATAAGAGAGTTTTTTGGTAAATTAATTGATTGGAAAAAATTAGATGATTTAATTCCTAAAAATTTTAAAAATGGTTCAAAATATAAACGCACTGGAAAAGCAGGAATTTTCGCAGGTTCATTAGAATTAGTTAAAGAAGGAAACCTGACTATGAAACAAGATAAATTATTTGATGATATTTATGTGAAGGAAAATAATGATTAAAAAAGAAAAAATTGCAAAAGACAATATTGTTAAATTTCCATCCAAGCTAACTGATTTAGAAAAAGAGATTGAAGCAGTTATTTTTGCAGCTGCTGAACCATTAGATGTTGATACAATCGAAAGTAAAATAACGAAAAAAGGTAGTGTATCTAAATCATTAGAAAAGCTGCAGCAAGAATACTCAAAACGTGGAATTAATCTAGTTTGCATAAAAGAAAAGTGGTCCTTCAGAACCTCTCCTAATCTGTCAAATATTATGTCACAAGAAAGAACGGTTGAAAAAAAACTTTCTAGAGCTGCGGTGGAGACTTTGGCTATAATTGTATATCATCAGCCTGTTACTAGAGCAGAGATTGAGGAAATAAGAGGTGTTGCATTCGGAACAAATACTCTTGAAATATTGATGGAGCTTAATTGGGTAAAACCGGGTGGTCGTAAAGATGTACCAGGTAGACCAATTCAGTATGTTACGACAGATGAATTTTTAAGTCATTTTAATCTACAAAAATTATCTGATCTACCAACAATTGATGAATTAGGTGCTGCTGGATTAATTGACAGCACTAGTGTCGATAGTGCAATTTTTGGAACTGGTAAATTCTACAAAGAAAAACAAGAAGAAAAAAAAGAGGATATTTATTCTAATATTGATGAGATGCTAAATAGTACTCTTGATACTGAAGAGAAAGATTAACAAAAAAGTAACTTTTAAATTAATCGTAAAAAGGTTATAAGTTTTTTATGAGCATAGGAATTTGGCAAATTGCAATCGTAGTTATATTAGTAGTCTTATTATTTGGGCGAGGTAAAATTTCTAGTCTGATGGGTGATGTAGCTAAGGGAATTAAAAGTTTTAAAAAAGGAATGGCGTCAGATGTTACTGACGATACAGAGCCAAAAAATATTTCCGACGAAAATAAAGACTCAGAAAAAAAAGATTAAATCACATGCCTACTATTGGTTGGTTTGAGATATTAATTGTTGTTGGTATTGCAATTGTTGTTCTCGGCCCAAAAGATTTTCCAATCATGTTAAAGAAAGCTGGTTCTTGGATAGGATCTGCTAAAAGATATGTAAGCAACATTCAAAATGAAGTTTCTAATTTAGAAATTGATGAAGAAAAAATTGATAAAGAAATAAAAAAAGAAACTAAAAAAGATGAGTAATGAAGAAAATGAAGGTGGATTTGTTAGCCACCTAACAGAATTAAGAAAAAGATTAATACATAGTTTCGTATTTCTAATAATCTTTTTTGTAATTTGTTATATATTTGCGGAACATATTTATGGTTTTTTAGTTGATCCATTTGCTCAAGCTGTAAAAGATGATGGATCTGATCGAAGGCTTATTTTTACAGCCTTACAAGAAACTTTTTTAACCTATATAAAGGTATCTTTTTTCACTGCTTTTTTTGTGACTTGTCCATTTATTCTAATGCAAATATGGAAATTTATTGCACCAGGTTTATACAAACATGAAAAAGTTGCAATACTTCCATACCTTGTATTAACACCAATACTTTTCTTTTTAGGGGGAATGCTTGTTTACTATTTGATAATGCCTCTGGCTATAAAATTCTTTTTATCTTTTGAAAGCACAGGGATATCTACAAGTCTTCCAATTCAATTAGAGGCTAAGGTAAATGAATATCTATCACTTGTTATGAAGTTAATTTTTGCGTTTGGAATAAGTTTTCAATTACCTATAGTTTTAAGTTTATTAGCTAGAATAGGTGTTGTTGACAGTCAATTTCTAAAAGAAAGAAGAAAATATGTTGTCGTAATTATATTTGCTGCTGCAGCATTACTAACACCACCAGATCCAATTACTCAAATTGGTTTAGCTATCCCATTATTAATTTTATATGAATTATCTATATTTTCAGTAAAATTTATAGAGAACAAAAAATTAGAAAAAACTGATGCATAATTTAAAAGAAATAAGAAAAGATTTTTCAAAATTTGAAAAAGATCTTGTAAAACGCTCAGTAAAAATTGATTTTAATAATTTAAAAAAACTTGATGAGTTAAATAGAGATTTAATACAAAAGAAAGAAAATTTAGAAAAAGAAAAAAAAAATATTTCAAAATCCAAAGATGAAAGTCTATTTAAAAAATCTAAAGAAATATCTATAGAATTAGAGAAGATTTCTGAACAACAAAAAAATACCAAAACTGAATTAGATAATATTTTATCAAGTATACCAAACATACCTCATCAAGATGTTCCAAATGGAATAGATGAAAATGACAACGTGGAAGTCCTAAAAGTCGGGAAAGTTCCTGAATTTGATTTTAAACCTAAATCTCATTACGAACTCGGCGAAAATTTAGGCATGCTAGATTTTGATCTTGCAACAAAAACAACAGGGTCAAGGTTTGTATTTGTAAAAAAAGAGCTAGCATTATTGGAACGTGCTTTATCTAATTTTATGCTAGATACTCATATTATTCAAAATGGTTATCAAGAAATTTCACCTCCATTAATAGCTTCTGATAATACCATGTATGGAACAGGCCAATTACCAAAATTTGAAAACGATCAATTTGAAATAAAATTTGATCAAGGATCTGATAGAAAATTTTTAATTCCAACTGCAGAAGTAATATTAACCAATATAGTTAAAGATAAAATCGTTGATCAAAAAGAATTACCTATGAGATTTGTTGCTTCAACTCCATGTTTTAGAAAAGAAGCTGGTAGTTATGGAAAAGATACAAAAGGAATGATTAGACAACATCAATTTTATAAAGTTGAGCTGGTAAGTATTGTTGAAAAAGAAAATTGTTTAGATGAATTAGAGCGAATGACTAATTGTGCAACAGATATTCTAGATAAATTAAAGCTACCTTATAGAAAAGTAATTTTATGTTCAGGTGATATGGGTTTTAGTGCAGAAAAAACTTATGATATTGAAGTGTGGTTACCATCAGAAAACAAGTATCGTGAAATATCATCGTGCTCTTCTTGTTCAACATTTCAGGCACAAAGAATGAAATCAAGATATAAAAATAAAAATAAGGAAACTGTTTTTGTTGGAACATTAAATGGAAGTGGTTTAGCTGTGGGTAGAACTTTAATTGCTGTACTTGAAAACTATCAACAAAAAGATGGTTCGATTATTATTCCAAAGGTACTGCGGCCGTATATGAATAATTTGGAATTAATTTCAGTTAAATAAAGTTGTTTTAATCACATAGATAGTATAAATATTCACATAATTTATAAGGAGATTTATGGAAGGTTCAGGAATCGGACAATTTATACCTTTAATTTTAATTTTTGTTATTTTTTATTTTTTCTTAATCAGACCACAGCAAAAAAAGGTTAAAGAGCATAAGGCTATGGTTGAAAGCCTTAAAAGAGGTGACAGAGTTGTCACTTCTGGTGGTATTACAGGTACAGTAGAGAGACTAATTGATAATGATAAAGTTGAAGTAGAAATTGCTGAAAATGTAAAAGTTGAGATAGTTAAATCTACTGGTATTCAAAGTCTTGTTAATACAAACACTCAAGAAGTTAAAAAATAATTATTTTTAGATAAGTGCTTTATTTCTCTAAGTTAAGAATTTTATTTGTAACTCTCTTTTCAGTTCTTTTTATTTTAATTGCTTCCTCAAATCTTTTTAAGTTTGATGATAGTTTTTTTGATAAAAAAATTAATCTAGGATTAGACCTCCAAGGTGGATCCTATCTACTGCTTGAAATTGATAATGAACCTGTAATTGAACAAAAATTACAAAACCTAACAACAACAATCAGAAATTACTTCAAAGAGAAAAATATTAAAATAAACAATATAAAAATAGATAATCAAAATATTTTTTTTAATGTAATAGATAATGATAAGCAATCTGTCTTAGATGTTTTTCAGGATGAAAATAGTGATCTTAATCCTTATTACCCAAGATTTAAATCACATCAGTTAGAAATTGAAGATACAGGATTAAATTTTAAAGTTAATTTTTCAAAACAGGGTTTAATTAAACTTAAAAACTCTTCTCAAGATCAAGCTATAGAAATAGTTAGAAGAAGGGTAGATGAAGTTGGTACTAATGAACCCAATATACTCAAAAGAGGGAATAACAGAATTTTAGTTGAGCTTCCTGGATTAGATGATCCAATGAGAATAAAATCATTACTTGGAAAAACTGCAAATCTCACATTTCGTTTTGTAACAAATGACGAAAATGACCGTTTTGGTGTTGAAAAGTTAAAATTTGAAAATGGTCTTGAAGAAGCCACAGTTAGTAAAAGAATAATTATAAGTGGTGAAAATTTACTTGATGCTCAGCCAAAAATGGACACTCAAACTAATCAAACTATTGTTTCATTTACTTTAGATAGAGTAGGTGCAAAAAGGTTTGGTAAGGCAACTTCAACTGGCATTGGAAAGCAATTAGCAATCGTTTTAGATGGCAAAATTATTAGTGCACCAGTAGTTAGAGACACTATTGCCAGTGGGTCTGGTCAGATAAGTGGTGGTTTCACTTTTCAAACAGCAACTGATCTAGCTTTATTATTAAGATCAGGAGCATTACCAGCTCCATTAGAAATAATTGAAGAAAGAACAGTAGGTCCAGATCTAGGTCAAGATTCAATTAATGCAGGAATGATTGCCTTAGCAATAGGTTTTATATTGGTTATAATTTTCATGTTCGTAAAATATAAAATTTTTGGATTAATTACTAATGTTACACTAATAGTTAATTTGTTTATTCTTTTAGGTGTTTTAACTTTATTTGAGGCTACTTTAACATTGCCTGGTATTGCAGGTATTATTCTAACTGTAGGTATGGCAGTTGATGCAAACGTTTTAATATTTGAGAGGATTAAAGAAGAATTAAAAGACGAGACTAACAATATTTTGGCTTTTGATGGTGGTTATACTAAATCAAGAACAGCAATTTTAGATGCAAATATTACTACATTATTAGCTGCAATTATTTTATTTTTTATGGGTTCAGGTCCTGTAAAAGGTTTTGCTGTAACCCTGGGAGTTGGAATATTTACAACACTATTTTCAGTTTATTTTATAGCAAGATTATTCACTAGTATTTATGTATCAAGAAATAAAAATAAGGAAAAATTAATATAATGATTGCCTTTAATAAATATTACAATCATTTTAATTTATTATCTTTAGCATTGATTGTTGTTTCATTATTATTATTAATATTCAAAGGACTCAATTTTGGTATAGACTTTAAAGGTGGAACATTAATTGAATTAAGAGCCTCAGACTCAAAAATTAATGTTAGTTCATTAAGAGATAGATTTAACCAAATGGATTTGGGTGATGTTTCGGTTAAGAAATTTGGTAATGACACTGATTATTTAGTAAAATTTGAAAATAAAGACAATAAGAAAAATATAATTGAAGAAATTAAAGTTAATTTAGATAAATCTTTTGGAAACAACTATGATTTTAGAAGAGTTGAAAATGTTGGCCCAAAAGTTAGTGCTGAATTATTAAAATCAGGAGTAATAGCAATATCTTTGTCATTGGCATTAATGCTGATTTACATTTGGATTAGATTTGAATGGCAGTTTAGTTTAGGTGCAATTTTAGCTTTGTTCCATGATGTTATTGTAACTCTAGGTGTTTTTTCATTATTTAGTTTTGAAATTAATTTATCAATTATAGCAGCAGTATTAACAATAGTTGGATATTCAATGAATGATACTGTTGTAATTTTTGACCGTGTTAGAGAAAATCTTAGAAAATATTCTGATATTAAGATTTTTGAATTAACAAATATTTCAATTAATGAAACGTTATCAAGAACTATAATTACATCTGCAACTACTTTACTAGCTTTATTAGCAATTTATTTTTTTGGTGGAGAAATATTAAAAGGATTTTCATTAGCAATGATACTTGGCGTTGTTTTCGGAACCTATTCATCCATTTATATAGCTAATACTGTTTTAGTTAGACTAAGAGTTTCACAAAAAACTGTACTTAGAGAAGACGATAAAAAATAATTTAATATAAGTTTTGAGCTATTACCATTGTGAGTAACATTGGTAACGACAATAATGTATTTGTTCTTGAGAAAAGCATTGCAGTTTTAGCTGATTTTGCTTTTGTATCAGGGTCACTTTCTACAATTCCCAAAGCTCTTTTTTGATTTGGCCAAATAACAAACCAAACATTAAAAGCCATTATGATTCCTAGCCACATTCCAATACCAATTGCAGTATGTTTTGGTACTCCTGAACCAATACTTAAAGTCATTGCGTCGTGAAGATATCCATTTAGAAGAGCAAGAATTAATCCAGAAAGAACAGTCAATGCAGCAGCCCATCTAAAATAAAATAATGCAGCTGGAGCAATTACTTTACCTATGGCAGGTTTTTGTTCATCTGGAATTTTTCCCATATTAGGAATTTGAACAAAATTAAAATACCACAATAGTCCAATCCACATAATTGCAACAATTACATGGATATATCTGAACAACCAGCTCCAGAATAATGTATCTATAGCTATCCCATCATTTAAATAGAATAATCCTAAAAATAATAATATTGCTATAGCTAGCGATGTGTGAACTGTTTTTGATAATGATGATAACAAATTGCTCATGATTCTATTAAATATACACTAATTTTTTAAAATTTTAAGTTTTAAAATCTAATTTAAAAGAGGTTTTAAAAATTGACCTGTATAGCTATCTTTAACCTTACATACTTCCTCAGGTTTACCTTCGGCGACAATTTTACCACCTTTTACACCACCCTCTGGTCCCATGTCTACAATGTAATCTGCCGTTTTAATTACATCTAAATTATGTTCAATAACAACTACTGTATTCCCAAGTTTTACAAACGTATGAAGAATCTCCAATAGTTTTTTAATATCATGTTGATGTAACCCTGTTGTTGGTTCATCTAATATATACATTGTTCTTCCAGTTGATCTCTTCGACAATTCTTTTGCTAATTTTATTCTCTGAGCCTCACCACCTGATAGTGTTGTTGCTTGTTGCCCAATTTTTATATAACCCAATCCAACCTTTTTTAATGTTAGCAATTTTGTTTTTATATTTGATATATTTTCAAAATATTCACAACCTTCATCAACTGACATATCTAAAACATCTGCAATACTTTTTCCTTTAAATTTTATTTCCAAGGTTTCTCTATTATACCTTGTTCCCTTACACTCATCACATTGTATATAAACATCAGGCAGAAAATGCATTTCATATGTGATTACTCCATCACCCTCGCAAGCTTCACATCTACCTCCTTTAACATTAAAAGAAAATCTACCTGGTTTATATCCTCTTGTTTTGGATTCAGGCAAACTTGCAAACCAATCTCTAATAGGTCCAAAGGCTCCTGTGTATGTTGCTGGATTTGATCTAGGTGTTCTCCCAATAGGAGATTGGTCAATATCAATTATTTTATCAATTAATTCTACTCCTTTATAACCTTTAAATGATTTAGGTGCTTTTCGAGCTTTATTATTTAAAGTTAAATTTAAGGCGTGGAATAGTGTTTGTAATATTAGAGTAGATTTACCACTACCCGAGACACCAGTAACGCAGGTAAAAGTTCCGGTTGGAATTTTAAGATTAACATTATTTAAATTATTTCCACTTGCACCATTAATTTCAACAAATCGTCCATTTTTAGCCAAACGTCTTGACTTAGGTATTTCGATTATTTTTTTATTTGCAAGATACTGTCCTGTAATACTATTTTTATCTTTTTTAATTTCCTCATAAGATCCTTGAGCTGTTATCTGACCACCATTGCTCCCAGCTTCAGGACCTAGATCAATAATGTGATCTGCATTTTCCATTGTCTCAGTATCATGCTCAACAACAATGACTGTATTTCCTAGATCTCGTAATCTTTTTAATGCACTAATGAGCTTTACATTATCTTTTTGGTGCAATCCAATTGAAGGTTCATCCAAAACATATAAAACACCCGTTAAACCAGAACCAATCTGTGAAGCTAATCTTATTCTTTGAGCCTCACCACCTGATAATGTTCCAGATTCTCTAGATAAAGTTAAATAATCTAAACCAACATTTAGAAGAAAATTTAATCTTTCGTTGATCTCTTTTAAAACATGTTCAGCTATTTTAAATTGTCTTTTATCAAGATTATTTTCTAGATTTTTAAACCATTCTGCTGCATCCAAAATAGATTTTTTTGTTACTTCACTAATATTCAGATCATTAATTTTAACACATAATGCTTCCTCTTTTAATCTATCACCATTACATGCTTCGCATGCCGTATCTGATTGATATTCAGCTATTGCTTCTCTTTTCCATTCACTATCAGACTCTAGAAATCTTCGTTCAAGATTATTAATTACACCTTCAAAAGTTTTTTTGTATGAATATTTTTCATAACCATCATCGAAATTAAATTTAATCTCATCCTCATCAGAACCATAAAGAACAATATCTTTAATTTTTTTGGGCAATTTTTTCCATTTTTCATCTAAAGAAAAACCATAATGTTTAGCTAAAGATGCTAAAGTTTGTGCATAATATAGTGTGGTTGATTTTGACCAAGGTTCAATCGCTCCATCTGCTAAACTTTTTCTTTCATCAGGGACGACTAAGTTTGGATCAACATTTAATTTCATTCCAATCCCCTCACACTCTTCACACGCTCCATAAGGACTGTTAAATGAGAAAAGTCTTGGTTCAATTTCCTCTATTGTAAAACCACTCTCAGGGCAAGCAAACTTTGTAGAATAAATTAACTTTTCTAATTTCCTAAATTTTTGAGGAAGTGTTTCATCTTCATATTCGACAAAAACCAAACCGTTAGCTAAATTCACAGCTGTTTCAATACTTTCAGCCAATCTGTTTCCAAGTTTTGAATTTAAAACTATTCTATCTACCAAGACTGAAATATCATGTTTAAGTTTTTTATCTAAATTGGGTGATTTTTCTATATCATATAAAACATTATCAATTTTAATTTTTCTAAATCCTCTTCTTTTGTAGCTTAAAATATCTTTTCTATATTCACCTTTACGACCTCTTACCACTGGAGCGTAAATATATATTGTTGATTTTTTTGGTAATTTTTTAACCAAATCTACTATTTGTGTAATTGTTTGAGAGGTTATTGGTTTACCAGTGAATGGTGAGTAGGGAATTCCTGCTCTAGCGTATAATACTCTCATGTAATCATAAATTTCAGTTACAGTTGCAACAGTAGATCTTGGGTTTTTTGAAGTATTTTTTTGTTCAATTGCAATGGCTGGACTTAATCCTTCAATTAAATCAACATTTGGTTTTTTCATTTTATCTAAAAATTGACGAGCATAGGCAGATAAACTCTCTACATACCTTCTCTGACCTTCTGCATAGATAGTATCAAAAGCTAAAGATGATTTTCCTGACCCTGATAGACCAGTTATGACCACAAATTTGTCTTTTGGAATCTCTACAGTAACATTCTTCAAATTATGTTCTTTAGCGCCCTTAATAACTATCTTTTTCATCATAATTTTAGTTGCTTTGAGTTAATAAAATTAATATTCAGAAGAATTGTGGTATAATTCTAATTAACTTATTTAACAAATATTAAATATTATGGCTGGAAGTTTAAATAAAGTATTATTAATTGGTCGTTTGGGCGCAGATCCTGAAATTAAGCAAATGGTAAATGGTAAAAGTGTTGCTAGATTAAGCCTCGCAACAAGTCAATCCTGGAAAGATAAAAATACAGGCGAAAGGAAAGAAAAAACAGAGTGGCACCGTGTAGTTGTATTTAATGAAGGTTTAGTAAATGTTGTTCAGCAGTATTTAAAAAAAGGTGCGCAAGTTTATATAGAGGGGCAACTTACAACAAGAAAATGGAAAGACGAGCAATCAGGACAAGATAAATTTTCAACTGAAATAGTTATACAAGGATATAATTCTTCACTTACCATGTTGGGTGGAGGTAATTCTGGTGGTGGAATTCAAAATGACACAACTGAGCAAAATAATATTGAGGATACTTCACAAGTGTCAGATATGGACGATGAAATTCCATTTTAATTTCTATGAAAAATACTGAAGAGTTTAAAGATAAAAATATAAAATTAATCTCAATGCATGATGAGATGAGCTCATCATATCTTTCTTATGCAATGAGTGTAATCGTAAGTCGTGCACTTCCTGACGTGAGAGACGGATTAAAACCTGTTCATAGAAGAATTTTATATGCAATGTACAAAGGTGGATATGATTGGTCTAAACAATTTAGAAAATCTGCAAGAATTGTTGGAGATGTTATTGGTAAATATCACCCTCACGGTGATCAATCTGTTTATGATGCTTTAGTCAGAATGGTACAAGATTTCTCTATGAGTCTACCTTTAATTCAAGGTCAAGGAAATTTTGGTTCCATAGATGGTGATCCAGCAGCAGCGATGCGATATACCGAAACTCGTTTGTCAAAAGTTTCTCAATATCTAATTGATGATATTGAAAAAAATACAATTTCATTCAAAAGTAATTATGATGAAACAGAGAAAGAGCCCAGTGTTTTACCTGCACAATTTCCAAATCTATTGGTCAATGGAGCTGGTGGTATTGCCGTTGGAATGGCAACCAGTATACCTCCTCATAATTTAGGTGAAATTATAGATGGTACCTTAGCTTTAATTGATAATAAAGATATTAAAATTAAAGAATTAATGAAACATATTCCAGGACCAGATTTTCCAACTGGTGGTGTTATTATAGGCAAAGATATAATTAAACTAGGATATAAGAATGGAAGAGGATCTTTTAAGATTAGAGGTGAAATTTCAATCGAACAACAAAAAAATGGACGTGAGAGACTAGTAATAACTTCAATACCTTATCAAGTTAATAAATCTGTTTTAAATGAAAGGATTGCTCAATTGGTTAGAGAAAAAAAAATTGAAGGAATAAGAGATATTAGAGACGAGTCAAACAGAGAAGGTATAAGAGTTGCTATAGATTTAAGAAACGGTGTAGAGCCAGAAACTATAAAAAGACAATTATATAAAAATACCCAGATAGAAAGTTCATTTGGATTTAATACTTTAGCAATTGTAGAGGGGAAACCACAAAATTGCACACTAAAAGATTTTTTAACAAATTTTTTAACTTTTAGAGAAGATGTAGTTATTAAGAAAACAAAATTTGATCTTCAAAAGGCTGAAGAACGTGCTCACATACTCATTGGATTGTCAGTTTCAGTAGAAAATTTAGATAAAATAATAAAAATTATTCGATCATCTAAAACACCACATGATGCTAAACTATCAATTTTAAAAACCAAGTGGAAAATAAATAAATCCTTAAAATTAATTTCTTTAGTAGAGGGAAAAAAAGTTAAAAAACTTTATTCTTTATCTGAACCGCAGGTTTTAGCCATTTTAGAGTTAAGACTTCAAAAGTTAACCGCATTAGGAATTAATGAGATCGAAGTTGAAATTAAAAAATTAGCTGAATTAATTACTAAATATAAGAAGATTATATCATCAAAAAAAGAACTTTTGAGAGTAATTAGTGATGAACTTAAAAACATTAAAGACAAATTTGCTATACCAAGAAGAACCAAAATTATAGATGCTGTTTTAAATTATGATATTGAGGAAACTATACAAAAACAATCAGTAATAATTACAGTTACATTACAAGGATATATAAAAAGAGGTTCATTAGATGGAGTAAAAAAACAAAAAAGAGGTGGTAAGGGAAAATCAGGTATAACAACTAGGGACCAGGACTCTGTTGTACAAACATTATCTGTGAATACTCATACTTCAGTTCTCTTCTTTTCCACCGAGGGTTTAGTTTATAAGATCAAAGCTTGGAAAATCCCAGAGGGTTCGTCATCTTCTAAAGGTAAATCTTTATTTAATATATTACCTCTAAAGAGTCACCAAGCAATAAGTTCAATTATGCCAATGCCTGAGGATGAAACAGACTTAAAAAATTATCAAATAATTTTCGCCACAGCTCAAGGAAAAGTAAGAAAAAATAGTTTAGAGGATTTTTCATCAATTAATGCATCTGGAAAAATTGCAATGAAATTAGATAATAATGATAAAATTGTAGGTGTTAAAATTTGTAAAGATGATCAAGATGTAATTTTAAGCACAAAATTTGGAAAATGCATTAGATTTGAAGCCAAAAAGCTTAGAGTTTTTAAAGGTAGATCTTCTAAAGGAATCAAAGGAATAGAGTTAGCATCAAATGATCAAATAGTATCTTTATCAGTTATTGATAATGATAAAATTAATAAAAATGGAAAAAAATCAAAAGACAAAAAATCTGAATTAAAAGCAAGAGAGAAATTTGTTTTATCAATAAGCGAGAATGGTTATGGTAAAAAAACTTCGCATAGAGATTACAGAGTTACTAACAGAGGTGGAAAAGGAATAATAGGAATAGTAAATTCACCAAGAAATGGAAATATTACTTCATCTTTCCCTGTTTTTGAGGGTGATGAAATTTTAATTTCTACAAACAAAGGCAGGGTTATTAGAGTAGCTGTTAAAGAAATAAGAACTGCAGGCAGAAATACACAAGGGGTTAGAATAATTAAGTTATCAGGAGAAGAAAAAGTTGTTTCAGCAATAAAAATTGATGATAATTTAATTTAATGAATAAAATCGCAATTTACCCAGGAACATTTGATCCAATTACTTTTGGACATATAGATGTCATAAAAAAATCATTAAAATTGTTCGACAAAATAGTAGTAGGTGTTTCTGATGAAAGTAATAAAAATTATCTTTTCAATTCTGATGAAAGAATAGAAATAGTCAATAAAGCTTTATTTAAAGATCTAAGGTTAAATAGAAAAAAAATAAAAGTAGTTTCTTTTGGTTCTTTAACTACTGATTTATGCAAAAAGTATAAATCAAATATTATTTTAAGAGGATTAAGAGCTGTTTCTGATTTTGAATATGAATTTCAATTAGCTGGCATGAATAGAAAATTGAACCAAAACATAGAAACAATATTTTTAATGTCTGACGTGGAAAATCAAATTATTTCATCAAGATTAGTAAAAGATATTGTTAAATTAAAAGGTGATATAAAAAAATTTACTACAAAAAGTACAATTAAATCATTAAAAAATAAATATGAATAAGTTTTTTATTAAATTATTTTTTTTATTTTTTTTAATTAATAATCAATCAATAGCTGAGGAGAATATAATGATATTAAAATTAAAAGATGGTGATGTTAAAATCGAATTGTTTGAAGATGTAGCACCAAATCATGTGAAAAGAATTAAGGAATTAGCAAATAGTGGTAAATATGATAATGTTGTTTTTCATAGAGTTATAGACGGATTTATGGCTCAAACAGGTGATGTAAAATTTGGAAATTCAGAATCCAAAGAGTTTGATCTTAGACGAGCAGGAATGGGTGGTTCAGATTTCCCAGATTTAAAACAAGAATTCAATAGTCTACCACATGATAGAGGAACTTTATCAATGGCAAGAGCTCAAGATCCAAATAGTGCAAACAGTCAATTTTTTATTTGTTTTCAACCAGCTCCATTTTTAGATAGACAATATACAGTCTTTGGTAAAGTGATCGAAGGAATGGAATTTGTTGATAAAATAAAAAGAGGAGATCAAAATAATAATGGTGCTGTAACTGATCCAGATAAGATTATTAGTTTCAAATCTCAATAAATTTTTTAATGGCATTAAAAAAATTTGCCTTTAACGTATTAAAGAAAGATAAATTTGCTAGGTGTGGAATAATTGAGACACATCGTGGAAATATACAAACTCCTGCCTTTATGCCTGTTGGTACACAAGCTACAGTAAAGGCTTGTACAATAGATGATATTAAAAAAACAGGTTCAGAAATAATACTTTCAAATACCTATCACTTAATGATACGTCCAGGTGTCGATAGAGTTAAATCTGCTGGTGGACTTCATAATTTTATGAATTGTGATTTACCTATATTAACTGACTCTGGTGGTTTTCAAGTAATGTCTCTTTCAAAACTGAATAAGATTGATAGAGTGAGGGGTGCCATATTTAATTCTCATGTTGATGGTAAAAAATTTTATCTTAGTCCTGAGGAGAGTATAAAAATACAACTAGGTTTAAATTCAGACATAGTAATGATTATGGATGAGTGTCCAAAGAAAACTAATGATTATGATGTTATAAAAAAATCAATGGAACTTTCACTTCATTGGGCTGAAAGATCTAAGATAGCTTTTGGTAATAATCCCCATAAAGCTTTATTTGGTATTGTCCAAGGAGGTCTCTTTAAAGATTTAAGATTAAAATCACTACAGGAGTTAATCAAAATTAGTTTTGATGGATATGCTATCGGTGGATTAGCCGTAGGAGAAACACAGAATGAAATGTTTTCTGTGTTAGATGATATTAAAGAATTTTTGCCGTCAAAAAAACCACATTATTTAATGGGTGTCGGTACACCTTCAGATATACTAGGTGCTGTAAAAAGAGGTATAGATATGTTTGATTGTGTACTTCCTACAAGATCTGGAAGAACAGGTTTAGCTTTTACTTGGCAGGGTAGAATCAATTTAAAAAATAACAAATTTCAAAATGATAATACGCCATTAGATCCTAGTTGCGACAATCTTAATTTGAATAAGTACTCAAAAAACTATTTAAATCACTTATTTAATACAAATGAAATTTTAGCATCAATGTTACTCACTCTTCATAATATTAATTTTTATCAGCAATTAATGAGATCAATTAGAAAAAATATTTATGAAGGCACTTTTGATGAATTTCATGACAAATACATTGATAAGTTGTAGCAGTTATCCTTTTTTTCGTTCAAATTGACATTTGAAAAATTAAAATAATTCTGTATATAACAATTATTCAATTGAATAATTTGGGGGCCCTTAGCTCAGTTGGTAGAGCAATTCCCTTTTAAGGAATGGGTCGATGGTTCGAGTCCATCAGGGCTCACCATTAATTGACCTAGCTTATTTCGATTGGTGGATAATCTAAAATAACTTCGTTCATTTTATCGTTTAAATCTTTAATTCTATTATCTGAAGAGGGGTGAGTACTCATAAATTCTGGTGGCTCTTTTCCTTTATTTAGTTTTTTCATTCTTTCCCAAATTTTAACTGTTTCTCTAATATCATAACCTGATAAAGAAGAAAAAATCATTCCTAAATAGTCAGCTTCGCTTTCTTGTTTTCTATTGAAAGGGTTCAATAAACCAAGTTGAGTTATTAAACCAACAGTATTAATTCCAGTAGTTCTATTTACTTGTGATAATTTACCTCCACTAAAAATATCTATTAATTGAGTTCCAGTATTAACTAATGTAACTCTACTTGCTCTTTCAACAGAATGTTTTGCTACAGCGTGTGCAATTTCATGACCCATTACTGCTGCTAACCCATCAGTATTTTTGGTTGCATCAAGTATGCCTGTATAAACTGCTATCTTGCCTCCAGGCATGCACCATGCATTTCTAACTTTTTTTCTATCAATCAATATATATTCCCATTCAAAATTTATAGTAGGGTCTTCTAATCCTGCTCTATAAAAATACTCAGAAATTGAGTTTTCCATTTTTTTTCCGATTTCTTTGATTTCATTTAGAGTTTTTGTGTCATCACTCATTTTTTCTTTTTCTTTTATTTTTTCATAAATTGCTGCTGCTTGAGCATTTAGTTTTGCTTCCGAGACAATTTTTAATTGTTTTCTGTCTGTTATGGGGGCAGTGGTACAAGATGATAATAATAAACTCCCACATCCACAACCCATATAAGATAAGAATTTTCTTCTATTCATAACTATAAAATTTGATAATAGTAGTTTAACATGAATCTTAACAATAAAATATTAATAGTATTATTTATTATTTCAATATTGTTTGTTATTTACGCAAGTTACAGTTAATTTTATGGCTAAAAAAACTAACAAAAAATCATTTTCTCTAACACTTAGAAATTATTTTATTGCAGGCGTTGTCGTTTTAATACCGATAGGTTTTACTTTATATTTAACTAAAATTTTAATTGGAATATCTTCAAACTTAATTCCAAAAAATATAAATCCAAATAGCTATTTACCTTTCAATATTCCTGGTGTTGAAATTGTAATTTCAATTTTACTTATAACTATCGTTGGCGGCCTGTCTTTATCATTTTTTGGAAGAAGAATTCTTAAATTGATTGATGATTTGTTTAAAAGAATTCCTTTTTTAAGAACTGTTTATTCAGCAATTGTTCAAATGACTGAAACTTTTTCTAAAAAAGATGATGGTAAAAAGAGTGTTGTTTTGATTGAATATCCGAGAAAAGGGGTTTGGGCTGTCGGATTTGCTACAAAAGAAAATAAAGGAGAGATGGCAGAAAAAACAGGAAAAAATTTAATTAATGTTTTTGTTCCAACCACACCAAATCCAACAAGTGGTTTCTTATTAATGTTTCCAGTAGAAGATGTTATATATCTAAATATGTCTTTCGAAGAAGCTTCTAAATTTATTGTATCAGCTGGTACCTCAACAAAAAAATCTTAAGCGATATCGTTTATTATATCAGCTCTATCATATAGTTTTATCAAAGGTTTAAATTTTCCTATATCTTCATTTGATTTTTCTATTCTTCTCATTTCCTTTTCAGCTAATAAGAAAAGATCACTATTCTGAATTGGATCTGCTAACTTAAAATTTTTTACACCACTTTGTTTAAATCCCAAAATATCACCAAACCCTCGTAATTTCATATCTTCTTCAGATATTAAAAAACCATCATTAGTGTCTTTTAAAATTTTTATTCTTTTTTTTGCATTTTCGCTTAGATTTGATTTAAACATTAATATGCATGTAGAGTCTTTATCTCCACGACCAACTCTACCTCTTAATTGATGAAGTTGAGATAAACCAAATTTGTTAGCATTTTCAATTATAATTGTATTTGCATTTGGAAAATCAATCCCAACCTCAATAATCGTTGTAGAAACTAAAATCTTAAATTTATTATTTAAAAAATTGTTTAGTATTTCATTTTTTTCATCTACATCAGTTTTTCCATGAAGCAAACAAACTTGATTTGGAAACTTGCTTTCTAAATATTCATATTTTTTTACAGCTGATGAGTGATCTAATTTCTTTGATTCTTCAATTAATGGACAAACCCAAAAAATTTGATTTCCTAAGTTAATTTCTTTTTTTATAAATTTTAATACATCTTCAATTTTAACCTCTAATTTACTATATGTTTTAATTGGTTTTCTATTTTTAGGTTTTTCTCTAATTATTGAAATATCCATATCACCATAAATTGTCATTGTTAGAGTTCTTGGTATGGGTGTTGCCGTCATTAATAACACATCACAATTTGATCCACCTTTGTCTGACAATTTTTTTCTTTGATTAACTCCAAACTTATGTTGTTCATCAATAATTATTAATCCTAATTTTTTGAAAATTACTTTTTTTTGAAAAATGGCGTGTGTACCAAAAATAATATCAATTTTATTATTTTCTAATCTTTGAAGTATTTCTTTTTTTACCTTGTATTCTGATTTTCCAGAAATAAGAACTATATTTATATTTTTAGGAAATAATTTTTTTGCTAGATTAAAATGTTGTCTTGCTAAAATTTCTGTAGGAGCCATGAAGGCAACCTGGAAACCAGAATTTATACTATTTATTGCCGCTAAAAGAGACACTATTGTTTTTCCACTACCCACGTCTCCTTGCAAAAGTCTAAACATTTTATTTGGTGAACTTAAGTCTTGGTTTATTTCGTTAAGTGATTTTTGTTGATCATCAGTAAGAGAAAAATCTAATTTATCAATTATAGAATTTTGTTTATTAAAATTAATTACTTTATTTTTTTTTTTTATTTTTCTTATTTTTTTTCTTATTTCAGAATTAACAAGAAATGTTGAAAATATTTCATCAAAAGCAAGTCTTTGATAGAAATTTGATTTATAATTTCCAATATTTTCAGGTTTGTGCAGTTCTTTAATTGAGCTATTCCAACTTATATTTTTAAATTTAGATAAAATACTTTTAGAGTGCCATTCATTAAAAACTGGCAAATTATTGATTATTTGATTTAAGATTTTATTATATATTTTTTCAGAAATACCTTCAGTTAATGAGTATTTATTATGAGTTTGTTTGATTAAAGAAGAATCCTGAGAAACATATTTTGGGTTCGTAATTTGGTATTTATTCCTAAAATGGCCTATTTTACCGCTAACAGTAATTTCTTTTCCTAATGGAAGTATTTTTTTTATGTATCCTTCATAACTATTAAAAAAAATACAATCTATTTCACCAGTTTCATCACTACATAAAACTCTATTTGGTAATTTCCTTATACGCGGGAAACTATACTTTTGAGGAATTATAGTTACTGTTTGTATTTCACCAATTTTTAAATCTTTTATTTTTGATGATAAGCTTCTATCTGTATAAGATTTTGGAAGTTTCCATAGTAAATCAAATAAATTATTAATATTTTTCTTCTTTAATAAATTTTTTGTTTTAGTTCCTACACCTTTTAAAGAACTCAAATCTGACAATAAATATTCATAATTTGTTTTATAATTCATTAACAACTAATATATTCTAATTATTATGATCAACATAGATGAATTAAAAAAAAAAATTATTTACCGATCTAATTATAGAGGCACAAAAGAAATGGATAATCTTTTGGGTGCATTTACAAAAAAATATATTAATAATTTAAATGAAAATGATCTTCTAGATTTAGAAAAACTATTGAATATCGATGACACTAATTTGTATAATTTTTACAATGGTTTTAAAACTGATTTTGAATTTGAAAATAATAATGTCAATTTATTATATAAAAATTTCGACTATGCGCAAAAATGATGGCGGAGAGACTGGGATTCGAACCCAGGAAAGAGTTGCCCCTTTGCCGGTTTTCAAGACCGGTGCTTTCAACCGCTCAGCCATCTCTCCGTGAGCAAGGTTTTATAATTATAATGATTTAATTCAACCATAAAATAGTCTAATAAACTTATTAATTACAAGCACCACGTTTACCTATGAACAAAGAATTTAACAAAGGCTTATTACTTGCTGGGTTTGGATCTTTTTGGTGGGGGTTTTTTGGTGTAATTTATTTTAAATATATTGCTTATATTGGGCATATTGAATTGGTAGTTCATAGATGTTTATGGACTGCGTTTACTTTAATTTTGACAACTTTTTTTTTCTCCAAATGGAATATTTTTTTTAAAATTGTAAAAAATAAATCTAATATATTTTATTTATTTATCTCAGGTTTTTTAATTTTTATAAATTGGGGTGTATGGATATATGCTATAGCAACTAATAGAATTATAGATGCTAGTTTTGGTTATTTTATTATGCCTATTTTAAGCGTAATGCTTGGTTATCTTTTTTTTAAAGAGAAACTTAATAAAAAAAGAGTCTTTTCAATACTGTTAGTTATCCTATCTATTTTTTTTTTATTAATTGTAAGCATTAAGTCATTACCTTGGGTTGGTTTAATTGTTGCTTTAAGTTGGGGTTTTTACAATCTAGTTAGAAAAAAAATTAATGTTGATACTGATATAGGTCTTCTTATAGAAAGTTTATTTATATTACCATTTGCACTATTAGCTTTTTATTTAATATCAAGCAAAGGATATAATGATTTTCAATTATCTGATCCATCAATGATGTTTTTTATTTATCTTGCT
>CACCIO010000008.1 GCA_902546085.1 uncultured Pelagibacteraceae bacterium | reverse complement strand
CTTCAAAATAAAATTCCTGAAAGCTGGAAAACCAAAAATGGGGAGTTTGAAATATTACATAAAGCAAAAAACACAAGAACAAAGAGATATAGAAAAAACGTAGATGAAGCTTATGAAACTCTGGATCAAATAGTAATGTTTATAGATGATAATGAAAAATTAAAAGAACTTTCCCCAGGAATAAAAGAATTAAAATATACTATTGATAATAAAAATTTTGAAAAATCTATTTCAATAATTGATAATCTTTTTGAAAAGCTTGGAGAAATTTCTGGAACGGAAGAATTTGCAAATAAATTAGATGACCTAATTTCTATAATAGATAATGATGAGTTAGATGAACAAAAATTACTTGAAATAAGTTCAGAGACTTTTGATCTTTTCAATGCCGAAGTCACGTGGAGAGCTGATGCTAATAAAAATTTATTACCTGAATTAATTAAATATAATGATGTAATTAAACATAATATTGGACTACGACTTCAAAGTAGATTAACTAAAGAACAAGCTAAATTTGTTGCAAGATGTAACTCAGTCCACAGAGATATATCCTTAAACTTTTAATTAATGGAAAATTATATTTTACCAAAAAAACAGGCTATTATTGTTTTTTGTGTATTTGCATTTGGTTATTTTTTATCATGTTTGTTACGTGCAATTACCGCGACACTTTCACCAGTATTAACCTCAGAATTTAATTTATTAGCAGCTGATTTAGGATTATTAGCTGGAGGTTATTTTTTGGGTTTTGCTTGTATGCAAATACCGCTTGGATATTTGTTAGATAAATATGGACCAAAAAAAGTTGTCTCTTCTTTTTTATTTATCGCATTAGTTGGAACAGGATCATTTGCTTTAGCTGAAAGCTTTTCGGGATTATTAGTTTCACGAATTCTAATTGGTGTAGGTGTAAGTGCTTGTTTGATGGCTCCGTTAACAGGTTACAGAATATGGTATGCAGAAAATCAACAACAAAGAGCAAACTCATGGATGCTAATGATTGCATCATTAGGTTTTTTGTCATCCACTTTGCCTGTACAACTTTTATTACCTAGTTTCGGTTGGAGATGGATATTTGCTGGTATCGCTATCTTAATTTTAATTAGTATTTTTTTAATGTTAGTTTTCATCCCAAAATGGAATTTAACTAAAAATAAAGAGTTAGAAGAGCCAAGTAATACCGGAACTTTATCAGAAGTTTGGAAAAATCGATTTTTTATAAGTGTAATTCCAATGGGTTTATTTAATTATGGGGGCTTAATGGCTATACAAACTTTATGGGCAGGCCCATGGATGACTAGAGTTGCTGGCTATACACCACTTCAGAGCGCTACAGGATTATTTTGGATCAATGTAACTATGTTGGCATCCTTTTTTTTGTGGGGTTATTTTTTACCAAAAATTTCAGGAATAGGGTTTAGCGCTAAAAGAATACTTAAATTAGGTTTGCCAATTAGTTTTTCTGTAATGTTTGTCATTATATTGTTAGGCTCAAAAGCGGGTGCATTCTACATAACTTTATTTATTTTAAGTTCAATTTTTTTATCAGTTACACAGCCAGCTGTGGGCCTTTCTTTTTCAGGTTATTATGCTGGTAAAGCACTAACTTCATTCAATTTATTAATATTTGCAGGAACATTCATAATGCAATGGCTAATGGGCTTAGTGATAGATATTGTTAAAGGGATGGGTCATGCAGAAGTATTTGCTTTTAAATCAGCTTTTTCAGTTTTCTTAATCTTAAGTATTATTTCTTATATATTTTTTTTAATATTAAATAGAAAAAAATATGAAAATAAAACGTAGGAATTTTTTTTTGGAATTATTAATTGGTATTATTGCTATTTACTTAATCGTTTTAATTTTCTTATTCTTTTTTCAAAGAAATTTAATGTATCATCCTGATGAAAATAATTATTCTGGAGATAATTTAGAAGTTAACATTGAAAAAGTTACTATCAAAACAACAGATAATATTAATCTTTTAGGCTGGTTTCATAATAAAAATTTAAATAGTTATAAAACAATAGTTTATTTTCACGGAAATGCTGGGACACTTGAAAACAGAATTCATAAATTAAATCATTTTAGAGACATGGATGTTAATTTTTTAATTATTGCATGGAGAGGGTTTAGCGGCAATAAAGGAAAACCAAGCGAGGAGGGTCTTTATACAGATGGCGCTAGTGCAATAAACTGGCTTAAGGAAAAAGGTTTAAAAGAAGAAGATATAATTATTTATGGAGAGTCATTAGGAACTGGCATTGCTACTGAAATTACTCAGAATAAAAATTTTGCAGGATTAATCTTAGAAACGCCATTCACATCAATGATAGAGGCTGCGAAAAATTTTTATCCATATATTCCAGTAGGTTTAATATTAAAAGATAAGTATGAAAATAATGAAAAAATTAAAAATATAAATATTCCAGTATTAGTAATGCATGGTGAGGCTGACCAAATAGTTCCATTTTGGATGGGTAAAAAAATTTTTAATTTAGCAAGTGAACCTAAATATTCATATTTTACAAAATATGACGATCATATGATGGAATATGATGATAAACTTGTATTAGCCCTAAAATCGTTTGTTGATAGTTTAAATTAAGCCATAATCTAAACAAAGATAATTCAAATTTTTTTTTTAGGTTAATCTATGAAAAATTTTTTCTTATTTTTTATTGTTCTTTTTTCTTTAAATAATTTATCAAATGCCAAAGAAAATTTAGCATCTGTAGACAGCCTTTTTCATATTGATCAAATGAATTCGCACGATGAAAATTTTGCATTATATTTTAAAACCCGTGAAAAAGCTGTCATGGCTCGAGGAGAAAATTCAAATTATATTAATGATTTTCCAAAAGATCTTTATATTTATAACTACAAAACGAAAGAGTCCTTGCCATTAATTTCTTATGAATGGTTTCCCAAAACAGCAAAATATTTTTTGCAAGAGTATGATTTCCCAGTTTTTCCAGATGATTTTGCATATTATCTTTTAAAAGATAACAAAACTCTGGTGATGATTAGTGCTGTAAAAAGTCTAAAAGCTAATTTTAAATTTGATATTGTTGAAAAAAAGTTAGAGCTTTATCCTGTAAATGGAAAATTTGATTTTATTATTTCTTCGATAGCTAAAAATTGTGGACACTATGAATTTAAAGAACATTATAAATGTAGTTTTTATAAACCTCTAATTTCCAGTACCTTAATTAATTAATTTGAGTAAATGCTTCTGCAAATTTTTCAGCCTCAAAAATTTGTAAATCATCTTCTTTTTCACCTAATCCAAGTGCAATAATTGGTAGTTTATATTTCTTAGCAACAGCTAGAAGAATACCTCCTTTTGCTGTGCCATCTAATTTTGTCATAATAAGACCAGTTATTGGAATAATTTTATTAAATTCTTCAACTTGATTAATAACATTTTGCCCCGAGGTTGCGTCCAAAACTAAAATAACATCATGTGGAGCATCTGGATCAATTTTTTTAGTAACATTTGCAATTTTTTTATATTCCTCCATCAAATTTTTTTTATTTTGTAATCTTCCAGCTGTATCAATTAAAACTTGGTCAAAATTATTGTTTAATGCTTCATCAATAGCTTTGTAAGCAACTGATGCAGGATCTGAACCTTGGGATGATTTTGTAATTTGAACATCAACTTTGTTTGCCCAATTTTCTAGTTGCTCAATAGCTGCTGCTCTAAAAGTATCTGATGCAGCTAACATTACTTTATTTCCATTACCCTTTAATATTTTGCTTATTTTTCCAATAGTAGTTGTCTTTCCAACACCATTAACACCTGAAATTAATGTTGCATTTAATTTTTCTTTTTTTTTGAAGAATTCAATATTTTCTAAAGGTTTCATAATTGAAATAATATAATTTTTTAAAATATTATTTATTTCGTCAGTTAAATCTTTATTGGGATCAATTTTTGTTTGAGAAATTATTTCTCTTATTTCTGAAGCCGAAACAATACCAACATCGGATTGAATTAAGTAATCTTCAATTTTGTCTAATGTTTTGTCATCAATCTCTTTTTTTACAACTATATCTCTTAAACCCGTTGTAAAAGCTGAGGCACTTTTTTTAAAACCTGATTTAAATTTTTCAAAAATTCCCATTAAATTTTAAAATTTATCTCCTCGATATCTGAAACTGGTCCTTTCATATGAATACTATTGTTTTCATCAATTGAAATTGTCAATCTACCTGTAGAAAATTCAATATTCACTTTATCATTTACCAGTCCATTTTGTTTTGCAGCAAAAGCTGTTGCACAAGCTGCTGTACCACATGCTTTAGTAAGTCCAGCTCCTCTTTCCCACACTCTAACTTTAATCAATTCTTTGTTAACAACAGTTGCTAAAGTAACATTACATTTTTCTGGGAATAAAGAATGATTTTCAATTTCTGGTCCAATTTTTTTAATTTCAAAATTTTCGTTATTATTAACAAAAAAAACTACATGTGGGTTTCCAACATTTACAGCAGTTCCACCAGAAAATTCGTTATTATTTTTGTCAATAATTTTAATTCCTAAATTATTAGTATTTAATTCTTTAGACAACGGAATCTCATCCCATTTTGTTTTTGCAACACCTATTTCTGTAGAAACTATTTTTTCTCCAACAATATTAGATTTTAATTTGCCAGATAAAGTTGTTAGGACAATTTCTTTTTTGTTGTTTTCCTTGCCTAATAAATCAGCAATACATCGTGTACCATTTCCACACGCACCAGACATTCCTCCGTCTGAATTATAAAATTCTAGCGAAGCATCTGAAATATCATTTTTTTTAATCAATATTAGTTGGTCACAACCAATAAATTTTCTGTCACAAATCTTTATTATTTGCTCTTTCGTCAAATTTGTAATTGTTTGTCTATTATCTATGATGACAAAATCATTACCTAAACCGTCCATTTTAAATGCTTTAATATCCATATATAGATATTTAACTTATTTATTGACTTTTTGAACCTCTATTATAGGTTGTTGCCGTTTCCGCAAAAACATTAACTTTGTGGTGTCTTTGAAAACAAAGAGATCGACACTAGTCAGCGAGGGTTCGCCCACTAGTGCGTTACTGCTATGCGTAATAAATATGTTTGAAAATTTAACAAATAAATTTGAAGAAATTTTTTCTTCTCTGAAAAAGGCACCTTCGCTTGATGAAGCTCAAGTAGATGAAGGTTTAAGAGGTATTAGGCAAGCCTTACTTGAAGCAGATGTCTCTTTGGATGTTGCAAAAGATTTTATTGAAAAAGTTAAGCCAAAAGCATTAGGCCAAGAGATAATAAGGTCTACCTCTCCTGGGGATATGGTTGTTAAAATTGTTTATGATGAGCTTGTAGATTTATTAGGTGCAACGAATAACGAGATAAACTTAAACGCAGTACCGCCTGTGCCAATGATGTTAGTTGGGTTACAAGGTTCAGGAAAAACAACAACAACAGCAAAATTAGCAAAATTTTTAGAAAATAATAAAAAGAAAAAAGTAATGATGGTCAGTCTAGATATTTACAGACCAGCTGCACAAGAACAACTTAGATCTTTAGGAGAACAAAATAATATTTTAACTTTACCTATTATAGAAGGTCAGCAACCTGCTGATATTTGTAGAAGAGCAATAAGTGCTGCTAATTTAAATGGAGCTGAAATAATTTTATTTGATACTGCTGGTAGAACTCAAATCGATTTACAAATGATGAGTGAGATTAAGCAAATTGAAGCTGTAATCAATCCAACAGAAACTTTCTTAGTTGCAGACTCTTTAACAGGTCAAGTTGCAGCCTCAGTGGCAAAAGAATTTAAAAATACAGTTAATTTATCTGGAATTATTTTAACTAGGGCTGACGGTGATGCAAGAGGTGGAGCCGCAGTGAGTATGAAATATGTTTCAAATGTTCCAATTAAATTTTTAGGTATAGGAGAAAAAATAGATAATCTTGAAGTATTCCATCCAGATAGAATTGCAAACAGAATACTTGGAATGGGAGATATCGTATCTCTTGTAGAAAAAGCTGCACAAGATTTAGGTGAAGAGAATATTAAAAAAGCAGAGGAAAATTTAAAAAAAGGTCAATTCTCTATGGAAGATTATTTGTCTCAATTAAGACAAATGAAAAAAATGGGTGGTATTGAGGGAATTATGTCTTTTATGCCAGGAGTATCTAAAATTAAATCTCAAATGGATTCTGCAGGTATTGATGAAAGTATAATATCAAAAAATGAAGCTATTATTCTATCAATGACAAAAAAAGAAAGAGAGAATCCAAAAATAATAGATGGTTCTAGAAAAAAAAGAATTGCTAATGGCTCTGGCACAGATCCAGCCACTATCAATAAATTGCTTAAGCAGTTTAAAATGATGTCTGAAATGATGAAAAAGATGTCAAAAGGAAATCTGAAAGGTATGTCAGATAAAGGTATACCGCCAGAGCTATTTAACCAATTAAAGTAAAAAAAGGAGAACAAATGTTAAAATTAAGATTATCAAGAGGTGGAACAAAAAAACGTCCTGTTTATAAGGTTGTTGTTGCCGACAGTCGTTTTGCAAGAGACGGAAGATTTATAGAGAAGGTTGGTTTCTTTAACCCTTTATTACCAAAAGAGAAAAAAGAAAGAGTGGGCCTAGAAGCTGAGAGAATAAAATATTGGCTTGGTCAAGGCGCTAAACCAACAACTAGAGTAGCAAGAATTTTAGGTGAGAACGAATTAATGCCTATGCCTGCTAATGGAAATAATCCAATTAAAGCAGTACCAAAAAAAGAGAGAAATAAAAAAGAAGAGGATAATAAAGAAGCTCCTAAAGCAGACGCAGCTCCTAAGGAAGAAGCTCCTAAAGCAGACGCAGCTCCTAAGGAAGAAGCTCCAAAAGCAGAAGCAGCTCCAAAAGCAGAAGCTCCTAAGGAAGAAGCTCCAGCAGAGGAAAAAAAATAATTTAAAGATTATTTATGTGGCAAGCTCAAGTGTTTACACTTTATCCAGAAGTTTTTCCTGGTCCTTTATCTAAAGGACTCTATGGAAAAGCTTTATCAAATAATTTATGGAAACTTAAAGTTGTAAATATAAGAGATGCAGCTGATGACAAACATAAAACAGTAGATGACACACCTTATGGGGGTGGTTCAGGGATGTTGTTAAAAGCAGATGTTCTTGCAAAGTCTTTAGATGAAAACAAAAATGAGAATGATAGAATTTTATACTTATCGCCAAAAGGAAAAAAATTTGATCAAAATTTAGCAAAAGAGCTAGCTAGTGAAAAATCTCTGTCTTTAATTTGTGGTCATTTTGAAGGTGTGGACGAAAGAATACTTTCAACAAGAAATATTGAGGAAATTAGTATTGGAGATTATGTTTTGTCAGGCGGGGAGTCAGCTGCGTATGTAGTTATAGATAGTATTTTAAGATTGCTGCCAGGTGTATTAGGAAATGAAAACTCTAAATTAGATGAAACCTTTGAAAATGGTCTTCTAGAGTATCCTCAGTATACAAAACCTCAAATTTGGGAGGAAAAAGCTGTGCCAGACGTGCTATTATCAGGTGATCATAATAAAATTAAACACTGGCGTTTATCTCAATCTGAGGCTATAACACGCGACCGAAGACCAGATTTATGGGAAAAATATAAGAAGAATTAACTTGATAAATATTAACATGAAAACAATTGAAGAAATAAATCAGCATAACGTTAACAAAATTCTTTCAGAGAAAAAAATTCCAGAATTTTATCCTGGAGACGTTGTTAAAGTTGGTGTGAGAATTACCGAGGGTAAAAAAGAAAGAATTCAATATTTTGAGGGAGTGTGTATTGCTAAAAAAAGCAGAGACTTAAACTCATCTTTTACGGTTAGAAAGATTTCATTTGGAGAGGGTGTTGAGAGAACTTTTCCTTTATTTGGAACTTTAATTGACTCAATTAAGGTTATTAGATCAGGTAAAGTAAGAAGAGCAAAACTTTATTATTTAAGAGACAGAACTGGTAAATCAGCAAGGATTGCAGAAAAAATTAGAAAAAAAATTGGTATTGATATCGAGGCAAAACCAGAAACAGTTACAGAAGAAAATGTAGCTCCTGCAGTAGAAGCAACAAAAGAAGAAGCTCCAAAAGCAGAAGCAGCACCAGTAGCAGAGGCTCCTAAAGCAGAAGCAGCACCTAAAGAAGAGGCGGCTCCAGCAGCAGAGGCTCCTAAAGAAGAACAAAAATCAGAAAGCTCTACAGAAAAAAAATAATTTTTTTTTCAATGTCTACAACATTATACGATAAAATTTGGAACGATCATCTAGTTGACCAACAAGATGATGGCACATCTTTACTTTTTGTAGATAGACATTTAATTCATGAGGTGACTAGCCCCCAAGCTTTTGAAGGATTAAGAAATTCTAACAGAAAAGTTAGACATCCAAATTTAACTTTAGCAGTTGCAGATCATAATGTTCCAACAACTGACAGATCAAAAGGTATTTCAGATGAAGAGTCAAAAATTCAAGTAGATACTTTAGAGGCAAATTGTAAAGAATTCGGTGTTCAGTTATTTGGTATGGATGATAAGAGGCAAGGTATCGTTCATATTATTGGACCTGAACAAGGTTTTACTCAACCAGGTACAGTTATTGTTTGTGGAGATAGTCATACCGCAACGCATGGAGCATTTGGTGCTTTAGCATTTGGAATAGGAACTTCAGAAGTTGAACATGTTTTAGCAACCCAAACACTAGTTCAGAAGAAAGCTAAAAATTTTAGAATTAATGTTAACGGTGAACTTCCTTTAGGAGTTACTTCTAAAGATGTAATACTTCAAATAATTGGAAAAATAGGTACAGCAGGTGGAACAGGATCTGTTGTGGAATATGCTGGAGATTTAATAAGATCTTTAAGTGTTGAGCAAAGAATGACTATTTGCAATATGACAATTGAAGGTGGTGCAAGAGCAGGATTAATTGCACCAGATGAAAAAATTTTTGAATATTTAAAAGGGAAACCAATGTCACCAAAAAGTGAAAATTGGGATAAAGCTTTGAACTATTGGGAATCTTTAAAAACAGACTCTGATGCTAGTTTTGATAAAGAAATTAGCCTTAATGCAAATGAAATTTTACCTATGATTACATGGGGTACGTCACCGCAAGATGTAATAACAATTGATGGAAAAGTTCCAAATCCAAATAATGAGACTGATGAAGATAAAAAAAATTCAATTGAAAGAGCTTTAAAGTATATGGGTTTAAAACCTGATATGGCAGCCACAGATATAAAAATAGATAAAGTATTTATTGGTAGTTGTACTAATGGCAGAATAGAAGATTTGAGAGAAGCAGCAAAAATCGTAAAAGATAAAAAAGTATCATCGCATGTTAATGCTATAGTAGTTCCAGGCTCAGGCTTAGTTAAAGAACAAGCAGAGCAAGAAGGACTAGATAAAATTTTTGTTAGCTCAGGGTTTGAATGGAGAGAACCAGGTTGCTCAATGTGTTTAGCGATGAATGCCGATAAATTAAAACCAGAAGAAAGATGCGCCTCTACATCAAATAGAAATTTTGAGGGAAGACAAGGACGAGGTGGTAGAACTCATCTAGTTAGTCCAGGAATGGCTGCAGCAGCTGCAATTTCAGGTAATTTAGATGATGTCAGAAAGTATCAAAATTAAATGCAAAAATTTAATAAATTAAAAAGTATCCCAGCTTATTTACCAATTGTAAATATTGATACAGATATGATAATTCCAAAGCAGTTTTTAAAAACTATCAAAAGAACTGGTCTAGGAAAAAATTTATTTTTTGAAATGAGATATGATGATCAAGGTAAAGAAATAAATGATTTTGTGTTAAACAAAGATCCATTTAATCAATCTAAAATTTTAATTGCTGGAAAAAACTTTGGATGTGGTTCATCAAGAGAACATGCTCCTTGGGCACTATTAGATTTTGGTATTACTTGTGTAATAAGCTCAAGTTATGCAGATATTTTTTTTAGTAATTGTTTTAAAAATGGAATTTTGCCTATAATCCTTGAAGAAGAAAAAATAAAAGAGCTATCTGAATACGCAAAAAGACAAGAAGAAATTTCTATTGATTTGCAAGAGGAAAAAATAGTTTATGGAAATAATGAGCTTAAATTTGAAGTTGATCCATTTAAGAAAAAATGTTTGTTAGAAGGGCTTGACGATATCGCTTTATCACTAAAAAAATCAGAAAAAATAGAAAAGTTTGAAACAAATTTAAAAAACGAAAAGCCTTGGGTATTTAATGATTAAAGTAAAAAAAAGAAAAATACTTTTACTTCCTGGCGATGGTATTGGTCCAGAGGTAATAACTGAGGTAAAAAAAATCATTAACTGGTTTAATGATAAAAAATCTTTAGATTTTGAAATTGATCAGGAGCTAGTTGGTGGTTGTTCTTATGATAAACATGGCACCCCAATCACTGATGAGGTTTTTTATAAAGCATTAGAAAGTGAAGTAATTATGCTTGGAGCAGTTGGTGGTCCTACATGGGATAACCTAGAATTTTCCAAAAAACCAGAAAGAGCATTATTAAAACTTAGGAAAGAATTAAAGCTTTTTGCAAACTTAAGGCCTGCAATTTGTTTTAAACAATTAGTCGATGCTTCAACCCTTAAGCCAGAGGTAGTTTCAGGACTAGATATAATGATAGTAAGAGAGTTAACGGGTGGAATATATTTTGGTGAACCTAGAGGAATAAAGCCAATTGAAAATGGTGAAAGAAAAGGAATTAATACTCATACATATACAACTAGTGAAATTACAAGAGTAGCTAGAGTTGCTTTTGATTTAGCAAGAAAAAGATCAAACAAAGTTACATCATGTGAAAAGTCAAATGTAATGGAAGCCGGACAATTGTGGAAAGAAGAAGTTAAAGAACTTCATGAAAAAGAATACAAAGATGTAGAGTTAAGCCATATGTTAGCAGATAACTGCGCAATGCAACTTTTAAGAAACCCAAAGCAATTTGATGTAATTGTTACCGATAATTTATTTGGGGATATGCTGTCTGATCAAGCTTCGATGTTAACTGGATCTTTAGGTCTTTTGCCTTCAGCGTCTTTGGGTGCAAAAAATAAAGATGGTGAGATGAGAGCAATGTATGAGCCAATACATGGATCGGCTCCTGATATAGCTGGACAAGGTATTGCAAATCCAATAGCTTCTATTTTAAGTTTTGCTATGGCTTTAAGATACTCTTTAGATCTTGATAAAGAAGCAGATGTTTTAGAAAAGGCAGTTCAAGATGTTCTAAATGATGGATTAAGAACTAAAGACATAATGTCAGAAGGCATGAAAGAAACGTCTACTTCAGCAATGGGTGATGCGATAATTTCAAAATTGCAATAAAACTAGAATTATTTTAAGGTTTAAATATGCCAAGTTATACAGCTCCAGTAAAAGACATGATGTTTCTCTTTGAAAAATTAAGAGACAATAAAAATTATAATGAACTTGAAAAATATAATGAAGTTAGTTCAGATCTAGTGAAAGATATTTTAGAGGAAGCAGCCAAGATAAATCAAAATTTAATTTTACCTCTTGCTAAATCAGGAGATGAAAATCCAGCAGTTTTAGAAAATGGTGTTGTCAGAACACCCCCAGGCTACAAAGAAGCGTATCAAAAGTATATTGAGGATGGTTGGACTTCATTGTCTTGTGATCCAAAATATGGAGGTCAAGGAATGCCAAAAACAGTAAGTGCATTTTTTGATGAAATGCTATCTTCAGCAAGCTTATCATTTAAATTATATAGTGAACTAAGTATTGGTGCTTATAATTGTATTAATCATCATGCTTCTGATGAAATTAAAAATAAATATTTACCAAAGATTGTAGAAGGTAAGTGGAGTGGTACAATGTGTTTAACAGAACCAGTCTGTGGTACCGACCTTGGCTTGTTAAAAACTAAAGCAATTAAACAATCAGATAATACTTATAAAATCAGTGGTCAAAAAATATTCATAACTTCAGGAGACCATGATTTAACCGAAAATATTATTCACTTAGTTTTGGCAAGATCACCAGACTCTCCATCTGGTACTAAGGGAATTAGTTTATTTTTAGTTCCAAAATATATTGTGAACCAGGATGGTAGTATTGGTCCAAGAAATGGAATTTCAACTGGATCAATTGAGAGTAAGATGGGTATTAAAGGTTCAGCAACTTGTGTTTTAAATTTTGATGATGCAACTGGTTACATGATTGGTAACAAAGATAAAGGTCTTAGTGCAATGTTCACAATGATGAATTTAGAGCGAATAGTTGTAGGCATTCAAGGTTTAGGTATTTCTGAAATTGCTTATCAAAATTCACTTTCTTACGCAAAAGAGAGAAAGCAAGGAAAAACAAATAATTCAAAATCTAATAATGGTGCAGATTTTATAATTGATCATGCAGACATTAGAAGAACTTTACTTAATATGAAATCAATAATTGAGGGTGAAAGAGCATTATGTTTTTGGCTTTCTCAACAAACAGAAGTAAGTCTTTATCATCCAGACGAAAAAATTAAACAAGCTGCTTTAGATTACGTTTCATTAATGACGCCTGTGGTTAAATCACTTTTTACAGATTTAGCTATGGAAATTACTAGCGATGCAATGCAGATACATGGAGGATATGGATATACTAAAGACCAAGGTATTGAGCAATTATATCGAGATAATCGTATTACCCCAATTTATGAAGGAACAAATTCCGTACAGGCTGCAGATTTAGTATTTAGAAAATTATCTAACAAAAAGGGCGATGTTATAAATAAGTTTTTAGAAATGATTAAATCTGAATGTGAGAGCAAAAATGAAAAAGTAAAAACATTTTCTAAAGAATTAAACCATTATTTAGATATTTTATCCAAATTCACAGATTGGATAAATGATAAAAATAAAATTGAAAAGGATGATGTTAGTGCTGCAGCAAATGATTATTTAAAAAGCTTAGGTTATGTTTCAATTGCTTATGCTTGGATTAAAATTTTAGAGGTTAGTTTTAATGATTTTAATACAAATAAAGAATTTTATAGTGATAAAATAAATACAGCTAAATTTTATTTTGATAAGGTATTACCTCGGGCTGAGTATCACTACAAATCAGCAATCTCAGGAAGCTCAAATATAATGAATTTTAAGTTTAATTAATGAGCCATTACGATACAAATTTAGATAAAAATAAAGCAAATCACGTACCCCTCACTCCCTTAACTTTTTTAAAAAGAGCAAAAGAAATTTACCCAAATTATGAGGCTATAATTTATGAAGAAAAAAATTATACCTGGGCTGAAGTTTATAAAAGAGTTGTAAAATTTGCTAGTGCATTGACAAAAATAGGTATTAAAAAAGGTGACACGGTTTCATTCTTAGCTTTCAATACTCCAGAGATTTTTGAAGCACACTATTCTGTACCTATGACTGGTGCAGTTCTTAATACGATAAATATAAGATTAGATGCCAAAACAATTTCCTATATTTTAGATCATAGCGAAGCAAAAGTCTTAGTTGTAGATAGACAACTTCATGGAGAAGTAAAAAAAGCATTAAAAAATCTTAATAAAAAAATAACTATTATTGACATAAACGATAAATATGCTGACCAATCAAAATTGGAAAAAATTGGTGATTTAGAATATGAAAGTTTTTTAAATACAGGTGATGAAAATTACCAATGGCAAATGCCCGAGGATGAGTGGCAAGCTATATCATTAAGTTATACATCAGGTACTACAGGAAATCCTAAAGGTGTTGTCTATCATCATAGGGGAGCATATTTAATGTCTACGGGAAGCTCAGTTGCTTGGAATATGCCAAATAGGCTAAATTTTTTAACAGTTGTACCAATGTTCCATTGCAATGGTTGGTGTTATCCATGGACCGTACCGATGCTAAATGGAAGAACAATTTGTTTAAGAAATATAGACATTAAAAAAATTTTTGAACTCATTGATAAATATGAAATTACTCATTTTGGTGGTGCTCCAATAGTATTGAATATGATTACTGGAGCCCCAGAAAGCGATAAGAAAAAATTAAAACAAAAAGTTTATGTTTTAACTGCTGGTGCTCCTCCACCAAGTATAATTTTTAAAAAAATGAGAGCTCTGGGATTTGAAGTGATGCATGTATATGGTTTAACGGAAACTTATGGGCATGTAACTCAGTGTGCCTGGAATGATGAGTGGAATAATTTCGACGAAGAAAAACAAAACGAGATTAAAGCAAGACAAGGTGTAAAGTACCCTAATACGGAAGGTGTAGTTGTTTTAGACCCTGAGACAATGAAAGAAGTTCCTAGAGACGGAAAGACAATTGGTGAAATCATGATTAGAGGAAATGTCGTTATGAAGGGATATTTCAAAGATAAAGAGGCTACCGAAAAAGCCATGAAAGATGGTTGGTTTCACAGTGGTGATTTAGCTGTAATGCACTCTGATGGCTATATTAAAATACAAGATAGATCAAAAGATATAATTATTTCTGGAGGAGAAAATATTTCTTCAATTGAAATTGAAAATACTTTATCCAAACACCCATCCGTTTCGATTGCTGCGGTTGTTGCAAAACCAGACGAAAAATGGGGTGAGGTGCCGTGTGCATTTATCGAGGCAGTTAAAGACAAACCAGTTAGCGAGAAAGAATTAATTGATTTTTGTAAAGAAACTTTAGCAGGCTTTAAAGTTCCAAAAAAGGTTGTTTTTTGTGAGTTACCAAAAACGTCAACAGGTAAAATACAAAAATTTGAACTGAGAAAACAAGTTTAGGTAATTTTTGATTTTTCAAATAGAAAATAAAAATATTCATGCATCAGATGCTGGACAGGGAATAGATCCAAATAAAGAAACAATAGTTTTTCTTCATGGAAGCGGTCTATCCCACATAGTTTGGTCATTAACTGAACAATTTTTTTCTAACAAAAATTTTAATGTATTATCTATTGATTTACCTGGGCATGGTAATTCAGATGGACCCTGCTTAGATAGTATTGAAAAAATTGCTGATTGGCTAGAACAAGTATTTGTAAAATTAAATTTAAAACAATTATTTATTGTTGGGCACTCCCAAGGAAGTTTAGAGATACTTGAATATGCATCTAAATATAAAAAAAGATTAAAAAAATTAGTTTTTATTGGTGGTTCAAATAGAATGCCAGTTCATCCAGATCTTATTGATTTAGCAAAAAATGGAGATACTGATGCGGTTAAATTAATGATGAAGTGGGGCTATGAAGGTTCAAAAAAATTTATAGGAGGTAATCCAGTGGAAAAAATAATACAGTCACCAAGAGATATTAGAGAAATATTAGCAGTCGATTTAATTGCATGTAATAATTATATTAATGGATCTGACGCTGCTAGATTAATAGACTGTCCCTCTTTATTGATATTTGGATCATTAGACAAAATGGTAAATCTAGAGTCAGGTAAAAAGTTTTCTAGTTTAATTAAAAATTCAACAACTCATATAATTGAGGGTTGTGGTCATATGATTATGATTGAAAAAGCATTCGAAATGAGAGACAAGGTTTTAGAATTTTTAAAATAATGAAAAGTTTTTCAATTGCAAAATCAAGAAGGCTGAGAGGCACTCCCTATACCTCTAGAATAGAAAAACAAGGAGTTACGGCTTATACAATATATAATCACATGTTGCTTCCCGCAGCGTTTGGTTCAATTGAGGACTCATACCATCACTTAAAACAGTATGTACAAATTTGGGATGTAGCTGCTGAAAGACAGGTAGAAATTTCTGGTAAAGACTCAGCGAAATTAGTTCAGTTGATGACTTGTAGAGATTTATCTAAATCGAAAGATGGAAGATGTTATTATTGTCCAATAATTGATGATAACGCAGGTCTGATTAATGATCCAGTTGTACTTAGATTAAATGAAAATAAATGGTGGGTTTCTCTTGCTGACTCAGATGTAATATTATTTGCAAAGGGGTTAGCCATTGGAAATAAATTAGACGTAAACATTTTTGAACCTGATGTTGATATAATGGCTATACAAGGTCCAAAGTCATTTGAATTAATGGAAAAAGTTTTTGGAGATAAGATAGTTAATTTAAAATTTTTTGGTTTTGATTATTTTGAATTTGGTGGTGATAAACATTTAATTGCAAGATCTGGTTGGTCAAAACAAGGTGGTTATGAAATTTATGTTGAGCATAATGTTTCTGGATTAAAATTATATGATCATCTTTTTGAAATTGGAAAAGAATTTAATATCAAACCAGGTTGTCCAAATTTAATAGAACGTATTGAAAGTGGATTATTATCGTATGGAAATGATATCGATAATGGAGACAATCCTTATGAATGTGGATTTGATAAATATATTAACATAGATAGCGAAGTTAATTTTTTAGGTAAAGAGAAATTAAAAAAAATTAAATCTGAAGGAATTAAAAAAAAATTAATGGGAGTAATGCTTGATATAGATAAAATAAGTATTACAGGATCATTAGAATTAAGTGATCAAAACAATAATATAATTGGAGAATTGAGATCAGCTTGCTATTCACCACATTTTAAAAAAGTTATTGGTATTGCTATGATGAAAAAACCACACTGGAACGTTGATCAGGATATAAAAGCCAAGATAAATGGTGAAATTTGTGTGGGTAAAGTTTGCGATTTACCTTTTATTTAGTATAAAACTCTAAATATGAACATAGCTATAGTGGGTGCAACAGGTAATGTAGGTAGAAAGACTCTTGAAGTTTTTGATAAAAAAAACTTCAAGTTTGATAATCTATATTTAGTTGCCTCAGAAAAAAGTGCAGGAAAAAAAATATTATTTAGAGATAAAGAATATGAAATTGAGAATTTAGAAAACTATGATTTTTCTAAAGCTGATATTACTTTTTTTGCAGCAGGAGGAAAAATTGCTGAAAAATATGCAGAAAATGCAGCCAAACATACTGTGGTAATTGATAATTCAAGTTTTTTTAGGATGGATCCAGATGTACCTCTGATTGTTCCACAAGTAAACTCTTCTGAAATAAAAAAAATGAATAAAAATATTATTGCAAACCCAAACTGTTCAACAGCACAACTTGTTATTGCTCTTAAACCACTTCATGATTTATATAAAATTAAAAGAGTTGTAGTTTCAACTTATCAATCTGTTTCAGGTGGTGGAAAAAGCCCAATGGATGAATTAATTGAGCAAACTAAAAAATATTTAGATGGAAAAAAAATAGAGTCCAAAAACTTTACCAAACAAATTGCTTTTAATGTTATTCCACATATCGATGTTTTCTCTGATGATGGATATACAAAGGAAGAATTAAAAATGACAAATGAAACAAAAAAAATATTAGATGAAACAATTGAACTTACAGCAACATGTGTTCGAATTCCTGTGCTAGTATCACACTCTGAGTCTGTTAATATAGAGTTTGAGAAACCTTTTAATTTAGATGATGTTAGAGAATCTTTAAATAATGCAGAAGGCTGTCAGGTTATTGATAAAAGAGAAAATGGAGGTTATAGCACTCCTTTTGAGGCAGCTGGAAATGATGAGACTTACATATCTAGAATTAGAGAGGATAAAACTAAAAAAAATTCTCTTAATTTATGGATTGTTTCAGATAATTTATTAAGAGGTGCTGCACTTAATTCTGTTGAAATCGCAGAAACAATAATTAAATCAAAATAATAAAATGGAAAATAGACCTTTATCACCACATATACAAATTTATAAATGGCATATTTCTTCTTTAGTATCCATTTCACATAGAATTACAGGGATAATTAATTTTTTTGCAATAACTTTAATTTGTATTTGGTTTGCTTTTATGCTTTTAGGAGAGAGTGAATATCAAACAATAAAAATTTTTTTAGAATCTTTTTCAGGGAAATTTATATTAATTGGAATAACTTGGTCTTTTAGTTTTCAAATGTTAAGTGAGATTAGACATTTAATTATGGATTTAGGTTATGGCTTTGAATTACAAACAACTAAAATTACAGGTTTGCTTGTTATTTTCGGTTCAATTTTTTTAACTATATTAGTTTATATATTTGGAAGAGGAGTCATCTAATGCTACCGGTTACAAAAAAATGGTTGTTTTTAAAATTTAGCTCTTTAATTTTGTTACCTCTAATGCTTTGGTTTATTTTAAGTTTAGTAAATTTTTATGATAAAAGTTATCAAGAAATAGTTGGTTTTTTGACATCTCAACCATCTAAATTTTTAATGGGACTGTTTCTGGTATTTATTTATTTTTTTTCAGCATTAAGTATTAGTGAGGTTTTTGAGGACTATATAAAAGATACGAAAATCAAAAATGCCGCAAACAAAATCTTAAATTTTTTTGCTATAACAATTCCAATTTTAACAATAATTGTTATTTTTAACTTAAATACATGAAAGCCTATAATATCATAGATCATGAGTACGATGTTGTTGTACTTGGAGCAGGTGGCTCAGGATTAAGAGCAGCTGTGGGATTAAGTGAAGCTGGTTTAAAAACAGCGTGTATCTCAAAAGTATTTCCCACAAGAAGTCATACGTCTGCTGCACAAGGTGGAATATCAGCAGCCCTAGGAAATATGGGGGAAGATGATTGGAGATGGCATATGTATGACACTGTAAAAGGTGCAGACTGGTTAGGAGATCAAGATAGCATTGAATATTTATGTAAAGAAGCGCCCAAAGCAGTCTTGGAATTGGAAAAGTATGGTGTTCCTTTTAGTCGTACAGAGGAGGGGAAAATTTATCAAAGACCATTTGGTGGTATGACCAAAAATTATGGAAATGGAATTGTTCAAAGAACTTGTGCAGCTGCAGATAGAACAGGGCATGCAATATTACATACTTTATATGGACAAGCTTTAAAACATAACACAGAATTTTTTATTGAATATTTTGCTTTAGATTTATTAATGAAAGATGGAGAGTGCAAAGGATTAATAGCATGGAATCTTAATGACGGTACAATTCATAGATTTAGAGCGCACACTGTAATTATTGCAACTGGAGGATATGGAAAGGTATACTACTCTGCTACATCAGCTCATACTTGTACAGGTGATGGTAATGCCATGGTCTTAAGAGCAGGACTACCTTTGCAAGATATGGAATTTGTACAATTTCATCCAACAGGTATTTATGGACACGGAACACTTATATCAGAAGGAGTAAGAGGTGAAGGTGGCTATTTAGTAAATTCAGAAGGTGAGAGATTTATGGAAAGATACGCGCCAAATGCAAAAGATTTAGCGTCAAGAGATGTTGTCAGTCGATCAATGTCTATAGAAATTAATGAAGGAAGAGGTGTAGGTAAAGATCAAGATCATGTTCATTTACATTTAAGTCATTTAGACAAAAGTGTAATTGAAAATCGATTACCAGGTATCACTGAAGCTGCAAGATTGTTTGCAAATGTTGATGTTACCAAAGATCCTATACCTGTAGTTCCTACAGTTCACTATAACATGGGAGGTATTCCAACAAATTATAAAGCAGAAGTGCTAACAATGAATGGTTCTGAAAAAACAGTTCCTGGTTTAATGGCTATTGGTGAAGCAGCATGTGTTTCTGTTCATGGAGCAAACAGACTTGGTTCTAATTCATTAATTGATTTAGTAGTATTTGGAAGAGCAGCTGCAAAAAGAGCGGCTGAACTAGTAAAACCTGGAACACCACATGAAGAAATACCAGAAACTGAAACTCAAAAGTGTTTGGATAGATTTGATAAACTTAGAAATGCTCAAGGGGATAATAGTACTGCAGAATTAAGACTCTCGATGCAGAAAACAATGCAATCTAAATGTGCAGTATTTAGAACAGAAAAAAATCTTAAACAAGGGGTTGATGAGATAGGCAAAACTTACGATGGAATGGACTCCATTTCTGTTAAGGATAAATCTTTAGTATTTAACACCGATTTAGTAGAAACCTTAGAATTTGATAATTTAATCAGACAAGCGGTAGCAACTGTAGACTCAGCATATCATAGAAAAGAGAGTAGAGGAGCTCACGCAAGAGAAGATTATCCAAAAAGAGATGATGAAAAATTTATGCAACATACTCTTGCATGGTGTGATGGTAAAAATACAAAGATAAGTTATAGACCCGTCCATCAATCAACTTTAACTAATGAAGTGCAATATTTTCCACCTCAAGAACGGGTATATTAATGGTTCAATTGAGTTTACCTAAGAATTCTGAAATTAAAAAAGGTAAATACTTCAAAGACAAAACTGGATCAAAAAATTTAAGAAAAGTAAATATTTATAGATGGGATCCATCTACAGATGAAGGTCCTAGGATAGACACCTATGAAGTTGACATGGATAATTGTTCTTCAAAGGTACTAGATATTTTAAATAAAATCAAAAATGAAATCGATTCAACTATAACATACAGAAGATCTTGTGCTCATGGAGTATGTGGTTCATGTGCAATGAATATGGGGGGTAAAAATGGCCTTGCTTGTACCACTCCACATGCTGAAATAGATGGAGATATTGATATTTATCCATTACCTCATTTAAAAGTCAAAAAAGATTTAATTGGTGATTTGGATGGATTGTACAAACAGTATCAATCAATTGAACCATGGTTAAAAAATAATTCAACAAAAGAAACTACTGAAATTTATCAATCCAAAGAAGACAGAGCAAAATTAGATGGTGCCTACGAATGTATTATGTGTGCTTGTTGCTCTACTTCTTGCCCAAGTTATTGGTGGAATGGTGACAAATATTTAGGTCCAGCAGTTTTGTTACAAGCATATAGATGGATTATTGATAGTAGAGATGAGGAGCGAAAAGCAAGATTAAAAAAAGTTGCTGATGAATTAAAATTATACAGATGTCATACTATTTTAAATTGTACAAATGCATGTCCTAAAGGCTTGAATCCAGCAAAAGCTATAGCTGAAATAAAAAAAATGTTAGCAACCGCTAATGTTTAAATAGACTATTCGATATTTTTGATCTAAAACACCGTATTCATGAATTTAATAGAACACTTCGTAAACGGTAAAATAATTCCGGGATCTTCAGATAAAAAGGGAAAAGTTTTCAATCCAGCAACTGGTGAACAAGAGTCTGAGGTAAGACTTGCTTCAAGATCTGATTTAGACAGTGCTGTTGAGGTAGCAAAAAAAGCATTTGAAACTTGGTCTTTAAAACCTGCTCTACAAAGATCTAGAATAATATTTAAATTTAAAGAATTAATTGAAAAAAATTCTGATGAATTAACTAAGTTAATAGTTTCAGAGCATGGAAAGGTTTATGAAGATGCAAGAGGTTCTTTAACTAGAGGACTTGAAGTGGTGGAATTTGCTTGTGGAATTCCACATTTATTAAAAGGTGAGTATTCCGAAAATGTTGGCACTAATGTTGATAGTTGGTCAATGAGACAACCTTTAGGAGTTGTTGCAGGTATCACACCTTTTAACTTTCCAGCAATGGTTCCAATGTGGATGTTTCCAATAGCAATAGCATGTGGAAATACTTTTATTCTTAAACCATCAGAAAAAGACCCATCTTGTGGTCTAAGATTGGCTGAACTTCTATCTGAGGCTGGTCTTCCAGATGGAGTGTTTAATGTAATAAATGGTGATAAAGAAGCTGTAGATGCAATTTTAGAAAATAAAGATATTAAAGCTGTTAGTTTTGTTGGATCTACTCCTATTGCAAAATATATTTATGAAAATTCGGCTAAAAATGAAAAAAGAGTTCAAGCTTTGGGTGGAGCAAAAAATCATTTAGTTGTTATGCCAGATTGTGATTTGGATGGTGCTGTAAATGGATTAATGGGTGCTGCTTATGGTTCAGCTGGAGAAAGATGTATGGCTCAATCAGTTGCGGTTGCAGTTGGAGACATTGGAGATGAACTTGTATCAAGATTATCAAAAAAAGCTGAAGCGTTAAAAGTGGGTCCTGGAATGGATAAAACTTCAGAAATGGGACCTTTAGTTACCAAAGAACATTTAGAAAAAGTTACAAGTTATGTTGATTTAGGTGTCAAGGAAGGTGCAAAGCTAGTGGTTGATGGAAGAGGTTTAAAACTTCAAGGTTATGAAAATGGTTTCTATATAGGTGGATGTTTATTTGATCATGTAAATAAAGATATGAGAATTTACAAAGAAGAAATATTCGGTCCAGTTTTATCAGTTGTTCGAGTAAAAACTTTTGAAGAAGCTGCAAAATTAATTAACGACCATGAGTACGGAAATGGAGTTAGTATTTATACAAGAGACGGTGATGCTGGGAGAACTTTTGCAAGTAAAATTCAAGTAGGTATGGTTGGTATTAACGTGCCAATCCCAGTTCCAATGGCATTTCATAGTTTTGGTGGTTGGAAAAGATCATTATTTGGAGATAGTGGAATGCATGGTATGGAAGGAATAAAATTTTATACTAAACTTAAAACAGTAACATCTAGATGGCCTTCAGGTGTCCGATCAAATGTGGAATTTGTTATGCCAACAATGAAATAAAGGAAATAGATGACAAAAATATCTTTAATTGGTGCAGGCCAAATAGGTGGAACTCTTGCACATTTGATAGGAACAAAAGAATTAGTAAATGAAGTGGTTTTATTTGATGTAGCTAGTGGTATTGCAAAAGGTAAAGCATTAGATATTGCACAATCTTCATCTGTAGATGGTTTCAATGTTAGGTTTTCAGGAACTGATAACTATGAAAGCATAAAAGATTCAGACGTAATTATAATTACAGCTGGCGTTCCAAGAAAGCCTGGCATGAGTCGAGATGATCTCCTTGGAATAAATTTAAAAATTATTAAACAAGTTGCTGAAGGTGTAAAGAAAAATGCTCCTAATGCTTTTGTGATCTGTATCACCAATCCTTTAGATGTTATGGTTATGGCATTTCAAAAATTTTCAGGTATGCCATCAAATAAAGTAGTTGGTATGGCAGGTATTTTAGATAGTTCGAGATTTAAATTATTTTTATCATTAGAACTAAATGTGCCTGTAAGAGAAATTGAGGCAATGGTTATGGGTGGTCATGGTGACACCATGGTTCCTATGCCAAGATTTACAAAAATTTCAGGTAAACCTTTGTTAGATCTTGTAAAGGATGGAAAGATTTCATCAGAAAGGGTTGAGGAAATTAATCAAAGAACAAGAGATGGCGGTGCTGAAATAGTTAAATATTTAGAAAAAGGATCAGCCTTTTATGCACCAGCAGCTTCAGGCGTTCAAATGGCAGAAGCATATTTGAATGATCAGAAAAAATTATTACCCTGCGCTGTACAATTAAATGGAGAATATGGTGTGAAAAATGTTTATGCAGGTGTTCCCGTTATTATTGGAAAAAATGGTGTAGAAAAAATTGAAGAGATTGATTTAGATGAAAAAGAAAAAAAAGAATTTATGCATTCAATAGATGCTGTAAAAGCTTTATGGGAAGCTGCATCTAAAATAGATCCTGATTTATCTAAATAATAATGAATATTCACGAGCATCAAGCTAAACAAATATTGAAAAAATATGGAGCTGTAGTTCCTGAAGGAGTATTTGCGCTTAATGTTGATGAACTTATTCAAAAAGCAAAAGCACTAAAAACTGAGAAATATGTTCTTAAAGCACAAATTCATGCGGGTGGTAGAGGAAAAGCTGGTGGAGTAAAAATTTTAAACACTATTGAAGAACTAACAGTAGCAGCTAAAGAATTACTAGGAAAAACACTTGTAACTCATCAAACTGGTCCTGAAGGTAGAGAGGTAAAAAGATTATACGTAGAAGAATCTTCAAGTATAGATAAAGAATTTTATTTATCGTGTTTAGTAGATAGGTCAAGTTCTAAAATTGCATTTATATCAAGTGATCAAGGTGGAATGGATATTGAAGAGGTTGCTAGTAGTTCACCTGAAAAAATTATAACAACTAAAGTTGATATAGGTGATGAAATCTCAGATTCAGATTGTGAAAAAATAGTTAAAATTTTTCATTTAAATAAAGACACACAAAAACAAGCGATATCATTAATTAAATCAATATATAAAATGTTTGTCAGCACAGATGCAAACATGGTTGAAGTAAATCCATTGATTTTGACAAAAGAGGAAAAAATTGTTTGTTTAGATGCAAAAGTTAATTTTGACTCAAATGCATTATTTAGACATCCAGAAATTGTTGAACTAAGAGATTTAAATGAGGAAGATTCTACAGAGATAGAAGCTAGCAAGCATGATCTCGCATATATCAAGCTAGATGGAAGTATCGGTTGTATGGTAAATGGAGCAGGATTGGCGATGGCAACAATGGATATAATTAAATTGTATGGTAAAGAGCCAGCAAATTTTTTAGATGTAGGTGGTGGTGCATCTAAAGAAAAAGTATCCGCTGCATTAAATATAATTCTTTCAGATAAAAATGTTAAAGGTATTTTAATTAATATTTTTGGAGGAATTATGAGATGTGATGTACTTGCTCAAGGAGTAGTTGATGCAGCTAAAGGAATTAATATTAGTGTACCTTTAGTTGTACGATTAGCAGGTACAAATTTTCAAGAGGGAAAAGAAATTCTTGATAATTCTGGATTAGAATTAATTTCAGCAGAAAATTTAGATGATGCTGCTAAGAAAATTGTTGAGGCGATAAAATAATATGTCAGTTTTGGTAAATAAATATACTAAAGTAATTTGTCAGGGATTTACTGGCTCGCACGGTACTTTTCATTCGGAGCAGGCTATAAAATATGGAACCAATCTTGTTGGTGGAGTTACACCAAAGAAAGGTGGACAAAAACATTTAGATAGACCAGTTTTTAACAGTGTTTTAGAGGCAAAATATGAAGTAGGAGCAAATGCAACTATGATTTATGTTCCTGCTAAATTTGCAGCAGCAGCAATCATTGAGGCTATTGATGCATCAATTGAACTTATTGTTTGTATAACTGAAGGAATTCCAATTCAGGATATGCTTAAGGTAAGACAAAAATTAAGTGGCTCTAATAGCAGATTAATTGGACCTAATTGTCCAGGAATAATTACACCAGATGAATGTAAAATTGGCATTATGCCGGGAAGTATTCACAAAAGAGGAAGTGTTGGAATTGTATCAAGGTCAGGAACATTGACATACGAAGCAGTAGCCCAAACAACTGAAAATGGACTTGGTCAATCAACTTGCATTGGTATTGGTGGTGATCCTATTAATGGAACAAATTTTATAGATTGTTTAGATTTATTTTTAAATGACTCTGAAACAGAATCTATTTTAATGATAGGTGAAATTGGAGGAACAGCCGAAGAGGAAGCGGCTGAATTTATAAAAAATCATAAGATCAAAAAACCAATTGTTGGTTTTATTGCTGGAATTACTGCTCCTCCAGGAAGGAGAATGGGGCATGCTGGTGCCATTATATCAGGTGGCAAGGGTGGAGCCGAAGATAAAATAAAAAAAATGGAAGAATGTGGTATTACTGTTGCCAAATCACCATCAATTATTGGAAAAACTTTATTTGATAAACTGTCTAATTGAAAAAAAATATTAGAGAGATATATTAAATAAATAAGATGTCTTCATCAAAAAATCTTAATTTCGAAAAAACTTCATTTTTAAATAAATCTAATAGTGCATTTATAGAAGAAATGTATTTAAAGTTTGTAAATAAAGATGCTGATCTTCCAGAAAGTTGGGCAAATTATTTTGAAGGAATTGGTGAAGAATTAAATGTTATAGCAAAAGAAATTAATGGTCCTTCTTGGGGACCAACTAAAAAAAAAATCAATATTGATGAATTACAAAAAAAAATAGAAGAACAAGACAAGAGCAATTTTGATAATGAAAAAATCGATACTTCAGAAAAATTTAATTTTCAATTACTTGCTGACTCAAATAAGGACTCAATTAGTGCTGTAGCATTAATTAGAGCTTATAGGCTAAGAGGACACCTATTAGCAGATCTTGATCCATTAGAAATGAGAGAGTCTGAATATTTAGACGAACTCCATCCAGATTTTTATGGTTTTAAAAAAGAAAATTACGATAAGAAGATTTTTCTTAATGGAGTAATTAACCGTAAGTATGCAAATATAAGAGAAATACTTAAATTTATGAAAAAGACTTATTGTGGAAAAATAGGTTATGAGTTTATGCATATTTCAAATCCAGATGAAAGAATGTGGTTTAGAGATAGAATAGAGCAAGATAAAAATGCACTTCAATTTACCAAAAATGGAAAAGAGGCAATTTTAAATAAACTAGTACAGGCCGAAGGATTTGAAAAATTTTTAGCTACAAAGTATGTAGGTACAAAAAGATTTGGTTTGGATGGTGGAGAAAGTTTGATACCTGCTCTTGAACAAATTATAAAAATAGGTGGTCAGAATAATATAAAAGAAGTTAAAATAGGAATGTCTCACAGGGGTAGACTTAATGTTTTAGCAAACGTTTTACAAAAGTCTTACAAGAAAATTTTTAATGAATTTGCAGGTGAATTTAGTTCAGATGCTGAAGACAGTGCTGGAGATGTGAAATATCATCTTGGGGCATCTTCAGATAGAGAGTTTGATGGAAATTCCGTTCATGTAAGTTTGACAGACAATCCCTCTCACTTAGAAGCTGTTAATCCAGTTGTCTTGGGGCAGACAAGAGCTAAACAATTTTTTCACAAAGACCGAGAGAGAAATAAAGTTATACCTATCCTCATTCATGGAGATGCAGCATTTGCAGGTCAAGGTGTTGTAGCGGAATGTTTTGCAATGTCTGGTTTACCTGGACATAATACTGGAGGGACAATTCATATTATTGTTAATAATCAGATAGGATTTACCACCAGTCCAAGATTTGCAAGGTCATCACCTTATCCATCTGATGTTGCAAAAATGGTAGAGGCACCAATTCTTCATGTTAATGGAGATGATCCAGAAGCAGTTGTTTATGCAACTAGAATAGCAACTGAATTTCGATTAAAATTTAATAGAGACGTCGTAGTAGATTTAATTTGTTATAGAAGATTTGGACATAATGAGGGAGATGAGCCTTCATTTACTCAACCTTTAATGTATAAAAAAATTAGAACACATCCAAGCGTTTATAAAATTTATGGAAATAAATTAGTAAACGAGAAATCTATAACTGAAGAATTATTAAATCAAAACGTTAAATCATTTAAAGATTTACTTGATGAACAATACAAAAGTGCAAAGGATTATAAACCAAAAATAGAATGGTTTGAGGGAACATGGTCAAGATATAAACCTGAAAGAGGTAAAGATAAGAGGGGTATAACAGGTTTCGATGAAAATAAGTTAAAAAGAATTTCAGATAAAATAAATGATATTCCTGAGGAAAAAAATATTCACAAGACTATCTCTAAAATATTTAATGCTAGAAAAGAAAGTATCGAAAAAGGTACTGGAATCGATTGGTCTTCAGCTGAATCTTTAGCTTTTGGATCTTTGCTAGAAGAGGGATATCCTGTTAGACTTGTAGGACAAGACTCTGGAAGAGGAACATTCAGTCAACGACATTCTGTTTTAAGAAATCAAATAGACAATTCTAGGTACATTCCCCTTAATAATATTTCTAAAAATCAAAAGCAATTTGAAGTAGTAGATAGTTTTTTATCTGAACTTGCAGTTTTAGGTTTTGAATATGGTTATAGTCTAGTAGAGCCAAACACACTTACTCTTTGGGAAGCACAATTCGGTGACTTTGCTAATGGAGCTCAAGTAGTAATTGATCAATTTATTGCATCTGGTGAGAGAAAATGGAATAGAGCATCTGGTATAGTAATGTTGTTACCTCACGGATATGAAGGACAAGGACCAGAACATTCTTCAGCAAGATTAGAAAGATTTTTACAATTATGCTCAAACGATAATATGCAAGTAATGAACTGCACAACCCCAGCAAATTATTTTCATGCTTTAAGAAGACAAATGCATAGGAGTTTCAGAAAGCCACTAATCATAATGACACCAAAATCATTATTAAGAAATAAGTATTGTGTTTCAAGTTTGGAAGATTTTAACAAAAAAAATACTTTCCATAGAGTATTGTGGGATCATGCTATGGATCCTAAGTCTAAAGGATTTATTAAATTAAAAGAAAGTTCTAAAATAAGAAAAGTAATTCTTTGTTCTGGAAAAGTATATTTTGATTTATTAGACGCCAGAGAAAAGCTTAAAAGAGATGATGTAGTGATGTATAGAATTGAACAATTGTATCCATTTCCAGCAAAAGCTTTGGTTAAGGAGTTAAAACCGTACTCTAAAAATGCTGAATTCTTTTGGTGTCAAGAGGAACCAAAAAATATGGGTGCTTGGTTTTCAGTTAGAGATTATATCCAATGGACATTAGACACTTTAAAGGCTAATAATAATAAAATTTCTTATATAGGAAGAAGCCCAGACGCAACTCCTGCAACAGGATATGCCAAAAGGCATAATTCTCAACAACAAGAAATAATTAACAAGGTATTTGATTAATTTTAATGAGTGAAAAAATAGTAGTCCCAGTTCTTGGTGAAAGTATAACAGAAGCGACTGTTGCAAAATGGTTAAAAAACGCAGGTGATACAGTCGAAGCAGATGAGCCAATTGTAGAACTTGAGACAGACAAAGTAAACTTAGAAGTGCCATCTCCAATTTCTGGTGTGTTAACAGAGATAAATTCACAAGATGGATCAGTCGTTGAAGTAGGAGCATTATTAGGCTCTGTATCAGAAGAAGGTGGAGCGGTTAAATCTGCACCAAAAACACAAAAAGAAATCAAGCAACAGAAAATAGTTCCTGCAGAGAGCAATGTAATAAAATTAGATGCAAATATAAAAGAACCAAAAGTATTTGAAGAAAAAGAGATAGAAAAACCCAAAGAGAAACCTTTGGTTTTAACTGAGGAAGTTAAACCAGATGTTGCTCCAAAAAGAGATATTAACCCAACCTTGTCTCCAGCAGTGAGAAAAATAGTAACTGAAAATAATATTGATATTAATTCAATTCAAGGTTCAGGAAAAGATGGGAGAGTTCTAAAAGGAGATTTAATAAGTTTGATGGGTGCAAATCCAAAACAATCTGAAAGAAAAATTCAATATGGTGAAGAAGAACGAATTAAAATGACTAGGTTGAGACAAACTATTGCAAAAAGATTAAAGCAAGCTCAAGAGAATGCCGCTCTTTTAACTACATTTAATGAGGTTGATATGAGCAGTGTAATGGAAATGAGGAAAGAAAATCAAGAGGATTTCCAATCTCGTTATGGGATAAAATTAGGATTTATGTCATTCTTTGTTAAAGCATGTGTAGTTGCTTTAAAAAATTTCCCTGCCGTGAATGCTGAAATAGATGGTGATGAGATTATCTATAAAAACTATTATAATATTAGTTTTGCTGTTGGAACAGATAAAGGTTTGGTTGTTCCAGTTTTAAGAAATGCAGATGAATTATCTTTTGCTGATATAGAAAAAAATATTAAAGAAATTTCAGAAAAAGCTCGAGATGGAAAGCTAACAATTGAAGATCTTCAAGGAGGAACATTTACAATAAGTAATGGAGGTGTGTATGGGTCTATGCTTTCAACCCCAATACTAAATTTACCTCAATCTGGTGTGTTGGGCATGCACAATATAGTAGAAAGACCTATTGTTGTAGATGGTGTAATCAAAATAAGACCAATTATGTATTTAGCATTATCATATGATCATAGAATTATTGATGGAAAAGAATCTGTATCTTTCCTTAAAATGATTAAAGAAAACTTAGAAGACCCTAGAAGGTTGTTTTTAGATATTTAAATGTCAGAGAAATTTAAAGTTGTAGTTATTGGAGGTGGACCGGGTGGTTATGTATGCGCAATCAGACTTGCCCAATTAGGATTAAAAACTGCATGTGTAGAGTCCAGAGGGTCTTTGGGAGGCACTTGTTTAAATATAGGTTGTATCCCATCAAAAAGCTTACTTAATCTGTCTGAAGAATTTCACAAAGTAAAAAGTTTAGCAAATAAAGGTATTGAAGTTGGTGAAGTAAAATTAAATTTAGACAAAATGATGAAAAGCAAAGATAAAGCTGTAACCGTTCTTACAAAAGGTGTTGAGTTTCTTTTGAAAAAAAACAAAGTTACTTACTTTAAAGGACATGGAAGTTTTAAATCTAAAAATGAAATTTTAATAAAGGATGATAAAAATATAGAAACTATCATCCAAACAGAAAAAACAGTTATAGCAACAGGATCAGTTCCAGTTTCATTACCAGGAATAGAAATAGATGAGAAAACAATTGTCTCATCAACAGGTGCTTTAAAGTTACAAAAGGTACCTAAGAAAATGGTTGTAGTAGGAGGAGGCTATATAGGATTGGAGATGGGATCTGTATGGTCAAGACTTGGAGCAGAGGTGCAAGTTGTTGAATTTTTAGATCATATTACACCTGGAATGGATAAAGAAATCTCTTCGGAGTTTATGAAAATTTTAAAAAAACAGGGAATGAAATTTAATATGCAAAATAAAGTTGAAACAATTAAAAAAAATGCAGTAGGTGCAGTGGTTTCAACAGTAGATAAAGATGGTAATAAAAATAATTTTGAGTGTGATGTTGTTTTGATTTCTGTTGGCAGAAAACCTAATACAGATGGTTTGAATTTAGAGTCTGTAGGAGTAGATCGTGACGAAAGAAATAGAATTAAAACTGATAAAATTTTTAAGACTAACGTTGAGAATATTTATGCAATAGGTGATGTAATTGCTGGTCCAATGCTTGCACATAAAGCGGAGGACGAAGGTATAGCAGTTGCAGAAAACATAGTTGGTCAATCTGGACATGTAAATTACGATACAATCCCAGGAGTAATTTATACAACACCAGAAGTAGCATCAATCGGTAAAACTGAGGAACAATTAAAAGAAATAAATAAAAAATATAAAGTAGGGAAATTTTCGTTTATGGCCAATTCAAGAGCTAAGGCCATAGACGATGCAGAAGGTTTTGTTAAAATTTTAGCTGATGAGCAAACAGATAAAGTATTGGGTGCACATATAATTGGACCTCATGCGGGAGAATTAATTGCAGAGATCGGTGTTGCAATGGAATTTGGTGCAAGTGCAGAAGATATCGCTCGAACTTGCCATGCTCATCCAACGTTTTCTGAAGCAGTTAAAGAAGCTGCTTTATCAGTAGATAAAAGAGCAATACACTCTTAATTTTTTTTCATATTATAAAAATATGAAATATCCGATTCTTTTACCAAATATTTTTAATCATCCATTTACTTATGAAAGTAGTTTAAATCTTAAAGTTGGTGATTATGTAATGGTACCTTTTGGAAAATCAAAAATTACTGGTGTTGTTTGGGACGAATTTGAAAAAAAAAATAATAAAAATTTTAAGACTAAAAATATAATTAAGAAATTAGACGTTACTCCTTTAAAAAAAAATACAATAAATTTTTTAAATTGGTTTGCAGAATATAATCTTATCCCAAAGGGTATGGCATTAAAGTTAGTACTCTTAACTAGTAATGCAGTAGAGAATAAAGAAAATCAACTTTATCAAATATTTGATAGCAAAATTAAACAAAACACAATCAAGCTATCTAGTGATCAAAATAAATCTCTAAAAAAAATGAGTATTTCAAATAAAAAATTTAGAGTACACGTTTTGCAAGGCACAACTGGATCAGGAAAAACTTTAGTTTATTTTGAGGCGTTAAAACCATTGATAGGGAAGGGTTTTCAAGGATTAATATTGTTGCCAGAAATAGGTCTAACTAGTCAGTTTGAACAAAAATTTGTAGAATATTTTGGTTTTAAACCTGCAGTCTGGCACTCTGGTATTTCAAAAAAAAAGAAAGAATTAATTTGGAGTGGCGTTTCTAACGGTAAAATAAAAATAATAATTGGAGCTAGATCTTCATTATTTTTACCATTTAAAAAATTAGGAATGATAATTGTTGATGAGGAGCATGATCAATCATTCAAACAAGATGAAGGCATAACTTACAATGCTCGTGATATGGCAATTTCTAGAGCATCTTTTGAAAATATTCCCATCAATTTGATTACTGCTGTTCCCTCTATAGAAACTTTTGAAAATATTAAAAAAGGTAAATATGAGGTTTCTAGATTAAATGAAAGATATCAAAACGCATCATTACCTAATTATGAAATTATTAATTTAAATAATACGAAACTTGAAAAACAATCATGGATATCAAATAAAATTATCGAAAAAGTAAATTCACATTTAGAAAAAGAAGATCAAGTTTTGTTTTTTTTAAATAGAAGAGGTTTTTCTCCAAATGTTTTATGTAATAAGTGTTTTACAAGTTTTACATGTCCAAATTGTAGTATCAATTTAGTTTATCATAAAAATAAAAATAACTTATTATGCCATTATTGTGGATACAAATCTGATCTTAAAAGAAATTGTACAAAAGAAGGTAATTGTGAATTTATTTTTAGTGGTCCTGGTGTTGAGAGAATTTCAGAAGAGGTAAAAAGAAAGTTTCCTGGAAAAACAATAGAGATTTTTTCAAGTGACACAATGAATAAAAAAGATTCTAAAGAAAAAATAGATAAAATTATTAATAATCAAACACATATTTTAGTTGGAACCCAATTAATTTCAAAAGGTTTTCATTTTCCAAGCTTAAATTGCATTGTAGTAGTTGATATTGATCTTTCATCTCAAGGACATGATTTAAGAGGTGCAGAAAAAAATTTGCAGCTTTATCATCAACTTTCAGGACGTGCAGGAAGAACTGGAAAACCAGCAACCGTATATTTTCAAACTTATGAAAATAATACTAAGATGATTTCAGAAATTACAAGTAAAAATACAGATATTTTTTTAGAAAGAGAACTGCAGATAAGAAAAAAAAATAAACTACCTCCATTTCAAAGGTTTATTTCTTTAATCTTAACAGGAGATAATGAAATTAAATTAGAAAAAGAAGCTATTAATTTTAAAAATTTTATTGCAAACAAAATAGAGGGAAAAATACTAGGTCCAGTGAATGCCCCATTATTTAGATTAAAAAGAAAATTTAGGATAAGATTTTTGATAAGAGGCTTAAAATCTATGAAACTACAAAGCTCTCTTGCAAAAATTATTCCAAAATATAAATTTTCTTCTGGAATAAAACTTTCAGTTGATGTTGATCCAATTAACTTCAATTAACCGTAAAAAAGAGGACTTTTTCACGAATCCGCTACTTGAAGACATAAGGGTCATATGTTATTTAGGGCGTGATTTTTAAATAATCTTCAACATAATAGAGGAACCAAGTTGAGTAAAGACACCGGATTTTCAATAACTTCAGCTGAAAGGTATTCTCTTGCGCTTTTTGAACTTTCAGAGGAAAACAATCTTTTAAGTCAGATTGAAGTTCAGTCTTCATCTATTCTTAATTTAATTGATAAAAGTGAAGATTTTTCTAATTTGATTAAAGATCCAACTACAAGCCAAGAAGATTTACTAAAAGTAATCAATAAAATTTCTGAAAATAATAAATTTGAGTCTTTATTTAGAAATTTTTTAAGTTTCTTAATTCAAAAAAGACGTTTCTTTTTTATTGAGCGTATACTCAAAAGCTTTATTGAAATTTGTTCAAGAAAAAGAGGTGAACTTAAGGCAGAATTAAAATCAGCAAAAGAATTATCTAATGAAGAAATTAAAAAAATTACAGAGGAGTTAACAAAAAATTTTAGCTCAAAAATAAAATTAAACTACAAACATGACAAAAGTTTAATAGGAGGTTTGGTAGTACAAGTAGGAAGTACTATGGTCGATACCTCAATTAAAAATAAATTACAACAAATTGAAAATAGAATGATAGAGGCATAAATGGAAATAAATCCTTCAGAAGTTACAAAAATATTAAAAGAACAAATTAAAAATTTTGGTGATAAAGCAGAAGTCACAGAAGTTGGTCAAGTTTTATCAGTTGGAGACGGTATTGCTAGGATTTATGGTTTGGATAATGTTCAAGCTGGCGAAATGGTAGAGTTTGCAGATGGTTCAAAAGGTATGGCTCTAAACTTAGAAAGTGAAAACGTTGGTGTCGTAATTTTTGGTGATGACAGAAATGTTAAAGAAGGGGATGTAGTAAAAAGAACTGGTAATATTGTTGATACTCCAGTTGGAAAAGAATTATTAGGAAGAGTAGTAGATGGTTTAGGAAATCCTATCGATGGAAAAGGAGTATTAGATAAAGGAATTAAAAAAAGCAGGGTTGAGGTAAAAGCTCCTGGTATTATTCCAAGACAATCAGTAAGTGAACCAATGCAAACTGGTCTTAAATCAATTGATAGTCTAGTTCCGATTGGAAGAGGGCAAAGGGAATTAATTATTGGTGATAGACAAACTGGCAAAACAGCAGTTGCAGTAGATGCAATTATTAATCAAAAAAAAATCAATGAATCTGGTGATGAAAAACAAAAACTGTATTGTATATACGTTGCAGTTGGACAAAAAAGATCAACAGTAAGACAAATTCAAAAAACATTAGAGGAAGCTGGAGCTATGGAGTATACAACAATCGTTGCTGCTACTGCATCTGACTCTGCTCCTTTACAATTCTTAGCACCATACACAGGTTGTGCTATGGGTGAGTATTTTAGAGATAATGGAATGCATGCGTTAATAATTTATGATGATTTATCTAAACAAGCAGTTGCTTATAGACAAATGTCATTGTTATTAAGAAGACCCCCAGGACGTGAGGCTTATCCTGGAGATGTATTTTATCTTCATAGTAGATTACTTGAAAGAGCAGCTAAATTAAGTGATGAACATGGTGGTGGATCACTTACAGCACTACCAATTATTGAAACACAAGGTGGAGACGTATCCGCGTTTATTCCAACTAACGTTATTTCAATTACAGACGGACAAATTTTCCTTGAAACAGAACTATTTAACCAAGGTATAAGACCTGCAATTAACGTAGGTTTATCAGTGTCTAGGGTTGGTTCGTCAGCTCAAACAAAAGCAATGAAAAAAGTTTCTGGTTCAATGAAATTAGAGTTAGCACAATACAGAGAAATGGCAGCTTTTGCTCAATTTGGATCTGATTTAGATGCATCTACTCAGCAACTTTTGAATAGAGGCTCTAAACTGACTGAACTTTTAAAACAAAAACAATATTCACCCATGACTGTTGCAGAACAAGTTATTTCAGTATTTTGTGGAGTAAAAGGTTATCTGGATGATATTGATTTAAAAGACGTTGCTGAATTTGAGAGCAAGATTATTGAAAAATGTAAATCAGATAAGCCTGAAATTATAGAGTCAATTTTAAGTTCAGGAAAACTTGAGGAAGATAAAGAAAAACTACTTGTTGAGGTAATCACTCAATTAAAAGGAAATTTTAAATCTTAATAATTTATGGCAAGTTTAGACGATCTAAAAAAAAGAATAGCAAGTGTAAAGTCTACACAAAAAATTACTAAAGCTATGAAAATGGTTGCAGCAGCTAAATTAAGAAGAGCTCAAGAAAGTGCTGAGAAGGGAAGGCCTTATTCTGAAAAAATGAATAATGTTATTTTGAATTTATCAAATGGTATATCTGATAAAGAAAATGCACCAAAGTTATTGTCAGGTACTGGTCAGGAAAAAACTCATCTTTGTGTAGTGATGACTTCTGATAGAGGTTTATGTGGTGGATTTAATTCTAATATTATTAAAAAAGCTAAAAGTTATTTTGCAAAAATTTTAGATGAAGGTAAAGAACTTAAAATTATTACAGTAGGCTCAAAGGGAAATGATCAGCTAAAAAGAGTTTATGGTGATAAAATAATTGAAAATATTTCTTTCAAAGAGTCTAAAAATGCAAATTATTTTGATGCTGACAAAGTTGGGAAAATGGTAATTGAAAAATTCGAAGCAGGTGAATTTGATGTTTGTACAATTTTTTATAACCAATTTAAAAATGTAATTACTCAAATTCCTCAAGCACAGCAAATTATCCCATTAAATAATGAGGGAGAAGAAAGTAGCTCAGAAGAAAGTTACGAATTTGAACCAGATGAAGATGAAATTTTAAGCAATTTATTGCCAAAGAATATTTCTACGCAAATATTTAAAGCGATGTTAGAGAATTCAGCTAGCGAGCAAGGGTCTAGAATGAGTGCAATGGATAATGCAACCCGAAACGCAGGTGAAATGGTTGACAAACTTACTATTGAATATAATAGAAGTCGTCAGGCAGCAATTACAAAAGAACTAATAGAAATCATATCAGGAGCAGAAAGTTTATAATTATGAGCAAAGGAATAATCACACAAGTTATTGGAGCGGTAGTAGACGTGAAATTTGATGGTGAACTACCAGAAATTTTAACAGCATTGGAATGTAAAAATGGTGATAACAGACTAGTTTTAGAGGTAGCACAACACTTGGGTGAAACCACTGTTAGAACAATTGCTATGGATGCCACTGAAGGACTAAAAAGAGGTGATGAAGTTACTAACACAAATGCTCCCATTCAAGTTCCTGTTGGGCCTGAAACTCTTGGAAGAATTATAAATGTAATTGGGGAACCAATTGATGAAAGAGGCGAAGTTAAGACTAAAGAAAGTTGGCCAATTCATAGAGCTGCACCTGAATTTAATGACCAATCAACAGAAACTGAAATACTTGTAACAGGTATTAAAGTTATTGATTTGCTTGCACCCTATGCAAAAGGCGGAAAGATTGGATTATTTGGTGGAGCAGGAGTAGGAAAAACAGTTTTAATTATGGAATTAATTAATAACGTTGCAAAAGCTCATGGTGGTTTTTCAGTTTTTGCGGGTGTTGGAGAGAGAACTAGAGAAGGAAATGACCTTTATCATGAAATGATTGAGTCTGGAGTAATTAAAAAAGAAGGAGCCGGTTCAAAAGCGGCTCTAGTTTATGGACAGATGAATGAACCCCCTGGAGCAAGAGCAAGAGTTGCACTTACAGGGTTGACTGTAGCTGAATACTTCAGAGATCAGGAAGGTCAGGACGTGCTTTTTTTCGTAGATAATATTTTTCGATTTACTCAAGCAGGATCAGAGGTTTCAGCTTTGTTAGGAAGAATTCCATCTGCTGTTGGATATCAACCGACGTTAGCTACTGACATGGGTAACCTACAAGAAAGAATTACTACTACAAACAAAGGTTCAATTACATCTGTACAAGCAATTTATGTACCTGCTGATGATTTAACTGACCCTGCTCCAGCGACATCATTTGCTCACTTAGATGCAACGACTGTACTTTCAAGACAAATTGCTGAAATTGGTATTTATCCAGCAGTAGATCCACTTGATTCTACATCAAGAATTTTAGATCCAAGAATTGTTGGAGATGAGCATTATAGAGTAGCAAGAGATGTTCAAAGAATTCTACAATCATATAAATCACTACAAGATATTATAGCTATTCTTGGTATGGATGAGTTATCCGAAGAAGATAAATTAGTTGTAGCAAGAGCTAGAAAAATCCAGAGATTTTTGTCTCAACCATTCTTCGTTGCAGAAGTATTTACTGGTTCACCAGGAAAACTTGTTGATCTTGATTCAACGATCAAAGGTTTTGATGCAATCTGTAAAGGTGAGTATGATCACTTACCTGAAGCTGCTTTTTATATGGTTGGAACAATTGAAGAAGCTATAGAAAAAGCTAAGAAAATGGAACAAGAAGCTGCTGCTTAATGAGCGAAGAGTTTAAAGTAGAAATTGTAAATCCTGAAAAATCTTTTTTAGTAAAAGATGATGTTTCAGAAGTTGTGGTCCCTGCTTTTGAAGGAGAGATGGGAATATTGAAGGATCATATTTCTATTATTTCCTTTTTGAAACCTGGGATAATTAAGATTTTATCAAAATCAGGGGATGAAAATTACTATGTTGAAGATGGAATTGTTGAGTTCAAAAATAACAATTTATCAATTTTAACAAGTACAATTTTTAATCTTGCTGATATGGATAAATCAAAGCAACAAGATTTACTTAAACAGGCAGAAGAAGAGGCTAATAAAACCGATATTAATGATCAATCTAAATATTTAGCAGATCAAAAAGTTGAAGTTTTAAAAACTCTAAATTAATTTTTTTACTTTTTCTTTCAGTTCTTTGTAAACATGATGTTTAAAATCAACCACAACATCAGTAATTAAATCTAGCTCAATCCATTTCCAATCTAAAAACTCTGGATTAGATGTGTTAATATTTATTTCACTGTCATTTCCAGTAAATCGCATTAAAAACCATTTTTGCCTTTGACCTTTGTATTTACCTTTCCAAATAATACCTAGTAATCTATCAGGTAAATCATAGGTTAATGTACCATCTAATTCTTTTATAAGTTCTACACTTTTGATACTTGTTTCTTCCTCTAGTTCTCTAAATGCAGCTTTTAAATTATTCTCCCCCTCATCAACACCACCCTGAGGCATTTGCCAAAAATTTTTAGGATTATCTATTCTTTTTGCTACGAATACTTTATTTTGTTTATTCAGCAACACAATTCCGACCCCACTTCTCAGTGGTAAATCTTTAAAATTTTTATTCATATTATCCGTTAAGTAACTTAATAGCGTAATTTAATTGATTATCAGTATCAGTTTTTATTCTAAAATCATCACCTTCTTCATTTACTTCTATATCTGGTCTAACACCTACTTCAGAAATAGATTTTCCAGAAGGAAGATAATATTTTGCGACAGTTAATCTGATAGCTCCACGATTTTTTAAAGGAATAATTGATTGAACCGAACCTTTTCCATAGCTATTTTCACCAATGATAATTGCTCTTTTGTGATCTTTTAAAGCTCCAGCAACAATTTCAGATGCAGATGCAGAACCATAATTAATTAAAACCAATAATGTTTTTCCGTCAGTAATGTCACCTTTTTTTGCAAACCATTTTCTATTTTCAGATTTTTTTTTGCTTTTTGTTGAGACTATCTCTCCATTTTCTAGAAAAAAATCTGAGATTTTTATTGCTTGAGATAAAAGACCCCCAGGATTATTTCTTAAATCTAAAATAAATGAATTTAAGTTTTTATTTTTTTTAAGTTTCTTAATTTGTTTTTCTATTTGATCACTACTGTTATCATTAAATGAAGTAAGCCTAATGTATCCAATACTTTTATCTATAACTTCAGATTTTACAGATTGAACTTGAATAACCTCTCTTATAATATTAAACGTTAATGCTTTTTTTTCACCTCTTCTTCTTACTGTTAATTCTATTCCAGAACCTACAGGTCCTCTCATTAAATCAACAGCTTCACTTAATGATTTTCCTTGAACCTGAACATCATTTATTTTTACTATGTAATCTCCAGCTTTTAATCCAGCTCTAGAAGCAGGTGTATCATCTATTGGTGAAATTACTTTTACCACACCGGCCTCCATACTAACCTCAATTCCTAATCCACCAAACTCACCACTGGTTTCTGTTTGCATTTCATCAAAAATTTTAGGGGACATGTAGGATGAATAAGGATCTAAGGATTGTAAAAGTCCATTGATAGCAGAGTCCATACTCTCAGATTGATTGAACTCATCAACATATTCTTTATTAATCTTTTCTAGAACCTCACCAAAGAGATCAATTTTTTTATAAATATCAATTTCAGCTGAAATAACTGGTTTATTTATATAAAAAACGGAAAAAAAAATTAATAATAAAAATTTAATTGTTTTCATATCATCACTTTTTCTTTTGGAATTAACTCTGACCAAATTTTCTCTAATTCATAAAACTTCCTTTTTTCTGGGTGAAAGATATGAATAATCAGATCAATCCCATCAACAAGTTTCCATTCTCCACTTTCTTTACCCTCAATTTTTGAGTCTTTTACACCGTTTTTTTTAAGTTTTTCTAAAACTTGTTCAGACAAAGATTGAATATGTCTAGATGAAGTTCCACTTGCTATGATCATGTAATCAGCCATAGAACTTTTGTCTTTAAGATTAATAGTTACAATGTCTTGAGCTTTATTGAGATCTAGTGTGTTGATTACAA
>CACCIO010000007.1 GCA_902546085.1 uncultured Pelagibacteraceae bacterium | reverse complement strand
GAGCATGACTATCAGCTCTTAATCTTAAAAAATTCATTAAGTTTAGTAAATCAGTTTTCCAATACCATTGAGTATAGGTATTTAGAGTTAAATTCATTCTTGCAAGTTCTCTCGCTAAACCTTTTTTGTTTTCGTCAATAGTTGATCCATCAAATCTTTCATTAAGCATAGTTTCATAATTATCATAAGTTCTCTCTGCATCACTTTTCAAAAGTTCCAAAACTTCCTCTGCCTGTTTTCCCTCTAAGACATCTCCTCTACCCTGTCGGTTACTAGTTGATTGAGCAGCTAAATTTTCTTGTGATGGCAAATAAAATTCTTTGTCTAAAATTGAATATCTAGCAGAATATTCATTAACATTTGCAGTTCTATGTCTAATCCATTGTCTTGCAATAAATATTGGAAGCTTAATATGATATTTAATTTCACACATTTCGAATGGAGTGCTGTGCCAATGCCTCATCAAATATTTTATTAAACCTTTATCGGTCGAAACTTGTTTAGTTCCTTTTCCATATGACACCCTAGCTGATTGAACTATTGATGTGTCATCACCCATATAATCAACAACTCTTACAAAACCATGATCTAAAGCTGGAATTGCTTCATATAGAATTTTTTCTAGCTCTGGAGCAGTAACTCTTTTAGTTTGATTGCTTTGAGATTGTTGATTTTTTATTTCTTCTTGTTGTTCTTCAGTTAATTTCATGATTGTTATTGAATCTATTGTAATTACTTTTATATTAATAATGTTGGTTTTCCAACTACGACGATAAACGAATTTCGTAATAACCATTGCGGACGTGGGGGCAGTACCCACCACCTCCACCATTACAACTTATGGGGGTGAACTAGATTCGACGGGTGACTAAAGGCTATTCTTTCGTTCGGGATTGTTCCACCGTAACGGGCTATTTTATAATTGCTAACGAAAGTTATGCACTTGCTGCCTAATTAACTTAGTTAATTAAGCAAACGGGGTCTGGGGCACCTGGCAACAGAACGCCCCTTAAAAAAATAAATGGACTATATATTATATCTTTGTTTTGCTTTGGTGGTTTTGATTATTGTTAATGGGGTTTTGTATTTTATAGGTGGATTAATTGGATTAAAAAATAGTCAATTTAGAATCGCTATACCTTTTGGAATTATATTTTTAATTGTTACTTTTATTGGAGCATTTATGGGTTGGTGGTAGTTGATAACACCTTCCAAAAGAATACTCCTTATTTCTGACACTATTATTCAATAATATCTAAATTGTTAAAGTTAATTTTCAAAACTTTAATAACTCCAAAATATGCAACAACAAGAACTATTTGATTTCAGAAGAGATGTTCTCTTTGAAAAAGATAATCAAATCGCTCGTTTTTATGATGTCCTTAGCGAAACTGAAGACACAATAAGTTATGCTGAAAATATAGATCCTAAAAAAAAATTCTCTATATGTGGTATGGATTATGAAGAGTATGTTGATGTTAAAAAGAAGCACTTAGAGGGTTTAACTTATGACCAAATACTCAACTACTTAAAGAAATTTAAGAAGGAAGAAAGATTAGAAAAATATAAAATCTTACTTAAATTTAGAAATATACCTTTTGATGCTGATTTATTTACTTGGAACAGCGATTAATTAACTTACGAGGTCATGGGGTACCTGGCAACAGAACGCCCCTTTTAATCATGAATTTTAATGTTTTTTTTTTGTTAGTTTCATTAGAAAGTCAAAAAAAATACTTGCCATAGCAAGCAATGTATTTGCCCACAAAAATAAAGGAACTGCTATTAAAGTATATCTGTAACCTGCTTCGTATTGAAGACCAACTAAACCTAAAATGTCTGGCATAAAATAAGTTGGTATTAAAACAATTAAACTATATTTAATTAGTTTTTTTAAAAATAATTTATTTGCATTTGAAAAACTTTGTTTTTTTTCTTTTTCATTATCACCTGTCATTTGTGATGAAGAGTATTCTCCAAAAATTATAATACCACCTAAAATAGAATAAATTAGTAAGCAAAAAAAAAGGAAGGTTATCAGTATTCCCATATGTTTATTTTTGTTTGCTTGGTCTCCTAAACCAATTTTTTCCATTAAAGAAAAATGATATCAAAATAACTACAACTGAAATTCCTAGGTAAAGAATTAAACCACTAAAGTCTCTGTGCAAACCAAGTCCTCCTGGTGCTAAATTGTCGATTAATATTGCAAATAAAATTAATAAAAAAATTTGAGGTATAACAGGAGCAATATCAAATTTTTCTGAAATATATCCAATAAGTAAATCGTATATTACTCTCATAATTATAATCTAGTCTACCACATGTTCACTTTCAACGAAGTCCAAAGGTAAACCTTGGACAAAACAAGAAGACCTCTCAACGAAGTTTTCAACGAAGTAATTTAATTAAGTGAGCAAATATGCTATTTTCTAGTCAATTGCCGGGCAACAGAACGCCCCCTCCTAATTTGGTAATTTATTGTGGTCAACGTTTTTTGAAAAATACAACTAAGGAATACGGGCTTTGTTCAGAATTATTATTAAATATTTAGTTTAATATTTTCTTTTTTGCTTTTTCAAATTCATCTTTTGTTAATACACCACTTTTATATAAATCATTTAATTTATTAATTTGATCTAAAATATCACTTGATAATTTTTTAGTCGATACAGAAGTTAAGGGTGATAGAGCGCTTAAATCTAGCTTATGTCTTTCTATTATTTTAATTATATTTTCAAATTCAATATGTCTTTTTGCTGAAATTGAAACCCATTTTTGCATAATTTTTTGATGTTCAGGATAGTTTGAAATATTATTTTTATGATATTCTGAAGTTTCTTCACTTATAAATTTATTTTTTGGTGCATTAAGAATATTTGGATCAATTCCATATGATAATAAGTACCATTTACCTGCAGCTAACCTAGAAAAATAAGCATGGAAACTACGTAATCCCACTTTGGGCAATTCTATATTATGATCTTTTATCCATTTTTTTACATCAGCATCGGCAATTTCTGGATCATCTGGATTAAAAAAGTCTTTATGAACATCAGAATGATCAATTACTAAACAATTATGCGTACTACCTTTTTTATAAACTTTAACAATAAAATATTCAGGACGCTCATAACATCCATCATATTTATTTTTAAAAAGCGCTTCATATATTGCTTGGTTTACAAGGCTCTCATAAATGCCCGCTGTTTTCATTTCACCAATTTCTATTGACTCTACAGCAACATTATTTTCTAATCTAACTAAAGTATAAATCTTGCTTACAAGACCATAATAGAAATCACTGGAATTTCGTATAACTGTCCATTTACCCTCGGGCAAATTTAATTTAAATTTTTTATTCATGACAAATTGATTTTCAATTATGTCATTTACTCTGTATCTTTTTGCATTAACCTCAGTGCACATTAATAATATAATAAAATACACAAAAATTATTGACGAAAATTTTTTCATAATTCAAGATTACTAAATTCTGAACCAGAAGTCTAAAATATTGATCTACTCCGAAGGTGTTTTTATTAGGAACCTATTTTTTCTCAAATGATTCCTTTTAAAGATGAAATTGTTAAAAATAGTACTACTTTTTAATTAAAGTTTTTTTTAATTTCAGCTTGAGCAGCAGCCAACCTCGCAACTGGGACTCTATAAGGTGAGCAAGATACATAATTCAATCCTATTTTAGAACAAAAAGATATACTATCAGGATCTCCTCCATGCTCTCCACAGATACCTAGCTTAAGATTTTTGTTTTGTTTTCGTCCTTTTTCTGATGCTATTTCAACTAAATCTGAAACTCCTTCATCTATTGAAACAAAAGGGTCAACAGAAAATATTTTGTTTTCTATATAATCATTTAAAAATTTACCACTATCATCTCTGCTTATCCCAAAAGTAGTTTGGGTTAAATCATTTGTTCCAAAACTAAAAAATTCAGCATGCTTTGCAATCTCTTTTGCTTTTATTGCTGCTCTAGGTAATTCAATCATAGTACCAACTAAAAATTCTATATTTAATTTATGTTCTTGTTGAACTTGACTTGCAATTCTAATTACTAAATCTTTCATTATTTTTATCTCGGCCTCTGTAGAAACTAAAGGTATCATTATTTCTGGGAATGCAGATTTTATTTTACTTTTTTTAAGGTAAACCAAAGCTTCAAATATTGCTTTACATTGCATTTCATAAATTTCAGGAAAAGATATTCCCAGACGACATCCTCTATGACCTAACATAGGATTTTGCTCATGTAGTTCTTCAATTCTTGACTCAACCTCATTAATTGGGAGATTAACTATAATAGCAACCTCATTAATTTCCTTTTCTGTACGTGGTAAAAATTCATGTAATGGTGGGTCCAATAATCTAACTGTGACTGGTAATCCACTCATGATTTTAAAAATATCTATAAAATCTTTTTTTTGATGCGGTAACAGTTTTTGTAATGCTATTGCTCTGTCTTCTTTTGTTTTAGATAATATCATTTCTCTTACAGATAAAATCCGTTCTTCATCAAAAAACATATGTTCAGTTCTGCATAATCCAATACCCTCTGCACCAAAATCTTTTGCTGTTTTGGTATCTTTAGGAGTTTCAGAATTTGTTCTTACTTTTAATTTTCTAAAGCTATCTGCCCAAGACATTAACTTGGAAAAATCACCAGATATTTCAGGCTTCACAGTTGAAACACTTCCAGCGATAATTCTTCCATTTGATCCATCAATAGTGATTACGTCTCCCTCTTTAATTTCCATTGAAGAAGTTTTAAAAGATTTATTTTCATAGTTTATATCAATTTCACTTGATCCTGACACACATGGTCTCCCCATACCTCTTGCAACAACAGCTGCATGGCTTGTCATTCCTCCTCTGGCAGTCAAAATTCCTTTAGCAGCATGCATTCCTTGTATATCTTCTGGAGAGGTCTCTACTCTAACCAAAATTGTATCTTGCATCATTGCGGTTAATCTTTCAGCCTCTTCTGATGTAAATACAACTTTACCACTGGCTGCACCTGGCGATGCTGGCAATCCATTTGCTATTATATTAATTGAACTTTTTTCATCCAAAGTAGGGTGCAAAAGTGTGTCTAAAGAATTTGGGTCAATTCTTAATACAGCTTCCTTTTTAGAGATTAATTTTTCTTTAACCATATCAACTGCGATCTTGACTGCTGATTTTGCTGTTCTTTTTCCTGATCTTGTTTGAAGCATCCATAGTTTACTATTTTCAACTGTAAACTCTACATCTTGCATATCTTTGTAATGCATCTCTAATTTTTTCAAAATTTTTTGAAGTACTTTAAAGACTTTAGGCATAGATTCTTCCATTGATAATTCTTTTACTTTAGCATCTCTCCTAGCTTTTTTTGTTATATATTGAGGAGTCCTTGTACCCGCTACAACATCTTCACCTTGCGCATTAATTAAATACTCACCATATATTTCATTTGATCCATCTGATGGATTTCTTGTAAACACAACTCCTGTTGCACAATCATCACCCATATTTCCAAAAACCATTGATTGAACATTTACTGCTGTTCCCCACTCGTCTGGGATTTGATTTAGTTTTCTGTAAACTTTTGCTCTATTACTCTCCCACGATAAAAATACTGCACTTATTGCACCCAGCAATTGTTCATGAACATCTTGGGGAAAATCTTTTTTTGTCTTTTCTCTTATTGTTCTTTTAAAATCTTTAATTAATCCATCCCAATCACTTTCATCTAAATCTGTATCTAATAAAACGCCTTTCGTAAGTTTATAATTTTCAATTAATTCCTCAAAATGATAGCCTTCTACACCCATTACAACATTACCGTACATTTGAATAAATCTCCTATAACTGTCTTTGGCAAATCTTCCATTTAAAGTTTTAATTGCTAAAGCTTTGACTGTTTTATCGTTCAGACCCAGATTTAGAATAGTATCCATCATACCTGGCATTGATACTCTTGCACCAGACCGCACAGACAACAAAAGTGGATTTTTTAAGTCCCCAAATTTCTTAGAAACATCTTTTTCGATTAATTTTAATTCTTTTTTAATTTGAGAAATTAAATTTTTATTTAATTTTTTTTTATCCTTATAAAAAATTTCACAAACTTTTGTAGATATTGTAAAACCAGGAGGCACCGGAAGGCCCATTTTTCCCATTTCAGAGAGATTAGCACCTTTTCCTCCTAAAAAGTTTTTAGGATTTTTAATTTTTCTACTATCCTTCGAATTAAAGTTTAATATAAGTTTTTTCATTAGTGGGAGTCGATTAGAGAAAAATTAACATAATTATTGAACGTTTTACACATCATCTGGATTAGTTCCAGCCTATTCTTCTTTACGACTGGATCATCCTCGTTCACAATTACATTGTCAAAAAAGTCAAAAACCTCTCTTTTAACACTAGCTAAATTGTCCAATGTTTGAACATAATTTTCATCTTTATTGATACCTGAAAAATATTTCCTTAATTCACTAATTTTTTTAAATAAGTTTTTTTCTAACTCAGTTTTAAAAATACCAGGGTCAGTTGTATTTGATAATTCTATTTTATTATTTTTTAATTCACCTTCTAAAATGTTTGAGGCTCTTTTATAGCTTGCAATAATATCTAAACCATCTGGTTTGTTAATAATTTTATTTAAATATTTAGCTTTATTAAAAATAATAACAGATTGATCTAAGTTAAAAGAACTGGTTGATGCTTGAACTATATCATTTCTAATATTTTCTTCCTTCATATGATATTTTAACCTATCCATTAAAAATTCTGATAACTCACTTTGTAAGGATTTATTCTCAATTTCAAAACCTTGCTCTAAATACAGGCTTAAAGAATAATTAATTAAATCTTTTATTTTAAAATCTTTTTTATTTTCAACTATTATTCTTATTACTCCTAATGCTAATCTTCTTAGAGCATATGGATCTTTAGAACTAGTTGGCTTTTGATTTAAACCAAAAAAACCAACTAAAGTGTCTATCTTATCAGCTAAAGAAAGAGCTATGCTAAATGGTTTTTTTGGGACTCTTGATCCTGATCCTGTGGGTAAATATTGCTCACTTATGGCCAAAGCCAAATCTTTATCAAAACCTTGTGCAATAGCAAAATAACCTCCCATCACACCTTGTAGTTCTGGGAATTCACCTACTAGTTCTGATAATAAATCAACTTTACAAATTGATGCTGATAACTCAACTTTTTCTTTACTGATCAAAAGTTCATCAGATATCATTCCACCCAATTTTCTCATTCTTTGAGCTTTATCAAAATAACTTCCTAATCCTCTAAAATAATTCATTGATTTTAATTCAGTAACTTTTTTCACCATATTTTGAGATTTATCTTTTTTCCAAAAAAATTCTGCATCACTTAATCTTGCTTCGACCACTCTTTCATTTCCTAATTTTATTAATCCCCTTTTATCTTTTTTGTTTGCAACCACTAAAAACTCATTAGTAATATTTTCTTTATTATCAAATATAGGAAAATATTTTTGATGGTATTGCATGGTAATAATTAATATTTCTTTTGGAATATTTAAAAATTTCTTATCAAATTCACAAAGAAGGATATTTGGCTGATCTGTTAAATCTACAACCTCATTAAGCAATCTAGGATTATGTTGAATCTTAATATTTTTATTTTTTAATATATTGTTGAATTTTTTTTCTATGAACTTTTTTCTTTCGTTGTGATCAACGATAATGTCAATTTTTTTAAAAAAACTTTTATAATTTTTAAATTCTAAGAATGACTTTTTATTTTCCTCAAATTCTTTATCAATAAAAGTTGAGTTAGAAGATGTTAGGTGATGAAAATTAAAATTTAATTTTTTTTTATCAAATACAGCTAGAATTGATTTTAAAGGTCTCCCCCAATTTAGGTCAAAAGCTCCCCAATTCATTGATTTTTTCCATTGAATTTTACTCAACAGTATTGGGATAAATTCCTCTAGCAATTCGTGTGTATGCAATTTTTTTGATTTTGTCTTGAGAAAATAAAATTCTCCTTTATCGGTTTTCTTTTGGTAAAGATCCTTTTTTAATATTTTATTTGACCTAACAAACCCGTCTAGTGCTTCCTCTGGTGACTTGATATTTGGACCTTTAATCTCCTCAGATTTTAGTACAACATTTTTTTGAACACCTTCAAACAATACCACTAGTCTGTTTGGTGTTGAGTATGATGAGCCTTTTTTAAATAAAATTGATCTTTCTAAAAAAAAATCATTAAAACTTTTAAGTAAGTCTTCCCTTAAATTTTGTTGAAGATTTGAGGGTATTTCCTCGCTGAATAATTCTAAAAAAAACTCTGACATTATTTTTGACTATCTAACCAAACACTTGCTGCAGATTTTGTAATATCTCTTATTCTAGCAATATAACCTGCTCTTTGTGCAACACTGATTGCACCTCTTGCATCTAAAATATTAAACACATGGCTGGCTTTTAAACATTGATCATATGCTGGTAAAGAAATTTTTTTTTCTACCAAATCTTTTGCCTCGGACTCATGCATTTCAAACATTTTCAAAAGTGTTTCTACATTAGCGTGTTCAAAATTGTATGCTGAAAATTCTTTTTCGGCTTGATGAAATACTTCGTGATATTTTACACCTTCATCATTCCATAATAAATCATAAACGTTTTTTTCTTTTTGAGTGAACATACAAATTCTTTCTAAACCATAAGTGATTTCAACTGATACAGGTTTACAATCAAATCCAGCCATTTGTTGAAAATAGGTGAATTGAGAAATTTCCATTCCATCACACCATACTTCCCATCCCAATCCTGCAGCACCTAATGTTGGACTTTCCCAATCATCTTCAACAAACCTTATATCATGATCATTATGATCTATTCCTATAGTAGATAAACTATTTAAATAAAGTTTTTTTATATTTTCAGGAGAAGGTTTTATTAAAACTTGAAATTGATAATAGTGTTGTAATCTGTTTGGATTATCTCCATATCTTCCATCCGTAGGTCTTCTTGATGGTTGTACGTAAGCTACTTTCCATGGTTTATATCCAAGTGATCTTAGGGTGGTAGCTGGATGAAAAGTTCCTGCACCAACCTCCATATCATAAGGCTGAAGAATAACACATCCCTTTTTACTCCAAAATTTCTGAAGATTTAAAATTGTATCTTGGAATGTTTGAATTTTTTTTTTTTCCTTTTTCGCTTTAGAAACCATATCTTTGCCAAATTGATCTTTCATCTAAAATACTTGCTATTTGATCTACTTGATTACTGGATGAAGAAAGTTTTTGACTTAACCATCCTTTTGATTTTTCAAATTTTTTAATAATTACATCTTCACCAAATTTATCTTTTAATATTTCATGTGCGTTACCTATTCCATCAATCAATCCTAAATTTTTTGCTTTACTACCTGACCAAAACTCACCTGAAAAAAGTTCTACATCAGATTTGTTCAATTTTGATCCTCTGCTTTTTTCGACAACGTCTATAAAGTCTTTATGAAGATCCAATTGAATATTTTTTAATCTTTCAATATCCTCGTTTTTTTCTTCTAAAAATGGATCAAGTGTACTTTTGTTTTTGCCAGCAGTATGAACTCTTCTTTCAACCCCAATTTTTTTTATCAACTCAGTAAATCCAAAAGAAGAATAAATCACTCCTATAGATCCAATTATTGAACTTGAATTTGCATAAATTTCGTCCCCAGCACAAGAAATCAAATAACCTCCAGAAGCTGCTACGTCTTCAGCGAATACAATAACTTTTTTTTTGTGTTTTTTTGCTTGTTGTCTAATAAAACTGTAGATTAAATTAGATTGAACTGGTGATCCTCCTGGAGAATTGATTGATATTGCAACACATGTGGCTTTTTTTAGAGAAAAAGCCTTTTTTATTAGTTCTTCTTGACCTGCAAAATCAATTCCTTGTTTAAATTTTCCGGCGTTACCAATAACCCCGCTTAATTTTAAGTGAGCAACAATTTTTTTCTTTTTAAAAAAAGAGAACATAGGTAAGTCTTATAGAATTATTTATTGAATATAAAGACTACTTATAATTGAAGAAACTGGTGCGTCAATTGATAAGTAATATATATAATCAAATTATACTAATTTAAAAATGTTATGGGAACAGTTGTACAGCTTAAAAATCAGATAAACGACTCATATTTTCAACTTAAAGACTCTGTCGAAGAAAAACTGGTTTTAACTGAAGAAAAAATAAAAACAAAATTATCTAGCGATGTACAGCTGGTTCAAAAAATGACAGATTATCATATAGAAACTGGAGGGAAAAGGCTAAGAGCTTTATTAACATTAGGAAGCGCGAAATTATGCGGTTATTCTAAAGGCTCTAGAGATATAAATTTAGCTGCATGCGTTGAATTAATTCACAGCGCAACATTGATGCATGATGATGTAATTGATGAAGGCACTGTTAGAAGAGGTAAAGAAACTTTAAATAAAGTTTGGAATAATCATTCATCAGTTTTAATAGGAGATTATCTATTGAGTAGATGTTTTGAAATGATGGTAGAAGATGGAAACCTAGAAGTTTTAAAATTATTATCTTCCACTTCATCTAAAATTGCTCAAGGAGAAGTTTTGCAACTGCAACACAAAGGTGAAGTTGATATGCTGGAAGAAACATATTTAAAAATAATCTCAGCAAAAACTGCTGAGTTATTTGCAGCATCAACTAAAGTTGGTGCAATTTTATCTAATGCAGAAAATAAAGAAAAAGATGCTTTAGAATTTTATGGAAGAAACTTGGGATTAACTTTTCAGATAGCAGATGACACACTAGACTATAATGCTGAGGTCAAACTATTTGGTAAAAAAATTGGTCAAGATTTTTTTGAAGGAAAAATTACTTTACCAATAATTTTACTTTTTCAAAAATCAGGAAGTGATGAACAGAAAATTTTATTAAATATGTTTAAAAAAGAGTTAAGAACAAAAGACAACTTTAATGAAATTATTGCTCTTATAAATAAATATAAAATTATACAGGAATGCTATCAAAAAGCACAGCACTATATAAATTTAGCTTCAAATTCTCTAAGTGTATTTAAAGACTCTGAAGAAAAAAATATTCTTAAAAGATTAACATCATTTAGTTTATCAAGAAATTTTTAAGGACTTAATAAAGACTTTATCCATTTCCCAGAGTTATCTTTATTATATTTTAACCTCTCGTGGATTCTGTTCTCACCATCTAGCCAAAATTCAATACTATTTGGAGATAAAATCCATCCAGACCAGTGACTTGGTCTTGGTACATCTAATTTGTTGCTATGTTTTTTTTTGTAATCTTGTATAGATTTTAACAATTGTTCTCGTGAATTTAATTCTTCACTTTGCTTAGAAGCCCATGCTCCTATTCGACTTTCATACGCTCTAGATGAATAATATTCATCTGCAACCTGATCAGAAACTAATGACACGTTTCCATTAATTCTTATTTGTCTTAGAAGACTTTTCCAATGGAAACACATTGCAGCATGTGGATTTTCCTTTAATTCATTTCCCTTTTGACTGTTTAAATTTGTATAAAATATAAATCCATCTTCAGAAAAACCTTTAAGTAAAACCATTCTAACTGAAGGAATATTCTTTTTATTTGATGTGGCTAAAGCAACAGCGTTTGGATCATTTGGCTCAGTTTTCTTTGCTTCCTCCATCCATTCATGAAATAATTGAATTGGATCGTCTATATCAAGAAAGCAACTATTAAGACCTAAAGAGTTTTTTTGATTCATAATTTTAACAAAATAATCTATATAATATAAATAATGTCATTTAATACTTTTGGAAAGCTATTTCGTTTCACAACTTGGGGAGAGTCACATGGGCCTGCAATTGGTTGCATTGTTGATGGTTGTCCTCCTAACATAAATCTTAAAGAGCAAGATATTCAAATAGAATTGGACAAAAGAAAACCAGGACAATCTAAATTTACAACTCAGCGAAAAGAAGATGATAAAGTTCAAATATTGTCAGGAGTATTTGAGGGTAAAACTACAGGAACACCTATTTCTCTCATAATCTACAATAAAGATATGAGATCCAAAGATTATAGTAATATTAAAGATAAGTTCAGACCAGGTCATGCAGATTTTACTTATTTTAAAAAATATGGAATTAGAGATTATAGAGGTGGTGGCAGATCCTCTGCTAGAGAAACTGCAGCACGAGTCGCGGCCGGTGCAATAGCAAAAGTAGTACTTCAAAAAAAATTAGGTAAAAAATTTAATGTAATTGGTGCAGTAACTCAGCTAGGAATTCTTGGATGTGATACAAATCAATGGAACGATCAAGTAATTTCAAAAAACCCATTTTTTTGTCCTGATAAATCAATGATTAAATTGTGGGAAAAATACTTGCTTGGTGTAAGAAAATCAGGATCCTCATGTGGGGCAGTGATTGAAATAAGAGCGAGAGGTATCCCAGTTGGTTTAGGTGCTCCAATTTATTCAAAATTGGATACTGACATAGCTTCAGGTCTAATGAGTATTAATGCAGTTAAAGGTGTAAATATTGGTGCAGGAATGAACTCAGCACAATTAAGTGGAGAACAAAATTCAGATGAAATTTCTTCAAAAGGAAATAAATTAAAATTTAATTCAAATAAAGCAGGTGGAATTCTTGGTGGGATTTCTACAGGCCAAGAAATTGTTGCATCTTTTGCTGTCAAACCAACATCATCAATTTTAACCAGTAGAAAAACTATAAATAAGTTTGGAAAAAATACTTCAATATCTGTTAAAGGTAGACACGATCCTTGTGTAGGAATTAGAGCTGTACCAATTGGTGAAGCTATGATGAACTGTGTTTTACTTGACCACTACTTAATGAATAAAGCCCAGTGTAGTTAGTTTAAATTAATTTTTCACAACTCTTATAGTCTCCTTTTGAAACAAAATATCAGCAATTTTCTTGGAAATTTGAGAACTGTTTAATCCAGCTTTATCGTACATTTTTTTTGGATCATCTTGTTCAATAAATTCATCTGGTAAAGTCATTGATCTAAATTTTAAACCTTTATCAAAAACTCCTTTTTCAGCTAATAAATTTTTTACATGAGAGCCAAAACCACCAATTGATCCTTCTTCCACGGTAATCATAAGCTCATGTTCCTTAGCAGATTTTAGTATAAGTTCTTCGTCTAAAGGCTTAGCAAATCTGGCATCTATCAAAGTTGTTGAAACTCCTTTTGCTTTTAATTCCTCTACAGCTAATTTGCACTCCTCAAGTCGAGTACCGAGGTTTAAAATACAAACTTGTGTTCCTTGTTGAACGATTCTCCCTTTACCAATTTCAATTTTTTCGTCTATTAATGGGAGATCAACACCTACACCAGTTCCTCTTGGATATCTAATTGCAGAAGGTCTGTCATTTATATCTACTGAAGTATTAATCATTTTAACTAGTTCAGCTTCATCACTTGCTGCCATTACTACAAAGTTAGGTAAAGTTGATAAGTAAGTTATATCAAATGAACCAGCATGTGTTGATCCATCAGCACCAACTAATCCTGCTCTATCTATCGCAAATCTAACTGGTAAACTTTGAATGGCAACATCGTGGACAACTTGATCATATGCTCTCTGTAAAAATGTAGAATAAATTGCAGCATATGGTTTGTATCCCTCGGTTGCTAAACCAGCGGCAAAAGTCACAGCATGTTGTTCAGCTATTCCTACATCAAACATTCTACTTGGAAATTCTTTTCCAAAAATATCCATACCAGTCCCTCCTGGCATCGCAGCTGTTATTCCAACTATTTTGCTATCTTTTTTTGCGTGTTTCACTAACGTGTTAGCAAAAACTTTTGTATAAGCTGGAATATTAGATTTACTCTTTAACTGTACTCCAGTCTCAACATTAAATTTTGATACTCCATGATAATGGTCATTTGCTTTTTCTGCATAAGAATAACCCTTCCCTTTTTGGGTTTTAATATGGATCATTATTGGACCCTCATATTTTGAGTCTTTTGCATTTTTTAAAATCGGAATTAGACTTGATAAATCATGACCATCTATAGGACCTGCATAATAAAAACCTAATGAACTAAACAATGTGCCTCCTGTTACTGCCGAACGGAAAAAATCCTCTGCTTTTCCTGCTTTAGCACTAAATCTTTTTGAAAATGCAGATGTAATTAATTTTAAAGTTTCTCTAAGACTAAAATATATTTTACCAGTAAATAATTTTGCTAGGTATGTTCTCATTGCTCCAACTGGTTTTGCGATTGACATATCGTTATCATTTAAAATAACAATCATTTTTGTCTTAGATGCTCCAGCATTATTCATGGCTTCGTAAGCCATGCCTGCACTAATTGCTCCATCACCTATGACGGCTATTACATTGGAAGACTTATTTTCTAATTTATTTGCTTCTGCAATTCCTAATGCTGATGAAATAGATGTTGAGCTGTGGGCTGCTCCGAATGGGTCATACTCACTCTCGGATCTTTTTGTAAAACCTGATAAACCATTTCCCTGTCGTAAAGTTCTAATTTTATCTTTTCTTCCAGTTAAAATTTTATGAGGGTAAGATTGATGGCCAACGTCCCATATTAATTTATCGTTTGGTGTATCAAAAACATAATGAAGTGCGACTGTCAATTCTACCACTCCCAAACCAGCACCAAGGTGACCTCCTGTTTCTGAAACAGCACTTATCATTTCCTCCCTCACCTCATCTGCTACTTTTTGTAAATTATCTTCAGAAACTTTTCTTAAATCAGATGGAAAGTTGATATCATTTAAAAATTGATAATTTTTTTTCATTTTTTTCTATTCAATATATAGTTCAATGTTTCTTTAATTTTTTCAGATCTTGAACCGTATTTTCTTAAATTCTTATTAATATCTTTTATTATCTTATCACAATACTTAACTGAGTCATCATAGCCTATTAAATTTATAAGTGTCGCCTTACCTTTTTTTTGATCTTTTCCTGTTTTTTTCCCAGCTTCCTCAGATTTACTTTTCAAATCAATTAAATCATCAGCTATTTGGAATAAAAGACCAATTTTTGATCCAATATTTTCAAAAAATTTAATTTCTTGGATAGTTTTTTTCTTAATTAATGCTGGAGCCGCACAACAAAAACTGAATAACATTCCTGTTTTCTTTATTTCCATTTCTAAAATTTTATTCCTTGATATTTTCTTTTTCTCATAGCTCAAATCTAAATATTGACCACCAGCTATTCCTAAATGACCTGAACATTCTGATAATTTTTTGATTAAGTTAATTTTTATCTTTTCATTTAATTTCAATTTAGGACTTGATAAAATTTCAAAAGCTAAAGTTAGTAATGAATTTCCCGCTAGAACTGCTGTAGACTCACCAAATTTAATATGGGTTGAAGGCTTCCCCCTTCTTATGTCATCATCATCCATGCAGGGTAGATCGTCATGAATAAGTGAATAAGCATGAATACATTCAACAGCTGACCCAACTATTATCAATGTTTTATAATCAATTGAAAATAATGACCCTAAGTCAATTAAGATTTTAGATCTTATTTTTTTTCCGCCTGGAAATAAACCATACTTCATGGGTGACATTAACTGAGAATATTTCTGTGAATTAATATATTTTTTAAGAAATATATTTGTATCTTTGGCTATTTTATTAAGCTGTTTTTTCATTTTTTTTAGTTATCTCTTTAATCTTTTTATTTGTCTCTTCTCCAATAGATTTAAAATTTTTATGAAATTTCTTTTCAATAATATTATTTAATTTTAGAAGTTCTTGATAACTTTCAACTGAATTGTTTAAATCGTCTTCCTTTTCTAGAGACTCTATAATCTTATTTGCTTTTTCTGTAAGCTCCTCAATTGAGCACTGATCATAATCAAGTGGTAATATTTTATCTTTCATATAATAATAATTATTAATACATGAAATTTATTCAATCAAATATCAAAAAAGCAAAAAAATATTTAGATAATAATCATTGTGTTGCAGTACCAACAGAAACTGTTTATGGGCTGGCTGCAAACGCGTACTCGAATAGTGCTGTTAAGAAAATATTTAGTCTTAAAAACAGACCGTTAAACAATCCACTTATTGTCCATTATTATGATATCGAAAGACTTATGGAGGACTGTTTTATCAATGATAATTTAGTAAAACTTTACAAAAAATTTTCTCCAGGCCCAATAACTTATATTTTGAAATTAAAAAATAACTCAAAAATATCAAAATTTGTGACCAATAAAAAAAAAAGTATTGCTGTTCGTTTTCCTAATCATAAATTGTTTAGAAATTTATTAAAAAATTTAGATTATCCAGTAGCTGCGCCTAGTGCAAATATATCATCAAGATTAAGCTCAGTTAAACCATCCGATGTAAAAGAAGAATTTGGTTCAAAAATTAAATATATTTTAAATGGAGGAAAAAGTAAAATTGGAGTTGAGTCCACAATATTAAATCTTTTAGAAAAACCATCACTTTTAAGATATGGGGGCTTAGATACTAAAAAAATTGAAAATGTTTTAAAAAAAAAATTATTAATTAATATAAATTCAAAAAGTAAATTATCACCTGGTTTATTTCCACTGCACTACTCACCTGGGATACCTTTAAGAGTCAATGTTAAAAAACCAAAAAAAGATGAGGCTTATTTATTAATAAAAAAAAGAAAGTCGAAATTAAAAAATTATTATTATTTATCCAAAGTAAAAAATATAAAGGAGGCTGCAAAGAATTTATATTCAACTTTAAGAAAAATTAAAAACGATGGTTTTAGAAAGATTGCAGTCGAAAAGATACCAAACAAAGGTCTTGGCAAAACAATTAACGATAGATTAAAGAGGGCTTCTAAATATTAATGACAAATTCTATTGAAGTAATCGATCTATCAAAAAAATATAATGATAAAGAAGCAGTAACTAATATAAATTTTAAAATTAATGAAAATGAAATAGTTGGTTTATTGGGACCTAATGGGTGTGGAAAAACTACAACTATTGGAATGATTTTAGGATTGTTAAAACCAAGTAGTGGTGAGGTTTTAATCAACGGAGAGAATATTGAAAAAAATAAAATTTCGCTTCTCCATAAAATGAATTTTATTTCGCCTTACATCGAATTACCCAAAAAACTTAGGGTTAAACAAAATTTAATTGTCTATGGAAAGTTATATAACATTCAAAATTTAAATGATCGAATAGATTACCTTGCGAATAAACTTAGGTTAACAGAACTTTTAAACAAAATTACTGGAGAACTATCTTCTGGACAAAAAAATAGGGTAAGCCTTGCTAAAGCTTTAATAAATGACCCAACAGTACTTTTGTTAGATGAACCTACTGCTTCATTAGACCCTGAAACAGGAGATTTTGTAAGATCTTTTTTGGAAGATTATAAGAAGGAAAAAAAAATATCAGTTTTACTTGCCTCACATAATATGGAAGAAGTGAAAAGATTATGCAGTTCGGTTCTAATGATGAAAGATGGTTTAATAGTAGATAGAGGAACTCCTGAAGAGTTAATTATAAAATATGGAAGAAAAAATTTAGAAGAAGTATTTTTAGAAATTGTGAGAAAATAAAAATGAATTTAATTAGAATTTATGGTCTTTTTTTAAGACACTTTTATTTAATAACCAGATCTTTTCCAAGAATATTAGATTTAATTTATTGGCCTTCAATTCAAATTACTCTTTGGGGATTTATTTCTAATTTTTTTGCAGCACACAGTACTTATTATAGCGGTGCAGTAGGAGTTATTCTTTCATGCGCAATTCTTTATGATTTTTTATTCAGAACTAGTATTGGTTTTAATATGTTATTTTTGGAGGAAATTTGGAGTAGAAATTTTACAAATCTATTTATTGCTCCTATGAAAATTAGTGAGATAATTATCTCTTTAGTTTTAACAGCTTTAATTAGAGCTTTAATTGGTTTAATACCAGCAATATTGTTAACTTCTCCATTGTTTGGAATTTCATTGTTAAAACTTGGTCTTCCATTGGCTTTTCTTTTCTTAAGTTTATATTTATTTGGAATTACGCTTGGTCTACTTGTGTCAGCAGGATTGCTAAGATTTGGTCCATCTTTTGAAAATATTGCATGGTCAACAATGTTTTTGTTAGCACCTTTTGGCTGTATATACTACCCAGTTGAAATATTACCAGAAATATTCCAATCAATCGCTTTCGCATTGCCATTAGTATATATTTTTGAGGAGACTAGAAATATTTTAGTTAATGGAACAGTCAATTATGAAAATATAATAAATGCAGTCTATCTTAATGGGTTTTATTTAATTTTATCAATATCAGTATTTTATTACTCTTTCGATAAAGCAAGAGAAAAAGGAACTTTGATAAACATGGGAGAGTAAATTGGTGCGCCTGCTAGGAGTCGAACCCAGAACCTCCTGATCCGAAGTCAGGCGCTCTATCCAGTTGAGCTACAAGCGCATATAGTATTAATATTATATTTTATGGAAAAAAACATTAATTTTATAGTAAAAGAAGATGAGAAAAATTTAAGGGTTGATGTTTTAATTAACAAAAGAGAGAAATTAATTAGTAGAACTAGGATTAAAAATTTAATTTTAAAAGAAAAGTTAAAACTTAATAATGAAATAATTAAAAGTCCGTCAAAAAAAGTCTCAATTGGTGATACTATAAATCTTAAGATTCCAGAGCCTGAAATAGCATCCCTTAAACCTTACGAATTTAAATTAGAAATAATATACGAAGATGATTATCTATTAGTAATTAATAAACCTGCTGGAATAATCATGCATCCGGGAGCTGGAAATTATGATAAGACAATTGTTAATGCATTGATGCATTACGATAAGGATTCTTTATCAAATATAGGTGACGAGTTAAGACCTGGTATTGTTCATAGAATTGATAAAAACACATCTGGTTTAGTTGTAATTGCAAAAAACAATGAAACTCATGTAAATTTATCAAAACAATTTAGCGATCATACAATTATAAGAGAGTACCAACTTTTGATATGGGGAAAATTAAGACCCTCCTCAGGGAGAATTGAAACATTTATAACTCGTAGTTCAAAAAATAGACAACTAATGGAAGTTAGTAGTTCTAAAGGTAAGAAAGCTATAACAAATTATAAAACACTTGAAATTTTTGAAAATCAGAAAACACCAACTTTAAGTTTAGTTGAATGTAAATTAGAAACAGGAAGAACACATCAGATAAGAGTTCATATGAATTATAAAGGTAATAGCCTAGTTGGAGATGATAAATATAAAAAAAAATATAAAAAGTTAAAAAATATTGATTTAGATATCCAAAATTCAATTACTAAATTAAATAGACAATTTCTGCATGCAAAAACTTTAGGATTTATACATCCACGAACTAAGAAAGAGATGATTTTTTCCTCACTTTTGCCACAAGATCTAAATAATATTCTAAAAATGCTTAGAAACACTGAAGAATAAATTATTGAAAATTAGGTATAATTAATTAAATAAACACTTCTATGAGCACAACAATGAGTAACAACCTGCCAACCCTTTCTAATGAAGGTGGACTATCTGCATATTTAGAGCAGATTAAAAAATTTCCGATGTTAGCTGCAGAAGAAGAATATATGCTAGCAAAAAATTGGAAAACGACTGGTAATATTAAAGCTGCTGAAAAACTAGTTACTAGTCATTTAAGATTAGTTGCAAAGATTGCTATGGGCTACAAAGGATATGGTTTGCCTATTAATGAAATGATTTCAGAGGGAAACGTAGGTCTTATGCAAGCTGTCAAGAAATTTGAACCAGAAAAAGGTTTTAGATTGGCAACTTATGCAATGTGGTGGATTAAGGCTTCTATTCAAGAATATATTTTAAGATCTTGGAGCCTTGTCAAAATTGGAACTACTACTGCTCAAAAAAAATTATTTTTTAATTTAAAGAAAATTAAAAATCAAATTTCTCCAGAAACTGAAGGAGATTTAAGAGATGAACACGTTGATCATATAGCTAATAAGCTCGATGTAAGTAAAGAAGAAGTCGTTTCAATGAATAGAAGACTTTCTGGAAAAGAGTTCTCGCTTAATGCTCAAGTTGGAGAAGATGGTGACGAATGGCAAGACTGGTTGGTTGATAAAGAGCTTGATCATGATTTAAAATTTGCTCAGCACGAGGAAATGGAGCAAAGAAAAGATTTATTAAAAGACTCTATTAAAGTTCTTAATGATAGAGAAAGAGAAATTCTATACTCAAGAAGACTAAATGATAACCCGACTACACTAGAAGATTTAAGTAAAAAATATAAAATTAGCAGAGAAAGAGTTAGACAAATAGAAAATAAAGCATTTGAAAAACTTCAAAAGCATATGCTTTTATTAGCTAAATCAAAAAATCTTTTACCCGCAAATTAAACTTCAAAAGGGTTTTCAATTAAAATAGTATCATCTCTTTCTGGACTAGTAGAGATACTTGATACCTTTGCACCAATAAAATCTTCAATAGCAAAAATATATTTTTTTGCATTTTCAGGTAGCGAGTCCATATTTTTGACTCCACTTGTAGAAACTTTCCACCCTGGAAAAATTTCATAAATTGGTTTTATTTTTATCTGATCCTCTACAGCGGCAGGTAAATAATCTAATCTTTTACCATCAAGCTCATAAGCAACACACATTTTAATTTCATCTAATTCATCAAGTACATCTAACTTTGTTAAAGCGATACCATCAATCCCTGAAACTTTAATAGTTTGCCTCACTAAAACACCATCGAACCATCCACATCTTCTTTTTCTACTTGTGACAGTTCCAAATTCCTTTCCACGTGTTCCTAAAAGTTCACCAATATTATCTTTTAACTCAGTAGGGAAAGGGCCTTCTCCAACTCTTGTTGTATAAGCTTTTGTAATACCAAGAACATAATTTATCGAATTAGGGCCACAACCAGTTCCTGTTGCTGCACTTGAAGCAACAGTGTTAGATGAGGTTACAAAAGGATAAGTTCCATGATCTACATCAAGTAAAATACCTTGGGCTCCCTCGAATAAAATTTTCTTTTTTTGTTTTTTAAATTGATCAATCTTTAGCCAAACTGGCTGAGAGAATTCTAATATTTTGGGTGCTATTTTAAGCAAATCAGATTTAAGCTGATCTTTTTCAAAAATTTCTTTTCTAAGGCCTTTTCTAATCGCATTATGATGAACTAATACAGAGTCGAGTCTTTGATCTAAATTTTTTTCAGATCTTAGATCCATAACTCTTATAGATCTTCGTCCAACTTTATCTTCGTATGCTGGTCCAATTCCACGTCTTGTAGTTCCTATTTTGCTTTTTCCCGCTGAATCCTCTCTAATTTCATCCATTTCTCTATGAAAAGGCAAAATTAAATTTGCAGACTCCGAAATAATAAAATTATTTACATTTACTTCTACTCCTTTAGATTTTATCTCTTCTATTTCCTCTAATAAAGCCCATGGATCTACCACAACTCCGTTGCCAATAATTGATATTTTACCTTTTCTAACTATTCCAGATGGCAGTAATCTTAATTTATATGTAACACCTTCGATCACTAAAGTATGGCCAGCATTGTGACCTCCTTGGAATCTAATTACAACATCAGCCTGTTCAGATAACCAATCAACAATTTTTCCTTTACCTTCGTCACCCCATTGAGATCCAACAACGACTATATTTTTCATTATTTAAATTTTCTGTTTACTTTTAAGGAAGTGAGATGGTTAATTGGGCCATGACTTTTTCCATATTTCGGGTTTGATTTAATTGCAGAATTTACATACTTAATTCCTAGCTCACAAGATTTCTTTAAAGTTTTTCCACATGATAAAAAAGTTGTAACTGAGCTAGATAATGTACAACCTGTACCATGGGTATTCTTTGTTTTGTGACGCTCACTTTTGAAGATCTTTATGTCTTTTTTGTTTATTAAAATATCTATTATATTTTTGTGTTTTAAATGACCACCTTTTATAATTACATTTTTGGCTCCTAATCCTATAAGTTTATTAGCAGCAAAAATCATATCTTCTTTTGTTATAATTGTTGTTTTAGTCAAAATTTCTGCCTCTGGGATATTGGGGGTAATAAGTAATACTTTTTTAATTAATTTTAATTTTAATAATTGAATAGCTTTAGTATCTATAAGTTTAGCCCCTCCTTTGGCAACCATCACTGGATCTAATACTATTTTTTTAACTTTAATTACATCCAAAGCTTTTAGCACCATTCTAATAACTTCTGGAGAATGCAGCATACCAATTTTTATTGCATCAGGTCTTATATCTTCACAGCTATAAATAATTTGATTAAAAATTTCTTTTGGATTAATACCAACAATTGATTTTACACCTGTGGTATTTTGTGATGTAACTGCAGTTATTGCTGTCATTGCATAAGAACCTAGAGCTGTAACAGTTTTTATATCAGCCTGAATACCTGCTCCTCCAGAAGAATCAGATCCTGCAATAATTAAAATTTTAGAATTTGGTTTCAATTTATTTAATTTTTTTCGTGATCATATTTACACATTTGTATAAAATAGCTTTATTTTCACTTTCTCCCATTACTCTTATTTTAGACTCTGTTCCTGATTTTCTTACTAAAATTCTTCCTATGCCTTTAATTAATTTATCTGCATTTTTTATAATTTTTTTTATTTCTGGTTTGTTAATAATATTTTTATCTTTTACTTCAATATTTTCTAAAAGTTGAGGTGTTTTCTTAAATTGATCAAAAAATTCACTCGACTTTTTTCCTTTTCTTAAAGCAAAAAGAGCTTCTAAAGCTACAAGCAAACCATCTCCTGTAGTTGCAAATTTACCTAAAATAATATGTCCCGATTGTTCACCACCTAAATTAAAATTATATTTCTGCATTTTTTCTTTAACATATCTATCTCCTACATTTGCCCTTAGAAATTTTATTCCTTTTGATTTAAAATATTTTTCTAACCCATAATTTGACATTAATGTTCCAACAACTCCCCCTTTTAACATTTTTTTATTTTTCCATCTTGTTGCTAAAGCAGCTATAATTTGATCTCCATCTATTATATTGCTCTTTTCATCACACATTATAATTCTATCAGCATCCCCATCTAAAGATATTCCAATGTGTGCTTTATATTTTTTTACAGCAGATCTGATTTTTCTTGGAAAAGTTGATCCACATTTTTTGTTAATGTTTAAACCATTTGGTTTAACTCCTATTGCTATAACTTTAGCTCCTAATGATTTCAATAATTCAGGACCTGCCTTATAACCAGCACCATTTGCACAATCGATTACTATTCTTAGTCCTCTTAAATTGAACTCTTTAGTGAAATTTTTTTTTAATATTTTAATATATTTTTTTGTACCTGTTTCTAATCTTTTAACTCTTCCTAATTTTTCAGAATGTGAGAGGTTTTTTGAGATTTTTTTATCTATAAGTCCCTCAATTTTTTTTTCTATTTTATCTGATAATTTCATTCCATCAGGACCAAACAATTTTAAACCATTGTCAAAGTGTGGATTGTGAGAGGCGGTGATCATAATACCCATATTAGCCTTCATTTCTTTTGTTAGCATAGCCAAACCATTAGTTGGTAAGGGTCCAAGAGTATAAACATGCATACCAGCTGAAGCCAAACCTGAAACAAGAGCTGGCTCAAGTGTATATCCTGACAATCTCGTATCTTTTGCAATTATTGCTGTTTGTTTTCTTTTTTTTTGAGATTTAAAGTATGTTCCACTAGCAAGTCCAAATTTAAAGAACATATCTCCATTTATATATTTGCTATTAACTGCTCCTCTTATTCCATCTGTCCCAAAATATTTTTTTGTCATTAATTTTTGACTATCTCATTAAAAACTTTAATACCTTGCTTAACTTCATTAACATCATGAATTCTTAAAATCTGAATTCCTTGCATTAAAAGATATACTGAAGAAGCCATGGTTCCACCGATCCTTGTTTTGCTGTCATTTTTTTTTGATATATCTTTAATAAATCTTTTTCTTGAATTCCCTACTAGTATAGGAAAACCCAATGAATGAAAAATAGAAACACGTCTTAAAAGATTCATATTATGTTTCAAATTTTTTCCAAATCCAATTCCAGGATCTAAAATTATATTATTATGTTTAATACCCTTAGATCTTATTAACTTAATCTTATCTTCAAAATAATCATAAATATCTAATAATTCATTTTTGTATTTCGCTTTCTTTTGCATATTTTCTGGTGTCCCAACTGAATGCTGTATTACAAATGGAATTTTATACTTTTTTAAAATATTTATTGTTTTGGGATCATAACTTAATCCCGAAACATCATTAATAAGTTTAACCCCCATACTGATACCATTTTCCATAATTCTGGATTTTCTTGTGTCTAAAGATATTGGTATTTTTTTTACAATTAACTTTAATGTCTTATTAATTCTATACCATTCTATCTTTTCATTCACTTCCTTCGATCCTGGTCTTGTAGACTCTCCACCAACATCTACTAATGATGCACCATTTTTATACAAATTAATTGCATGACTAACACCTTTATTTTTTTTATTAAATTTTCCTCCGTCGGAAAAACTATCAGGAGTTAAATTTAAAATACCTAATATATTTGGAATTTTTTTAAAATTTAAATTTGAAAAATTTTTTTTTTTTGACTTAATTTTATTTAAATCTAAATTTATTTTTGTTTTTAGGGTTATTGGTAAGTTTTTAATTTTATTTATTGAAATTCTTCTAATTGTTTTTCTTGTAATTATCTCAACATGGTCAAAAGATATTTCTTTGATCTGATGTAGAGGAATAGATTTTTTTTTATTTACTAAAATTTTTGATTGTTTACCAAAATAGAAATTACACGCTCTTGTGTAATATCTTGGCATTATTTATTAATGAACAATTTTTGGTTTCAAACCTAGTGCACCCAAGGCTGAGTCTTGATCATCTTTTGACTCTGGATTGTCTAAAATTTTATCTTTAGGATACAAATTTTTATTAATAATATTTTCTATTTCTTCACCAGTTAAAGTTTCATAAGTTATTAGAGCTTTTGCAATTTTATGTAGATCATCAATTTTTTCTGTTAAAATTTTCTTAGCTTGGTTGTATCCTTCATCTACAAGTTTTCTTATTTCTTTATCAATTTTCTGAGCAACCTCCTCTGATACTGATTGAGTTTGAGTAACAGATCTTCCTAAAAACACTTCCTCTTGGTTTTCCCCATATTCAACTGGACCCATTTCCTCGCTCATTCCATATTTTGTGACCATTGCTCTTGCTAACTGTGTAGCTTGATTTATATCTGATCCATTTCCTCCACCTGCTCCTGTAGATATATTGTCTTTTCCAAAAATTAATTCTTCAGCCACTCTTCCTCCAAAACAAACAGCTAGTCTTGCTTTAAGATATTTTATTGAGTAACCGTGTTTATCTCTCTCAGGTAAGTTCATCACCATTCCAAGAGCTCTTCCTCTAGGAATAATAGTAGCCTTATGAATTGGATCATAACTTGGCATATTAAATGACACTAGAGCATGTCCACCTTCGTGGTATGCAGTAAGTTTTTTCTCATCTTCTGTCATAACCATTGAACGTCTTTCAGCACCCATCATAACTTTATCTTTTGCTTCTTCAAATTCTAGTAACGTGACTATCCTTTTATTTTTTCTCGCTGCTAATAAAGCTGCTTCATTAACTATATTTGCAAGATCAGCTCCTGAAAATCCTGGCGTACCTCTTGCAATTGTTCTTAAATTAACATCTGGCGCCATCTTTATTTTTTTCACATGAACTTTTAAAATTTTTTCTCTTCCTATAATATCTGGGTTTGAAACTACAACCTGCCTATCAAATCTTCCTGGTCTTAATAAAGCTGGATCGAGAACATCTGGTCTGTTTGTTGCAGCTATAATTATAACACCTTCGTTTGTATCAAAACCATCCATTTCAACCAACAACTGGTTTAAAGTTTGTTCTCTCTCATCATTTCCACCTCCTAGACCTGCCCCTCTACTTCTTCCAACAGCATCTATCTCATCTATAAAAATAATACATGGAGAATTTTTTTTACCTTGTTCAAACATGTCTCTTACTCTAGATGCTCCAACTCCAACAAACATCTCAACAAAATCAGAACCTGAAATAGTGAAAAATGGAACTCCTGCTTCACCCGCAATTGCTCTTGCTAATAAAGTTTTACCTGTTCCTGGAGGACCAACAAGTAAAGCTCCTCTTGGAATTTTACCACCCAACCTACTAAATTTTTTTGGATCTTTTAAAAACTCTACTATTTCCTCTACTTCTTCTTTAGCTTCCTCAACACCAGCAACATCATTAAAAGTAACTTTTCCTTTTAATTCATTCATCATTTTAGCTTTTGATTTTCCAAATCCCATTGCGCCACCTTTGCCACCTTGCATTTGTCTCATAAAGAAAATCCATACTGCAATAAGCAATAACATGGGAAACCATGATAATAGTACACCAAACAATGAAGGCATTTTTTCATCTAAAGGTGCTGCTGAAATACTAACGCCTTTTTCAGATAATTTTTCTATAAGGTTTGGATCATTAGGAGCATAGGTTGAAAAAGAATTTCCATTCGAATAAGTACCTTTGATGTTATTACCCTGAATCTCAACTTTTAGAACTTCACCATTTTCAACTGAATTTAAAAAATCTGAAAATATTATTTGATTTCCACCTCTAACATTAGACTGTGGATTTTTAAACATGTTATAAAGACCTATAGTTAAAAAAACTATAATTGCCCACATTGCGAGATTTTTTAAATTCATACGTTTAAAATAAGAATTATTATTAAATTAACAAGTGACAAAATATCAGTTATTATACCAACTTTAACGCTCTTTTGATACTATTACTGAGTTATTTACCTTCTTGATTACACAGTTTCCTAAAGTGGCCATTAATGAGTTATGATTTTTAATTTGATAAAGTAAATTGTTAATTTTTTTTCCTCTAACTGGATAGTATTTTTTACCAACAGTTTTTAGCACTTCTGTGAGAGACCTAAAAACTACTTCCTCTGGCTGAAGAAAAAAATTTTTATTCAAAATAACAAACCCATTAATATTTGAAATTGTTGAATTTTCTTTTAAATTTTTTTCTACAAAGTATTTAATTGACTCGTTAGCAAATTTTAAATTTTTAATCGTAAGATAAAATTTATCTTTATCCAATCCCTCTAATTCTAAGTTCTTTATAAATTTTCTAATTTTTACTCTTTTAAATTCATCGTTTTTATTTGAGGGATCTTCGATGTAATTTTTAAAAACTTTTTTTGTAATATATTCTAAATTTTCTTTAGAAAATTTTAATAAAGGTCTAATTAAATTAATATTGTGAAGATTAGTTTTTTGATCAAATGATATCATACCATTTAAACCACTACCTCTTAAAATTCTAATAAAAAAATTCTCTATAAAATCATCCTTATGGTGACCTAATAAAATATTATTTATTTTTAATTTTTTTGCCTTGTTGATCATAAGCTCATATCTTTTATCTCTTGCAACAGATTGAATGTTACTTTTTGGTTTTTTGCCAAGCCAAGTTAAAATCTCAAGATTAGCAGACAATTTTTTTAGAAGTAATTTTACAAATTTTGCCTCTATAGTTGAATTATTTCGAAGTTTATGATCAACGTGTAAATATTTTACTTTTAGATGTTTTTTAATCGAATAAATTTTTGATAAAAAACATAAAGCTAAACTGTCTGGTCCACCAGAAACTGCAATTATAAAATCCTCATTTAATTTTAGATTTTTTTCAAATTGGTTATAAATTTTAGAAGTTTGTTTATCTTTTAATTTATTTAATAAAAACTTATGAGTCTTGTTTGATACATTCAAATTTTTTGGACTCATATTTTGCTTTTTGTATTACAGACTGATTTGCATTAGGATATTGTAATTCTACACCATTTATCATTTTGCATCCCTGGTCTTTTTCGCCAATTTGAACCATTGATACTCCAAGTTTTAATAGATTTATTGGAGCTTTTTTTCCTTTAGGATATTTTTGGTAACCCTCTAAATAAGCAGAAGCTGCATCAGTATATAATTGTCTAATTCTGAATGTTTCTGCATACCAATATTGTGCACTACCGGCTAACTCATGATCAGGGTTAGATAGAACAAATTCCCTAAATGCTCTTTCTGCTGTGCTATAGTCTCCAACTTTTAGAAAGCTTGTTGCAAATTCATATTGCTTATCTACATCTAAGTCTTGAGGAAGTATTTTTTCTTCAGACTGAAAGGTTTCTGTTACAATTGAAGCTGTTGTATCAACAGATTGAATTTGCTGTGAAGTTTCATTTGTTTCAGTATCCTTGTATGAAATAGTTCCTAAATCTTGAGGTTGCGAACTTCCAGGTAAAACTTTATTTTCATCTATTTTTGGCTTTAAGCTTAATTGATTTTCTGTAGTACCAATGTTTACAGAACTAATGTTGGACTCTATGTCTTGAAATCTAATTTGATTATCAGCTTGAATTTTGGAAACACGTGTAGATAATTTATCTAATTTAAAATTAATTTCCTCAAATTTATTGGTAAGTTCTCTAAACTGATCTTCGACTTCAGACAATTTTAACAAATGTCTGGTTAAGACATCTTCAGAATTTTGATTTAGATCTGATGAATTATCATTATTATTTGTTTTTAATTCAATTGATCCTGAGTAAACTGCCCTTTCAAGAGTTTTAAGATCGTTTTTTATAATTTCTAAAATTTCGTAGATATTGTGATTATCTGCAATAGAAAAATTAATAAATACTAAATTAAATATAAATGATATTTTTAAAATTAATAACTTAATTGTAAGTCTCATGTGTCTTAGATTTATGGTTATAAAAATGGCAAAAAAAAGACCCTAAAGTCAATAATGAATTTAGGGTCTTTAGTTTAAAAGAATTAATTTGCTTTAACAGTTACTGATCTTCTGTTTTTTGACCAAGCTAATGGATTAGAACCAGAGTCAACTGGTCTCTCTTTACCATAACTTAATACCGTTATTCTGTCTGACGATACTCCATACGTCATTAGATAATCTTTTGCTGCGTTAGCCCTTCTTTCACCAAGTGCTAAGTTGTATTCTCTAGTCCCTCTTTCGTCAGCATGACCTTCAAGCACTACATTTATGCTCGGGTTTTTTCTTAACCAAGCTGCTTGAGCTCTTAAAGTTTCTCTAGATGCAGTTGTTAAAATAGACTCGTTTGTTGCAAAGAAAACTCTATCTGGAACACCATCAGCTAAATATTCTACCGTGTCTGTTCCTGTATAAACATCACCCTGCATTTGACCTTTTATATCTGTTGTTTCTATTTCTTTTTTTGTTGCACATGCAGATAACACCAAACAAGCTGTTAATACTAAAAGTGTGTTTTTTAAAATTTTGCTTAATCTCATTAAATTGCTCCTTGCTGCTAATTTCAATTTCTTAACTTTTTCACAAGTAAATAGAGGTTTCAAGTCTAAAAATCAAGAAATTTCAAATAATTAATCTACTAATTACTTAATAATGACGACCATGATGGGTCTGATGCATCAGTTGGGGTCTTAATTTGACGTTCATTGTAACCTGTTAAATCTATGGACCATAATTTTGCGGAAAAGCCCTCTCCTTTAGCGTTAGTTTTGGTTTCTCTATAAAAAATAAGTACTCTACCATTTGGAGACCAGGATGGAGCTTCTTGATAATAATTTTCCGTCAATAGTCTTTCACCACTGCCATCAGTTCTCATTACACCAATATAAAATTTTCCTTTATGTAATTTTGTAAATGCAATTAAATCACCCCTTGGTGACCAAACAGGAGTTCCATACAAACCATTTCCAAAAGAAATTCTCTTTACGTCAGAACCATCGTTTTTCATTACATAAATTTGCTGATAACCACTTCTATCAGAATTAAATGTTATATATTTTCCATCTGGAGAATATGATGGAGATGTATCAATTGACGGATGGTTGGTAATTTTTTCAACTATCCTATTTTCTAAATTCATAGTGTAAATATCAGACTTTCCATCTTTAGCAAAACTCATTATAATTTTTTTTCCATCAGGTGAAAATCTTGGTGCGAAAGTCATACCAGGGAAATCTCCAACTACTTCTTGGGTACCAGTTTCAATATCTAAGAGATAAACTCTAGGCATGTTTTTAAAATAGGATAAGTAAGTTACCATTTGACTGGTTGGATTAAATCTTGGAGTTAGTACTAATTCATTTCCTAAAGTTAAGAATGTATTATTTTCACCATCTTGATCCATTATAGCTAATTTTTTTATTCTTTGAGTTTTAGGTCCCTCTTCTGATACATAAATTATTCTGGTATCAAAATATCCTTTTTCACCTGTAAGCCTTTCATAAACTTTATCTGAAATGATATGACCTACTCTTCTCCAGTTTGTTGGAACAGTAGTAAAGGCTAGTGCCATCATCTCTTTTGCAGCTAAGACATCCCATAACCTAAACTCTACTCTTAATTTGCCGTCGATATAATTTACTTTTCCAGTTATAAGTGCTTGCGCTTTAATTAAATTCCAATCTTCAAATCTTGGTTTTAAATTTGCAATATCAGGAGCTTGTAAAAAAGCCTTTTTATCAAGAGGATTAAATAATCCCGAAGTCCTCAAATTAATTTCAACAATATTTGATATTTCAGAACCAATATTTTCTTTTTCGAGAATTTTTTCAAAATCTTTTCTAGAATTTTCATCAATTGATAAAGGAGAAACTGCCAGAGGAAGAGGATTTAAATTACCTCTAGTTATATCTACTTCAATTAAAGCAAAAGCGTTAATAGGAAACAAAATTAATAATAAACTTAAAATTTTTTTAAACATTTTTATTTATACTACCCTTCTAGCATCTCTCTTGCATCAAAATTTAATTGTAATTCTTTCCATCTTTCGTATCCAGTCGTTGGAACTCTTAATGGTTGGCATAACTTGACAGCTCTCAAAGCACTTTCTGCTAAAACTTTGTAAAATCCTTGGCCTGGTTTATTCATTCTTGCATGGTCGAGAATTTCTGTTTTTGATACAGTTCCATCAGGTTTTAATTTTAGCTTTATTCTTACTAAGAGATTTTCATTATATGGCAATCCTAATGGAATACTCCAACATCCAAATATTTGTGCCTTAAGAGCATCCTCTTCGCTTAGTGTAAGACCTGTATTTTCTACATTTCTTTCTTGATCTTGAGTAATGTCGTCATTTGTTTTTAAAACTTCAGCGCTCTCTTCTTTTGATTTGTCAATTAAAGCAGCAATGTTATTTGGATCAAATAAATCTTTTTTTTCAAATTCTGATACCTGTTTAACTTCATCATCTACTTTTTCAGGATTTTGTTTTTTTTCCTCTTTGGTTTCAACCTTTTTTAATGTTTTATCTGGAAGTGGAATCGCTTCAGGTATTTCATTCTCTATTTTTTTATTATTTTGATCGGGAGCCAGAACAGTTTTTGTTTTAGTTTTTTCTACTTTTTTTGGTGGAGCCTGCTCTGAAACAAGTTTTTTCTCTTTCTCTTTTACTTTCTCAATTATTTTTTTTGCCTTAGGTGCAAATGGAATATTAGTTTTTTCTGCTATTTGAATTAACTCAACCGACACAATTGGTGGAACATCAAGTGGTTTCTTTGCCAAAAAAGGTAAGCTCAAAGCTGTAATGAAAATTAACAAAGCATGTAAAGCAGAAGAAATAATTAAACTTCTATTCACTTTAATTACCTTTGTTTATACGGTTCTGAAATCAATGCTACTTTAGTAAAACCAGATCCTGATAATAATCCCATTATTTCTAAAACTCTTCCATAATTTATAGTTTTATCACCCCTAACATAAATTCTGGTATCAGTTCTATTTTTTGAAACCGCTAAAACCTTTGCAATAATATTGTCGTATTCAACTTTTGCTTCTTGAATAAAAATTTCACCTTTTGCATTAATTGAAAGTGTTAAAGGTTCTGTTTCTTCTGGTAAAGAGTCTGCTGAACTTTCTGGTAAATCAACCTGAACACCTACAGTTAACAATGGTGCTGTAACCATAAAAATTATTAATAATACAAGCATTACATCCACAAAGGGAGTAACATTTATTTCACTCATTGGTTCTTTGGAAGAACGATTTAATTTAAATGCCATTTAAATAATTGTTAAAAATCTTTTTGAAAAATTTTCTAATTTTTCTGAATATTTTTTGGAGTCATTATTGAATTTATTGTATGCCACTACAGCAGGTATTGCAGCCAATAGACCAAGCGCAGTTGCAAATAAAGCCTCTGCTATTCCTGGCGCAACGATTGCAAGGCTTGTATTTCTTGAAATAGCTATAGATTGAAAAGAATTCATAATTCCCCAAACAGTACCAAACAATCCAATAAATGGTGCTGTTGAGCCTACTGTTGCCAAAAAAGTAAAACCTTTTTCAATTTTTGTCATTTGTTTTTCAATTCCAGCTTCTAAAGATGCGCTCATTCTTTCACTTAAATTGGTTCTCGATTTTTTTTTAAGTAATCCTTCCATAGCATCTTGAAACACAAGTGACATTGGATCTTCAAGTTTACTAGGTAAACTATTGTAAAAAGTTTCAGCAGATTTAGAATTCCAAAATTTTTCCTCAAATTCTTCTGAAGATTTAGTTATTTTTTTAAACAAACGAAACTTCTCAATAATTACAGCCCAAGAATATATTGAGCACAAAATTAATATTATCATTACAGACTTAACAATTATGTCTGCTCTAAAAAATAAACTGAATAATGAAAAATCAGTATTTGTTCCCAATTCAACTGCTTTTGCTGCTATATCTGCTTCCATGCTTACTCATCACACGTAAATGTGTCATGATTTTGTCTATTAATTTGAATTGATTATTCCTCTTTTTTATAAGTTTCGTAGAAAAAACTCGCTATTAGAATAGCATCTGCCTTGTTATTATCTTTCTTTTTTGACAATTGTGATGAAAAATATGGAAAAATTTCAATAGCTCTTGTTCTACTCGCATCTTTTTCTGAATTAATAAGGTTAAAATATTTTTTCCACTTAGCGGGCCTAACATAATAAACAGATAAATGCATCGCACTGCATATCCCTTTTAAAATACCAAAAGATTGACCAAAATTAAACATACTGGTAACCCCTTGACCAGGCATTGCCGAAACTTGTTCAATTACAACCTTTATATTTTTTTTGTCAAATTTCTTTATCCTTTCACTTATTTCATTAAATATTTGAGCACCATTTACTTGTCGCTTATTCTTCTTACCATCTGTCATAATTGGCATTTCAATTACGTCTTTTATTATACCATCCTCAAAAAAGCATATTGACCCTGAGATTCCTGGATCAATTCCAATAATTAACATCAAATACCACCTAAATTAACGTTTGAATAAACGTTTTGAACATCATCATCTTCCTCAAGAGTTTCTAAAAAATCTTCTACACTATCTTTGTTTTCGATATTTACCTCAACACTATTTAATGGAACCCATTCAATTTCCGTAGAAATAAAATTCACAATTATTTTCTCTAAATTTTTTTTAACATTATATATTTCACTCATTTGACATTGAACTTCATGATAATCATCATAAGACAAACATTCATCAGCTCCAGACTCGATTGCTAAATCTAAAATTTTTTCATCAGATATCTCTTTTTTATCAATTTTAATTATACCTAATTGTTGAAAATTATGAGAGGCGGAACCTTGGGTTCCTAAGCTTCCACCACTTTTTTGAAAAATAGTTCTAATATTTGATGCAGTCCTATTTTTATTGTCTGTCAAAGTTTCAACTATAACAGCAATCTTTTCTGGTCCAAATCCCTCATATCTTAAATTTTCAAAATTTGCTCCTGTAGCTGCAGAAGATTTATCGATTGCTCTTTCAATGTTATCTTTGGGCATATTTGCAGATCTAGCAGCCTGGACTGCGGATCTTAATCTAGGATTCATTGCTGGATCTTTGTCGCCAAGTTTTGCTGCAACAGTAATTTCTTTAGATAATTTTGAAAATATCTTTGATCTTTGCTTATCGGCCTTACCTTTTTTATGTTTTATACCAGCCCAATGTGAATGTCCTGCCATTATGTTTAAATATTTTTTAGTTGATCTCCGTATACATAGCTTTTGATATCTATTGCTAATCCTGTTTTTATATCACAATCTACTATAACACCACATAAAGTGGCATCTCCAGTAGCAGGAAAGTGTTTCACTGAATTCTTTTTGAAAAATCTATTTAAAGAATTTTCTTTATTCATACCAATCACTGAGTCATAATCTCCACACATTCCTGCGTCTGTTTGATATCCAGTTCCATTACTAAGTATTCTGGCATCATTTGTTGGTATATGAGTGTGAGTCCCAACTACAAGGGTTGCCTTTCCGTCAAATAGATGTCCTATAGCATTTTTTTCACTAGTAATTTCTCCATGGAAATCAACTACAAGTAAATCAAAATCCTTTTTAATTTCATTTTCTTTTAAAAATTTTTGAGACACTTCAAAAACATCATCACACTTCTTCATAAAAACATTGCCCATCAAATTAAGAACCCCAATTTTAATATCATTCTTTGTGTTATAAATCTGAAAACCTTTTCCCGGTGCAGGTTCAAATAAATTTTTAGGTCTTAATAATCTTTCTTCTTTGTCAATAAATTCCATAATTTCTTTTTGATCCCAAACATGATTACCAGTTGTGATAACATCAACTCCACAATTAAAAAAATCCTTACATATTTCTTTAGTTAGCCCCACACCTTGAACTGCTGCATTTTCACCGTTTACAATTACAAAATCGATTTTGTTTTTATCAATTTCATTTAATAAATTACTTGTTAATTTAGAACATCCTGAAATTCCAACAACATCTCCTAAAAATAAAATTCTCATTGTATAATTTTTTTCTCGGTAATTATTAAATCAAGTTTCTTATCATACTTGTTGATAGGTATTTTTTTTATCCCCTGGTATGAAAATCCTAATCCAATTTTAAATATTTTTTTAATTTTAGATACTTTTTTTAAATAACGATCATAAAATCCTCCACCATAACCTAATCTATTCAAATCATTATCATAAGCTACTAAAGGAACAAATATTATATCTGGGTAAATTTTCTTTCCTAAAGTTGGCTCAGCAATTCCATACTTATTAATTTTTAAAGGATCTTTATTTGTCCATACAAAGAAATCCATTTGGTTATTTTCTCCAATTATTGGTAAGGAAATATTTGCCTTTTTGTTTCTTAAAAAATAAAGCATATCCAAGTCATCAATCTCATAATTACAAGGGAAATACCCTCCTACATTTTTGAAATTAATTTTATTTTTTTTTAAATATCTATAAATTCTATCAGGATTGAGACTTAGTTTTTTATTCGAATTTTTTTTTCTAAGATTTAAAATTTTACTTCTTAGCTTAGATTTACTCACAGACCTACTTTGAAATGTTTTCTAATTTTGCTTTTTTTACAAAATTTGATATTTGATCAGCAGCTTCATCAATTAAATTTTCGTATTTTTTTTGATTATCGTCAATTTCTTGTTTTAAGTTTTCATGATCAAGATTTAGTTTTTCAATTTCAGATTCTTTTATGTCCCTATAATCGTAAATTAGAGATTTTAGTTCTTTAAATTTTTTTGATAGATCATTTAATTCTTCTTTTTTTTGGTCTACTTTTTTCTTAGTTTCGTAATATTCATCCATTATTTTTACAGCTGTAATTAATAATAATTTATTTTCACCTAGATTTCCCAAATCATTTTTTAAATTATTAAACTTTTTGTTAATTTGGATTAACAGTTCTTCCAAATGCTCCTCTTGTCCATCTTCGCAAGCGAGCAAAAACTCTTTATTGTTAAATTTTATACTTACATTTGCCATTTATCTATTTCATCCAATAGTGTGTCAGTTTCTTGATTAAGTTCGTCAATTTTTTCAGAAAATTCAATTTGTTTTCTTTCTTCTAACTTTTCTTTATTTTTTAAATCCTCAAGTTTTTTTGATAGGTTTTCATGTTCCTCGAGTAACGTTTTATATTTTTCTTCAATCTGTGTTTTTTCAATTTCTAATTGATTTTGTTTTGTGCTTAAATTTTCGATATTTTTTTGTAATTCAGGATTTGTTAGATCTAAATTTTTTAATTCCTCTAGTGCAATATTTAATTTTTTTTCTTTTTCGTTTATAGAATTCATATATATATGTTTATATTATTAAATAGATTCTTCTTAGTCTAGTCAGGATAATTTTGAGCAAACTACACAACGATTTAGCTAATTGCATCAGATTTTTATCAATTGATGCTGTTCAAAAAGCAAATTCAGGTCACCCAGGAATGCCAATGGGTATGGCAGATGTTGCAACAGTGTTATTCAAAAATTTTTTAAGATTTAATCCAAAGAGTCCAGATTGGTTAAATAGAGATAGATTTGTTTTGTCTGCTGGTCATGGTTCTATGCTTTTATATTCTTTGCTTTACCTAACTGGATATAAAAGTATATCAATTAATAATATTAAAAAATTTAGGCAGCTTAATTCTATTTGTGCTGGACATCCTGAATATCATCCGAAAACAGGTATTGAAACTACAACAGGTCCTCTTGGACAAGGTGTATCTAATGCAGTTGGTTTTGCAATAGCTGAAGAAATTTTAAAAAATAAATTAGATAAAGATTTAATTAATCACAAAACTTACGTTTTAGCTGGAGATGGATGCTTAATGGAAGGAATAAGTCATGAAGCGATGAGTTTAGCGGGACATTTAAAACTTAAAAATTTAGTTATGCTATTTGATAATAATTCAATTTCAATTGATGGTCCAACAAATCTCGCGGTTTCAGATAATTTTAAAAAAAGATTTGAGGGATATGGTTGGGATTATATTTCTATCAACGGTCATAATGAAAAAGAAATTTTTAAAGCACTGAAAAAAGTTCAAAGAGCTAAAAAACCTACTGTGATTTCTTGTAAAACAAAGATTGGATATGGTTCACCGAATAAATCAGGAAAAGCATCGTCCCATGGAAGTCCATTGGGAGTAGATGAAATCAAGCTTGTAAGAAAAGCCTTAAATTGGAAATCCAAACCTTTTGATATCCCAAATAAAATTTTAAATGAATGGAGAAAAATTGGCCAAAGAGGTGAAATTTTAGAAAAAAAATGGAACAAAGAATTAAAAAGAAAAAAAATAAAATTTAATCAAAGTTTAAAAAATAACTTTACTACGGTGCTCAAGAAAGAAAAAGAGAATGCAATAAAGGAGCCAAAAAGTTTAGCTACTAGAAAATGTTCAGAAATGACATTGAATGCATTAACAAAACAAAAAAATAATTTAATTGGTGGCTCTGCTGATTTAGCAGGATCAAATAATACAAAAACTAAAAACCATAAAATAATTAAACCTGGAGATTTTACTGGTGACTACATTCACTACGGAGTTAGAGAACACGCAATGAGTGGGGTTATGAATGGTATCGCACTTCACAGTAATCTAATTCCTTATGGAGGTACTTTTTTAATATTTTCTGATTATTGCAAACCTTCGATCAGATTGTCTGCCTTAATGAAAAAAAGAGTCATTTATGTAATGACTCATGACTCTATTGGACTCGGAGAAGATGGCCCTACCCATCAACCTATAGAACAGCTTTCGGGCTTACGTGCTATACCTAACCTAAATGTATTCAGACCTGCAGACAGAGTTGAAACTATCGAATGTTGGGAACATGCATTAAAAAGCTCAAAAACACCTAGCGTGCTATCTTTAACAAGACAAAACTTAAACCCAGTAAGAACGACACACCTAAATAAAAACTTATGCTCATTAGGTGCTTATGAGGTTTTAAGAACAAACAAAAAAATTAATCTAACAATATTAGCAAGTGGATCTGAAGTTAATCTAGCGTTAGAGGTTAGCCATAAATTAGCCAAAGATAAAATATATTCCAAAGTGATATCAATGCCTTGTATAGAACTTTTTGAATTACAATCAAAATCTTATAAAAATAAAATTTTAGAAGAAACAAAATTTAAAATATCCATTGAAGCTGGATCAAGCGATTGTTGGAAAAAATATGTAGGTGCTAACGGTATTGCTTTTGGAATTGATGAATTCGGAAAAAGTGCACCCTATAAAGATATTTTTAAATATTTTGGACTAGAGAGTACAAAAATTAAAAATATCACTAAAAAATTATTAAATAAATAAAATGACAATTAAAATTGGAATTAATGGAATGGGACGGATTGGTCGAATGCTTGTTAGATTAATTGTCGAAAGTAAAAATACTAATTTAAAAATTAATCATATAAACAACAGGTCAAATTCAGAAACTACATCTCAATTAATCAAATATGACTCTATACATGGAAAATTTAACGCTGATTTAGATTATGATACAAATCATTTAATAATTAATAAAAATAAAATTACATTTTCTCAAGAAACGAAAATTGAAGACATAAATTGGAAAAAATATGATGTTGATTATGTTTTCGAATGTACTGGAAAATTTAATTCAAAAGAAAAACTTCTTGCTCATATAGAAAATGGTGCAAAAAAGGTGATCGTTTCTGCTCCATGTAAAAATGCTGATAAAACAATAATATTTGGTGTTAATGAAAATATAATTACTAAAGGGGATAAAATAATATCTGCAGCTTCGTGCACAACCAATTGTCTAGCACCAGTAATCAGTGTTCTTGATGAACAATTTGAAATTGAAAAAGGTTTTATGACTACAATTCATGCGTTTACTAGTGATCAGAGAATTTTAGATAATTCACACAAAGATCCAAGAAGAGCAAGATCAGCCAGTCAATCAATAGTTCCTACCTCAACAGGAGCTTCGAAAGCAATAGGAGAAATAATACCAAAATTAAAAGGGAAACTAGAAGGTGTTGCGATGAGGGTGCCCACTCCTAATGTTTCTCTTGTTGAATTAGTTTTTTGTACAAAAAAAGATATTAGTATAAAAAAAATAAATGATGCCTTTGAACATGCATCAGAAAATAAATTAAAAAACATATTAGAAATTACTCATGAAAAACTAGTATCTATAGATTTTAATCATAATCCTGCGTCCGCAATAGTAGATGCTTCTTTAACAAATATAGTTGGAAGTAATATGGGTAAAATATCTGCCTGGTATGATAATGAGTGGGGCTTTTCTAATAGAATGTGTGATATCACTGAAACTTTGCATAAAATCTCTTAATGAGAAGTATTATTAATGAAAAAAATCTTAACAATAAAAAAATATTATTAAGACTAGATTTGAATGTCCCTTTGGAAAGAAACAAGATAAGAGACACAACAAGAATCGATAAAATTCTTCCTACATTAAATTTTTTGATTAAAGAAAAAGCTAAAATTATAATTTTATCTCATGTTGGAAGACCAAAAGGTAAAATTGTTGAAGAGCTCTCCCTAAAACCAATTTGTGAAGAATTGCAAAATAAATTAAGAAAAAAAGTAAAACTTATTAAAGAAAATATTAAAGAAATAAAAACTAAAAATTTCTTCAATAACTACAATGAAGATATTTTTATTTTAGAAAATATTAGATTTTATTCAGAAGAAGAACAAAATGACAATAAGTTTGCTGAACAGCTATCAAATCTTGGAGATATATATGTAAATGAGGCTTTCTCTTGTTCGCACAGACTTCATGCCTCGATTTATGAAATTCCAAAATTTTTACCCTCGTTTTCTGGGTTACAGCTAGACCTAGAACTGAATGCGCTTAATAAAATAACTTCTGAAATTACCAGACCGATTACTTGTATTATTGGGGGATCTAAAATTTCAACTAAGATTAATGTTATTAAAAATTTAATTCCAAAATTTGACAATATTATAATTGTTGGAGGTATGGCTAATAATTTTATAGAATATTTTGGAAATAGTATTGGAAAATCAATCAAAGAAAAAAATTGTAATAAAATAGTTGAAGAAATCATTTCTCTTTCGAAAAAAAGAAAAATGTAAAATAATCTGTCCTGAAGATGTGATTGTATCTAAAGATTTAAATGGATCTCCTCAAAATAAAGAGTTGAATGAAGTATTATCTGATGAAATGATATTAGATATTGGTCCAAAAACTATTGATAAAATAACAAAAATTATTGATAACAGTAAAACTATACTTTGGAATGGGCCCGCAGGATATTTTGAAAATTCAAATTTCGCCTACGGAAGTATTCAAATAGCAAAAAAAATAATTGAAAATAATAAAGCAAACAAAATTTTTTCAGTTGTTGGTGGTGGAGACACAGTTTCTTTATTAAATAATTTAAATGCTGTTAATGAGTTTAATTTTGTTTCAACTGCAGGTGGAGCTTTTTTAGAATATCTTGAAGGTAAAAACCTTCCTGGTATAACCGCATTAAATTAAAATGTCTGAATTAAATAAAATTGCACTTAAA